>JBAXQV010000049.1:0-17597 GCA_037131575.1 Actinomycetota bacterium
GTGCATCGGTAGGCTGTGCCCTCCATGGGTACGCCTCCGAAGACCGCCGATCAGCTCCGCTCCTCCTTCACCGATTTCTTCGTCGCGAAGGGTCACACGGTCGTGCCGTCGGCAAGCCTCATCCCGCACGATCCCACGGTGCTGTTCACCGTGGCCGGCATGGTGCCGTTCAAGCCCTACTTCGTGGGCGACGAGGTGGCACCGTTCAAGCGTGCGGTGAGTTCTCAGAAGTCGGCCCGTGCGGGCGGCAAGCACAACGACCTCGACGATGTGGGTCGCACCAAGCGGCACCTCGTGTTCTTCGAGATGCTCGGCAACTTCAGCTTCGGCGACTATTTCAAGAACGAGATCATCCCGTGGTCGTGGGAGTTCACCACCGAAACACTCGGTCTCGACGGCGACCGCATCTGGATCACCGTGCACAACAGCGACGATGAGGCCGAGGCAATCTGGCACGAGCAGGTGGGTGTGCCAATGAATCGCATCCAGCGCCTGGGCGACAAGGACAACTTCTGGCAGATGGGCGATACCGGGCCGTGTGGCCCGTGCAGCGAACTGCACATCGACCGTGGGCCGGCGTTCGGGCCCGATGGTGGCCCCCTGGCCGACCCGGGTGGCGACCGGTTCATGGAGTTCTGGAACCTGGTGTTCATGCAGTACAACCAGGCGTCCGACGGCAGCCGCACCTTGCTGCCCAAGCCATCCATCGACACTGGTGCCGGCCTCGAACGCCTGCTCTGTCTGCTGCAGGGTGTCGACGCTGTGTGGGAAACCGACCTCATGCTGCCGCTCATCGACCAGGCGTGCAGCCTCACCGGGAAGACCTACACGCCCGGCGACTACGACGACCGGGTGAGCTTCAGCATGCGCGTGCTCGCCGAGCATGCGCGCAGCAGCACCATGCTGGTGAGCGACGGTGTGTTCCCCAGTAACGAAGGACGCGGCTATGTGCTGCGTCGCATCATCCGCCGTGCGGTGCGCTACGCCTACCTGCTCGGTACCGAGAAGTTGGTCATGCCGTCGTTGGTGGAAACCGCTGTCGACGTGATGGGTGGCGCGTACCCCGATGTTGCCAAGAATCGCGACTTCATCGTGGGTGTGCTCACACGCGAAGAAGAACGTTTCCGGCAAACGCTGAAGACAGGCTTGTCGATTCTCGAAGACGAACTGGTCACCAACCCGGCCACCTTGCCGGGTTCCACCGTGTTCATGTTGCACGACACCTATGGCTTTCCCCTCGAACTCACCGAGGAGATCGCGAGTGAGCGCGGGGTGGCGGTCGACGGTGCTGGCTTCGATGCCGAAATGCGCACCCAACGCGAACGCGCCAAGGCCGCTCGCAAGGGTGCCGCTGTTGGCGACGAACGACTCGACGACTACCGCGAGGTCGTCGAGCAGTTCGGTGTCACGCAGTTCGACGGGTACAGCGTCGACACCACCGAATCGCGTGTGCTGGCAGTGCTGGCAGGCTCCACCGGCCCATTCGCCGATACGCCCGATGTGGTCGAGATCTTCCTCGATCGCACCCCGTTCTATGCCGAGAGCGGTGGCCAGGTGGGCGATACCGGCACCATCACCACCCACACGGGTGTCGCTGAAGTGCTCGACACCACGTTTGCGTTGCCCGGTTTGCGCCGCCATGTGGCCCGCATCGTGAGTGGTGAGCTGTTCCCAGGGGTTACGGCCACCGCCGCCATCGACGTTGCCCGCCGCGATGCCACACGGCGTAACCACACCGGCACCCACCTGCTGCACCACGCACTGCGCCAGGTGCTCGGCGAGCACGTGAAGCAGGCCGGTTCGCTGGTGGGCCCCGACCGACTGCGCTTCGATTTCACCCACTATGAAGCCGTCAGCGAGGAAGAAATCGCGCAGATCGAAGCCATTGCCAACCACGAGACGCTGTCGAATGCGCCCGTGCGCGCCTTTGAAACCACCAAGGACGAAGCGCTCGGAATGGGGGCCATGGCCTTCTTCGGCGACAAGTACGGCGACATCGTGCGTGTGCTCGAAGCCGGTAGCTCGATCGAACTGTGCGGTGGCACCCACGTACGTGCCACTGGCGATATCGGGGTCATCAAGGTGGTCTCGGAGAGTTCGATCGGCTCGAACCTGCGTCGTATCGAAGCGGTCACCGGGGCGAATTCGGTGGCGTTGCTGCAACGCGATGAAGCCCTCATCGCCGACGCTGCTCGCCTGGTGGGGTCAACCGCCGACGGTTTGGTCGAAGGTGTGCAGCGCAGGCTCGACGAGATCAAGGCACTGAACGAGGAGCTGCGCGTCCTGCGGTCGCAGCTTGCCGCAGGCCGAGCCACCGAACTGGCTGCTGCGGCGGTGAACGGTTCACTGGTCGAGCGAATCGACGGGCTCAGCCCCGGCGACCTGCGCGACCTTGCCGTCGCCGTACGTCAAGCCGGTGTCGACATCGTGGTGCTCGGTGGTGTGGCATCCACCGGCGGCGTGGCCCTGGTCGCCGCGGTCGCGCCTACATCGGGCCGCGTTGCCGGCGACCTCATCAAAGATGCAGCGAAGGCCGTGGGTGGCGGTGGTGGCGGCAAGGGCGATATTGCCACAGCCGGCGGCAAGAACGCTGAAGGTCTCGATGAAGCACTGCGCATCGCCCGGGGCGTCATTGCCGGCTAAGCGGGTCTTGGGCATCGACCTCGGGTCGAAGCGCATTGGCATCGCGGTCAGCGACCGCTCGGGCACCATTGCGTCACCACTGCTCGTTCTGCAACGCACGGGCGACCGCCGACGCGATCATCGACGCATCGCCGAACTGGTGCTCGAGGAAGAAGCCGAGGCCGTAGTGGTGGGGCTACCGCTCAACATGAACGGCAGCCTCGGGCCGGCAGCGCAAGCCGCCATCGCGGAAGCCGACGCATTGGCTACCGTGGTCGGCGTGCCGGTAGAGACCCACGACGAGCGCCGCACCACGGCCACTGCCGATGCGGCGATGCTCGAGTTCAAGATGAACGCCACCGAGCGTCGACGTGTGGTCGACAAGGTGGCCGCCGCCGTGATGCTGCAGGGCTGGCTCGATCGCCAGGCGGGTACACGGTGACGCTCACCGACGAGGGTGCGACGCGTCAGCGGTGGCAGGCCGACCCGTGGGACCCCGTCGACCAGATCGACGCCGATGTGGTCGAGCCCGTTCGCCGCTCGCGCCGTTGGGTGAAGTGGATCATGGTGGTGGTGGCCACGGCAACCGTTGTGGCCATCCTCGTAGCGGGTTCGGTGGGCTGGTGGTACGTGCACCAGATCAACCCCAGCGGCCAACCCGGTGCACCGGTGAACTTCGTGGTCAACAAGGGCGAGACACTCGAGAGCCTGAGCCTGCGTCTCCACGATGACGGCATCATTCTCAACTCGGCGGTGTTCCGTTGGTATGCCAAGCACCAGGGTGGGCTCGAACTCACACCGGGCTTCTATGCGCTGCGCCCGCACGATCGTATGGGCAACATCTTGCGCGCCCTGTCGACCCCACCCGATCAGACCTACACATCGGTCACCTTCCCCGAAGGGCTGACGGTCAGCAAGATGGCAGCGCGGCTGGCAGCCAAGGTGCCCCGACTGTCGATTGCCGATTTCATGGACGCCACCAACAACGGGTCGGTGCATTCGGCGCTGCTGCCCGACGGCGGTACCAATCTCGAAGGACTGCTGTTCCCCGATACCTACCAGGTGTCGAATGGTGAGAGCGCCGAGCATGTGGTGGGGCGAATGGCGGCCTTGATGGAGCGCGTCGGCCGCCAGGAGAACATCGTCACCAACGGCTATGTGCAGGGGCTCACCGCGTATCAGGTGCTCATCGTCGCGTCGATGGTGGAACGCGAGGCCAAGGTCGACGCCGACCGACCGCTCATCGCGCGTGTCATCCTCAACCGCATCCGTCGGCAGATGCCATTGCAGATCGACGCCACACTGTTCTACGGCCAGGACTCCACGTTGCCGTTCGACCAGCTCCGCCAGATCGACACGCCGTACAACACGTATATGCACGAAGGGTTGCCGCCCACACCCATCGCCAACCCCGGCCGGGCATCGATTCGAGCCGTCTTGCACCCCGCAGCGAACCCACCGCTGGGTGGGCCACTGTGTCAGAAACTGCCGAAAGCCGATTGCGAGTACCTCTACTACGTCATCGCCGACGCAGACGGCCGCCACGTCTTCGCGGTCACCGGTGAACAACATCAGGCCAACGTCGACAAAGCTCGGGCTGCTGGGTTGCTGTGACCGAACAGTTGTCACGCATCGACGGCGCCACGGTGGTTGCCGCAGTCATCGGTTCACCGGTTCGGCACAGCCTGTCGCCAGCGCTGCACAACGCCGCGTTCGCCGCAGCCGGTGTGAACTGGGTGTACGCAGCGTTCGATGTGGCTGCGGGGCAGGCAGGGCAGGCGCTGGCAGCCATGCGCAACCTTGGTTTGGGCGGGCTGTCGGTCACCATGCCACACAAGCACGATGTTGCTCAGTTGGTAGATGCGCTCGACCCTGCTGCCGCAGCATTGGCGAGCGTGAACACCGTAGTGCGGGCTGGTGACGGCACATTGGTGGGCTACAGCACCGATGGGGCCGGGTTCGTGGCCAGCCTCGCCGAATCTGGTGTGCAGGTACAGCAGAAGCGGGTGGTGGTACTGGGCGCAGGCGGCGCTGCCCGAGCCGTGGTCGATGCCCTGGCTCGCGCCGGTGCTGGTGAGGTGGCGGTGGTGAATCGCACGGCCGCGGCAGCAGCGATGGCTGCGTCGTTGGCAGGCCCGGTGGGGCGCGTCGGCAGCGAAGCCGATGTGGCCCTGGCCGATGTGGTGGTGAATGCCACCTCGGTGGGCATGGGCACTGCCGAGCTACCCGTGAACCCCGAGTTGCTGAGCGCCGGGCAGGTGGTGGCCGACCTGGTGTATCACCCCCTGGAGACGGCGCTACTGGCTGGCGCCCGTGCTCGCGGTTGTGTGGTGGTGGATGGTCTGGGCATGTTGGTGCACCAAGCGGCACTACAACAACAGCTCTGGTTGGGGGTGCTGCCCGATACCAGTGTCATGCGGGCTGCAGCGGTTCGTGAACTCGCTACCCGCGCCCCGATAGCCTGACTCGCAATGTTGCGCTATCTCACCGCTGGCGAATCGCATGGCCAAGCTCTGGTTGTGATCATCGAAGGCCTACCTGCCGGCCTCGAGATCACCGTCGACGACATCCAAGTGGAAATGGCCCGTCGCCGTTTGGGCTACGGCCGTGGCCCGCGGCAGCGGTTCGAACAAGATGAACTCACGCTCATCGGCGGTGTACGGCACGGCCGCACCCTCGGGTCGCCCGTGGCCATCGAGATCAAGAACAGCGAGTGGTTCCGCAGCGACAAGTGGCATCAGGAGATGTCGCCGGCGCCTGGTGTGACCAACGATCCGCTCACCCAGGTGCGGCCCGGCCACGCCGACCTCGCCGGTATGCAGAAGTACGGCTTCACCGACGCACGCGATGTGCTCGAACGGGCGAGTGCCCGCGAAACCGCTGCTCGTGTGGCTGCTGGTGCGGTGGCGAAGAAGTTGCTCGGCCATCTCGGCATCGGCGTCATCTCCCATGTCATCCAGATGGGCCCGGCGCGCAGCGCGGCCACACAACGGCCCACCATGGCCGATCTCGATCGTGTCGATGAGTCGCCGGTGCGCTGCTTCGACAGCGCTGCTGAAGAGGCGATGGTGGAAGAAGTGAAGGCCGCCGCGAAAGATGGCGACTCGCTGGGCGGCATCGTGGAGGTGCTGGCCTACGGCGTGCCGGTGGGCTTGGGCAGCCATGTGCACTGGGATCGCAAGATCGACGCGCTGTTGGCCGAAGCGATCATGAGCATCCAAGCGGTGAAGGGTGTGGAGATCGGCGACGGGTTCGAGGTGGCCGGTCGGCGGGGGAGCGACGCTCACGACGCCATCGTGTGGGACGCCTCTGCCAACGACTACCGCCGCGAAAGCACACTGGCTGGCGGCACCGAGGGCGGAATCACGAATGGTGAACTGTTGGTGGTGCGTGCTGCCATGAAACCGCTGGCCACGCTCAACCGGCCCACCTTGAAGACCGTCGATGTGGTCACCAAGGAACAAACCGTGAGCTTCAAGGAGCGCACCGACGTGACTGCCGTACCCGCCATGGGTGTGGTGGCCGAAACGATGGTGGCCCTGGTGTTGGCTGGCGAAGCCTTGCGCAAGTTCGGTGGCGACAGCGTGGCCGAGTTCGCTCGCAACGCGGCGGCGTTCACGGCGTCGCTGCGCGAATCGTGATCGCTTCCGACCAGCACCTCGTGCTGGTCGGCATGATGGGCAGCGGGAAGTCGACCGTGGCGCGTATTGCCGCCGAGCGGCTCGGGCGCCCACTGCTCGACACCGATTCGGAAATCGAAGCGCGCGATGGCCGCAGCGTGCGGGAAATCTTTGCCACCGACGGTGAGGCAGCATTTCGGGTCATCGAAGCTGAGGTGCTCGCCGAGGCACTCACTCGCGCCGAGCCTGCGGTCATCGCTGCTGCCGGAGGCGTGGTGCTCCGTGCTGAGAATCGGGCTGTGCTCAACGCTGCCCGGGCCCGCATCGTTTGGTTGGCAGCATCACCGGCCACCCTGTTCGAGCGTGTGCGCAATGGCGCGCACCGTCCGCTCCTCGACGACGACCCGGAGGGTACGTTGCAGCGTATGTACGAACATCGTGAGCCGCTGTACCGAGAGGTGGCCGACCTCATCGTGTGCGTCGACGACCGCAGTGTGAGCGATGTGGTGGAGGCGGTGCTCAGGTGAGCCCGAACGCTGCGCTGCGCACGGTGCACGTACCTTTGGGCGACCGCGCCTACGACGTGGTGGTGGGGCATGGGGCGAAGCACGAACTCGCGGCGCTCGTGCCGCGCACTGCCAAGCGCGCCGCGGTGGTCACCCAGGCAGGCGTGCCGCTCGACATCGAACCCGGTATCCCCTTCGAGGTGGTCGAAATCGGGCACGGTGAGGCGTACAAGACGTTGGCCACCATCGAGATGCTGTGCGGCCGCTTCGCCGAACTTGGCATCACCCGCAACGACGTGGTCATCGGTGTCGGCGGCGGCATGGTCACCGATGTGGCCGGGTTCGCGGCGTCGGTATGGCATCGCGGCGTTCCGGTGGTGCACGTGGCCACGTCGCTGTTGGCCATGGTCGATGCCGCGGTGGGTGGCAAGACAGGCGTGAACCTCTCTTCGGCCGCCGACGTGCCGGGGGAGGGCGGCAAGAACCTCATCGGTGCCTTCTGGCAGCCTGCTGGTGTGGTGTGCGACCTCGATGCCCTGGGCACCCTGTCGCCGCGTGAACTGCGCTGCGGAAGGGGCGAAATGGCGAAGTACCACTTCCTCACCGGCGACGATTTGCTGGCGCTCGACGAAACCGACCGTATCGCTCGATGTGTGCAGATCAAGGCCGACGTGGTGGCTGCCGACGAGCGCGAAGGTGGCCGTCGGGCTCTGCTCAACTACGGCCACACGCTGGCGCACGCCCTCGAGGTCGAGAGTCACCACGGCTTGGCCCATGGGGAAGCGGTGGCCATCGGGCTGGTCTATGCCGCGCACCTGGCGCGTGAACTGGGGCGCATCGACGACGCTCGTGTGGCCGAGCACTACGCGGTGGTGGCCGGCACCTACGAACTCGAGGTCGGCCTTCCCGCAGGGCTCGATCACGATCGTCTGGTGGCGCTGATGAGTCGCGACAAGAAGGCGCTCGACGGGCTCACCTTCGTGCTCGACGGCCCCGCAGGCGTCGAGGTGGTGTCACCTGTCGCCGAGGCTCCCATTCGGGCGGCATTGCGTGCCATGACGCCTGCCTAGGGTGGTTGCCCAACTACATTGTGCGAAGTCGACGGGACATATGTCCTTGCCGTCGGAGCAGTTTCCGGCAGCGCCCAACGTCGCCGATATCGGCTGACCTCACCCGGCAACGTGCAGCGTGCGCGCGTTTTCTTGACGTCCCGCCCGTCGCGACCTGCCTGAGCGCGCCCCGTCGAAGGGCCGTGTGAGGCCCTGTATGCCCCGCGAACCGACCGTGTCATGTCCCTCCAGTCGGGGACAAACGTGCCTGTCGAAGGTCTCATCAAACCAGTAGAACGTCTAACAAGTTCAGGACAAGGTCTTGGGATTGTCAGGAGAAGGTCATGGCGCGATGGATCCAACAGTCAACACTGCTCGGGGCGCGGCGTAGGGGGGCAACGCTTCCTGCCGTCGCTCTGTCGTGCGCGTTGGCGGCCAGCGTGGTGGTGCCGGCTGCGGCCGCTACTGCGGCCGGTACTGCCACTCTCGCCGTTCCTGCCACCGGTGGGTCGGCCGCCGGAGTGTCCCTCACCAACGGCTCGTTGTACAACGTGGTCGATCAGGTGGGTGCGCGGGCCCTGTGGGCGCGGGGCTTCACCGGGCGAGGTGTGAACGTGGCCATCATCGATACCGGGATTGCCCCGGTGGCCGCACTGTCGGGTCCCGGCAAGGTAGTGGCGGCGGTCGACCTCACCGCAGAGGCGAGCGACCCGAGCAGCGCCTTTATCGACACGTACGGCCATGGCACCCATATGGCGGGCATCATTGCCGGCGAAGATCCCGGCGCCGATCCAGCCACCGCAGCCCTGCACCCCGACTGGTTCCTCGGTGTTGCCCCTGATGCCGGCATCGTGTCGGTGAAGGTGGGCGACCGCACCGGTGCCGTCGACGTGACGCAGGTGATCGCTGGGGTCGATTGGGTCACCGATCATGCTGCCACGCTCAACATTCGGGTACTCAACCTGTCGTTCGACAGCGGTTCCACCTTGCCGTACAGCACCGATCCGCTCGATGCGGCCATCGAGCGGGCTTGGAAGGCGGGCATCGTGGTGGTGGCCCCCGCCGGTAACGACGGGCGGGCCACGCGCCATCTGGGCACACCGGCGAACGACCCCTACGTCATTGCTGTTGCGGCCGCCGAACTGAAGAACAACGACAAGAAGTGGAAAGTGCCCAACTGGGTTACCACGGGCGACGGTGTGCGCAACCCCGATCTGTCGGCGCCTGGTACTTCGATCGTGAGCCTGCGCGACCCCGGCAGCACCGTCGACCAGATGCATCCCGAGGGTTTCGCCAGCGTCAACCTGTTCAAGGGCACTGGCTCATCGCAAGCGGCAGCGGTAATCTCGGGTACGGCAGCGCTGTTGCTGAGTGCCCGGCCCTCGCTCACGCCCGATCAGGTGAAGCAGGTGCTCACCGATTCGGCTGATGGGAAGGCGATCACGCCGAAGGCGGCAGCGAAGTCGGGTTCAGGACTCGTGCAGTTGACATCGGCTCTCACCACGCCGGCGTCGGCTGCAGTGCAGGCCTGGCCGCTGTCGAGCGGCGCCGGTTCGCTCGATGCCGCCCGCGGCGGCGTGTTCGTGACGGTGAACGACCAGGTGGTGCAGGGCAATGTCACGGTGTTCGGTACACCCTGGGACGGCTATCACTGGACCGGGTTCCACTGGACCAACGATGTGTGGAGCGGTTTCCACTGGACCGACGGTTCGTGGATGGGTTATCACTGGACCGGGTTCCACTGGACCGGTTTCCACTGGACCGACGCCACATGGTCGAGCCTCGCGTGGGATGGCTACCACTGGACGAATGCTGGCTGGGTCTGACCATGAAACAGTCGCTCTGGGGTGCCCGCACCGCGTCGAACAAAGTGGTGGTGATGTCGGCGACATTGCTGGTGGTGTCATTGCTGTTGTCGATGACCGATGAAGACCTCTCGGTGGCACTCCACCCATCAGGGTGGTGGACGTTGGTCATCTTCACGCTTGCCTTTGCCGTGGCGCATCTGTTCGTGTTCCACGTCGAGTACCGCCGCGAAGCAATCACCTACACCATGACCGAACTGCCGATGGCCTTCGCGTTGCTGTACTGCGGCCTTGGCAAGGCGATCGTCGCCCGAGTGGTGGGCGGCGTGCTGGTACTGGTGGTGAAGCATCGGCCGGGCATGGTGAAGTTGCTGTTCAACGGCTCGCTGTTCGTCTTCGAGACGGTGCTGTGTTACGCGATCTTCCACGTCCTGATCGGTGAGGAGCGCGGGAACGGCGTGCAGCCCATCGTTGGGGTGCTCATCGCTTTGTTGGTGACCGCTGCTGTGGATGCCTTCCTCGTGTCGACAGTGATCTCGTTCTTCGAGCCCGGCCAATGGCGCCGCGCGCGAACCGAGATGGCATCGATGGCGGTGGTGAGTACGGTGAGCGGTATCGCCGCCACGCTCGCAGCGGCCCTGAGCCTCGCCTGGCCCCATCTCACCATTCTCGGCCTCGTGCCCATCGCAGCGGTCTGGAACCTCGAGCGAAACCATGGCCGCACGGCACAGCGGCTTCGCGATTTCGAGGCGCTGCACCAGCTGTCGCGTTCGGTATCGAGTTCGCTCCACACCGAAGAGATCGCATCGGGGTCGATCAGCGAGATCCGCAACCTATTGCGCTCGGAACGTGCCGCCATCTTGCTGTTCGACCCCACATCGGGTGCGGTGTCGTTGGCGGCGAGCACCGGTGAGGCGTTCGAAGGTTTGCCGACGACTGTGCACGATCCGCGCTGGAGGGCGTTCGCTGCTGCGCCCGAGGCGTTGCTCATCGAATTGTCTGTGTTCCAGACGCTGGGTATTCCGCTGGCCACCAGTGGAGGCAATGTGATCGTGGCGCCGATCAGTGCCGACGATGTGGCGATCGGGCTGATGCTCGTGGCCGAACGCGGCGGCTCGACGGGGCGGTATGACGCCGGCGATGTGCTCCGCGCCGATGCCATCGCCGATCGTTTGGGGTTGGCGCTGCGCAATGCGCAACTCCACGCGCAGATCGAGCAGGAGGCTTGGCGCGACGCGCTCACGGGCGTACCGAGCCGCACTGCCATCGAACGAATCCTCGACGACGAGCTCGACGGGTCACCCGACGATCACCAACTGGTGGGCGTCATGCTCATCGGTCTCGATCGGTTCCGCGATGTCAACGCCGCCTTCGGGCATCAATTCGGCGACCGGGTGCTGGTGGAGTTCACCGCACGTCTGTTGAAAGCCGTCGACAACCGTGGTGTTGTGGGCCGTGTAGCTGGTGACGAATTCGTCGTCGTCTACGAGGTGGCCGACTCCGAAGAGAGCACGGCACTCGCTCACGACCTCGCTCTGGTGGTGCAGATGCCGTATCACATCGACGGAGTCGACGTGTCGGTAGCGGTGAGTATCGGCCTGCTGGAAGCGACCAGAGGTGCCGCCGAGGGTCCCGTGTTACTGCGGCAGGCCAACCAGGCATTGGAGTGGGCCAAGAGGCACCACGACGGTGTGGTGCGCTTTCGTGCCGAGATCGAGGGAGATGCGGCCGAGCGATTGTTGCTGTTGGCCGATCTCCGTGTTGCGCTCGACCATCGCGAGCTCGATGTGCACTTCCAACCGAAGGTCGACCTGGTCACCGGAGCGGTGGTGGGTGCCGAGGCCCTGGTGCGGTGGGAACACCCCACGCGTGGGTCCATTCCGCCGCTCGATTTCATCGAACTCGCGGAAGCGGCCGGGCTCATCGGTGCGCTCACCGATCAGGTGATCACCAAGTCGGTGGCGGCGATCAGGCTGTGCAACGACCTTGGGTACCAGCTCAAGGTGGCCGTGAACCTGTCGACGCTCGACCTACTCGACGAAGGGTTGGTCGATCGTGTCCGCCGGGCGCTGCGCACCGAAGGCGTTCCCGCCGACCAACTCACGCTCGAGATCACCGAAACTGCGCTGTTGGCCGACGGGCCGAAGGCGTTGCTCACCGCCACAGCGCTTCAACGACTTGGTGTGCAACTGTCGATCGACGACTTCGGAACGGGGTTCTCTTCGCTGAGCTACCTGCGCATGCTGCCTGCCCACGAGCTGAAGATCGACCGGAGCTTCATCACCAATGTGGTCACTGAAGATCGCGACGAAGTGATCGTGCGCTCCACCATCGACCTCGGGCACACACTCGGGTTGCGAGTCACTGCCGAAGGCGTGGAAGACGACGCCACGCTGGTGCACCTCGCCGGGCTCGGCTGCGACCTTGCCCAAGGGTTCGGTATCTCCCGGCCGCTTCCGTTCAACCGATTCATCGCCTGGTTGGCCAACAGCGGCTTCCCAGTCGCTCGCAACGAGTGGGCGATCGACCGCGATGCAGCAGCCATGGCCACCCAGCGCGAGGCCTTCCTCAAGATCCGCTGAAGTAGCTCAGGTTCAGTTCAAGACACCACAACGCGCAGCACTTTTGGCTACCAGATCGGGACGTTCTTCTTTGTCCGGTGAGATCTCTCAAGGAGCCGACGTGGCAACTCGAAGCAACAACCTGTCTTTCGCGAATCGCAGTGTTCGGTGGGTGACCGCCTCAGCGCTCGCCTTCGTCGCTGCGGGTGTCGTGGCTGTACCGACCTCGTTTGCGGCAGGTACCACGACCGCACCGGCCCCTGTAGTGGTGCCCGCTACTGGTGGTTCGGCTGCCGGAGTGCCGCTGACTGACGGCTCGATGTACAACGTGGTCGATAAGATCAACGCACGCTCGATGTGGACGAAGGGGTACACCGGCAAAGGTGTGAACGTGGCCCTCATCGACACCGGTGTCGCCCCTGTGGCCGCCCTGTCGGGCGCCGACAAGGTGGTGGCGACGGTCGACCTCTCCACCGAGGCGAACACGCCCGGAGCGCAGTTCCTCGATACCTTCGGTCATGGCACACACATGGCTGGCATCATCGCCGGTCGCGACCCGGGTGCCGACCCCAAGCTTGCTGCAACGCATCCCGAGTGGTTCATGGGCGTAGCGCCCGACGCCGGGCTCGTGTCGGTGAAGGTGGGCGACAACACCGGCGCCGTCGACGTGACCCAAGTGATCGCCGGTATCGACTGGGTGGTCGAGAACGCCTCGGCATTGAACATCCGTGTCATCAACCTTTCGTACGGCACCGACTCGACCCTTCCCTACACGGTCGATCCGCTCGATGCTGCAGTAGAGCGGGCGTGGAAGGCCGGCATCGTGGTGGTGGCTGCTGTGGGCAACGACGGCCGCAATGCCCAGCATCTCCTCGCCCCGGCCAACGACCCGTATGTGGTGGCCGTCGCTGCTGCGGAACGCAAGAACGATGCGCTGGTGAACAGTTCGTCAGCAGTGAAGAAATGGAAAGTGCCCACCTGGGCGAACAGCGGAAATGGCCAGCGCGACCCCGATGTGAGTGCGCCCGGTACCTCGATCGTGAGCCTGCGCGACCCGGGCAGCCGTGTCGATACCGAGCATCCCGAGGGGTACGTGAGTACCTCGCTGTTCAAGGGCAGCGGTTCGTCACAGGCCACCGCAGTGGTGAGTGGTTTGGTGGCGCTGCTGTTGTCGGCCAAGCCGAGCATGACTCCCGATCAGATCAAGAAGACGCTCTCCGAGTCGGCGTTGCACGATGTGATCTCGCCGCAAGACGCCCGCTTCTCGGGCTTCGGGCTGGTGCGAGCCGACCTGACCAAGCTCGCCGATCTTGCTCAGTCGGACAAGCGCTGGCAGAACTGGCCGGCCTCGAACGGCTCCGGCAACCTCGACGCCGTGCGCAATGGTTCGTACGTCACCGTCAACGACCAGGTGATCAGCGGCAACATCACGGTCACTGGTGCCCCCTGGAGCACCACGCCCTGGGTGGGGCCCACCTGGAGCGAGGGCACGTGGAATGGCTCGATGTTCGTCGACGGCAGCTGGCGGGGTGTGAAATGGACCGGTGTGAAGTGGACCGGTGTGAAGTGGACCGGTGTGAAGTGGACCGGTGTGAAGTGGACCGACGCCTTGTGGACCGGTGTGAAGTGGACCGACGAATCGTGGACCGGGATGCTGTGGGATGGCGTGAAGTGGACCGGCGCCTCGTGGGACGGCGTGAAATGGACCGGCGACGACTGGACCGGTGTGAAGTGGACCGGTGTGAAGTGGACCGGCGCATCGTGGAGCGGTGCTGCTTGGCAGTAGTGCGCTCGGCCTGACGGGCCGACCATCCCTCACCCGGGTGATATTTCGGGTGATGTGCTCAAGGAATCTTGTCGATCGACCGATGTTACGAGTCGAACGGCAGGACGGAGAGCGCAATGGTGGCTGACACAGCCACAACTGAGCAGAACGCAGAGGAGGCGGCCGCAGCAGAGCTGTTGGCCGCCACTGCGTTGCGCCGCGCCAAGCGCCGCGTGTTCCTGCTCGGTGCTGCGCTGCTGGCCATCTCGGCGCTGCTCATTACCTTCACCTCAGGCTGGACCTGGCACACACCCCCGCTGTGGGCGCTGGTTGCAGTGCCTCTCGGCCTCCTCGCTGCCCGCTACTACACCTTCCTCATCGAGTACCGCCGCGAAGCCATTGATTTTCACCTGACAGAAGTGCCGATGGCGTTTGCCGTCGTGTACCTGGGAGGAATTGCTGGCGCTACCGCTGTGGCACTGGTTGTTGTGGTGCTTGGCGTAGCCATTCACCGCTCAGCGTGGTTCAAGGTGTGGTTGAACGCAACTGTTGGAATCTTTGAAGCATCTTTAGCGCTGGCCGTGTTTGCCTTCGTCGTCGATGCGGCCGCTATTCCTCCGTCGATAGCTCCAGTCGTACTCGTTGGAGTGCTGCCTCTAGCCTCATTCTCGTCTGCCCCGTTCATCGCGTTGGCGGTCTCATTCTTCGAAGGCGGATTTATCCTTCGATTGCGGGCCATTGTCGGCACGAGCGTGTGGGTAGCCCTGGTATCGAGTGTGGTTGGTGCGTTGGCTGTGGTGGCTTCGCTCCAGTGGCGTCCTTTTGCGCTTTTCGCAGCAGTTCCGGTTGCGGCAGTCTGGAAGGCGCTGCGCTCGCATGGCCGCACAAGCCAACGGTTACGTGACCTCGAGGAACTCCACCAGTCAGCAGCAGCAGTGGGGCGTTCGCTCCATCAAGCCGATGTTGCCGCTCTGGCGATGGATGAGGTGCAACGGTTGTTGCGAGCCGATAGGGCCGCCCTGATCACGTTCGCCGCCGATACCGGCAAGGCGAGCGTGGCCGCCACAGTTGGTGCACCGTTTGCCGACCTGCCTGCCACGGTCACCGAGCAGCGTTGGTTCGGGCTGCTTTCCGAGGTTGGTGCGTCGATGCTCGACCAAGCCAAACTGCGTTCGCTCGGTATCGACCTTCGGGGTGGCGAGCGCGATGTGATCGTGGCCCCGGTACGCGACGGTGATCGTGTGGTCGCAGTGCTGCTATGCAGCGAACGGTCGGGTGTAACCGATCGATTCGACGAGGGCGATGTCATCCGCGCCGATGCGCTGGCAGCGCGGCTGGGTATGGCGCTGCGTAATGCGCAGTTGCACGAGCAGATCGAATACGAGGCGTGGCACGACCGGCTCACCGGGCTGCCCAACCGGTTGCAGCTCGAGATCGAGCTGAACCGCCGTCTCGAAGCCGCACCGGGGCTGGGTGCCGTGACGGTGCTGATGCTCGGTATCGACCGCTTCCGTGATGTGAATGCAACGCTTGGGCATCAAGCCGGCGACCGCGTGTTGGTGGAACTGTCGCGTCGAGTTGGTGCTGAGTTGGAGGTTGGTGATTTCGTCGCCCGGTCGGCCGGTGACGAGTTCACGGTGCTCATCTCAGCGCTCAATGAAGAAGCGGCGCTCTCCAGGGCGCGTACCCTGTTGGCAGTGGCGCAGCGTCCCTATTCCGTCGAAGAGTTCGATGTGGCCCTCACGGTGAACATCGGTGTGGTCATGAGCGCTGGCGATGCGTTGAATGAGGCGACGCTGATGCGACGGGCCGATATGAGCATGCATCGGGCCAAGACGCATCACACGGGCATTGAGGTGTATCGAGAGGAGATCGACCGGCGCACCCCGGCCCGCCTGTCGATGCTCAGTGAACTGCGCACCGCCATCGACCGGCGCGAACTCGAGGTGTTCTTCCAACCGAAGCTCGACGTGAGCACAGGCACGATCATGGGAGCAGAGGCATTGGTGCGGTGGCGGCACCACATACGCGGGTTCGTTCCGCCTGATGAGTTCATCCCTCTCGCTGAAACGAGTGGGTTGATGCCCGAGCTCACCGAGCAGGTGCTGCAGCGTGCAGTGGCCGGTATCTCCCTGTTCGACCAACTCGGCTATCGGTTGCAGGTGGCGGTGAATCTGTCGACACTCGATCTGCTCGACGACAAGATCATCAGTCGTGTACAACACGCACTGCGCGAGAACAACGTCGACCCCGACCAGCTCACCCTCGAGATAACTGAGACCGCGCTGTTGTCGGATGCGCCGCGCACCTTGGCGGCTGCCGAGGCGTTGCGGGCGCTCGGCACGCACCTGTCGATCGACGATTTCGGTACCGGGTATTCGTCGCTCAGCTACCTGCGTACCCTGCCGGCGTCGGAGTTGAAGATCGACCGGAGTTTCGTGAGCAAGCTGATGAACGATGCTCGCGATGAGGTGATCGTGCGTTCCACCATCGACCTCGGACACAACCTCGGGTTGAAGGTGGTGGCCGAAGGAGTGGAACAGATCGAGGCACTCGATCGCTTGCGCCTGTTGGGCTGCGACTTGGCCCAGGGGTATTGCCTCACCCAACCGCTGCCGTTCGAACGATTCCTGGTGTGGTTGGCCTCGAGCGGTTACCCGGTGCAACGCCATGAGGGTTCGCTGCTCGGTGATGGTGACGGTGCCCATGCGTCGACCAGGGTGCCGCTCGCGCACTGACGCCTCACCAGCCGGCTGAGAGGTGTCGAAAACGGGTTCGGGCCAGCAGTTGCTGGCCCGAACGAAATGAGTTGCCCATGATGAAGCGTGCCGACTGGTGTCGATCAGTGTTCACCATTCAGATCACCTCCAGCTACAGCTCTTCTTCATCACAGCACCCCTTTCAGCGTTCGCCACTCTCGGTGGTGATATTTGTAACATCTTGACGGAGCCTGCACAAGACCCAGCGTGACATTTTTCGGGAAAGTTTCACGGAGTGTGTCCGCGGTGGTCGGCCGACTCGTGGGAGTGGTTGCGCGTGTGTCGGGCCCCGCAGCGCACGGCGACCTCGCAGATGCAAGGCCATATACCGCTGAAAAGGCTATCTACCAGGTTCGATAGCGGGCGATCAGCTCGGCTCTGGAGCGAACATCGAGCTGGTGGAAGGCGGCTTTCAGGTGGTTGCGCACGGTGTTGGGGCTGATCGACAATTGTTCAGCAATTGTTACGACCGGAATGCCCTGAACAGCGAGTTCGGCCACCAGGCGTCGCCGGCCGCGCAGGTCGCTGGGCAGTGGGCGGGGCTCATTCGGAACGTCGTCGGGGCCTTCGCCGAGAGTGTCGGCGGGTTCGGTTGCCCCTGGTAGCGACCGCAAATCGCCGAGGACGCGGTTGAGTGCAGCGCGCAGTTGTTCGGCGCGATGCGCCGTGACCGAGTCGACTGCAGGTAGCGGAAAGTGCACGATCGAGAGGTGCGCATCGGGTGCTGGCATCGGGGTGCTCGTTGCACCCTGTGCTGTGGGTGCTTGCAGTGCCCAGTAGGCGTCGTTGCCCCACACCACCTCGCCGGCCGACGTCACCACCGCAGTCGCTGCCGGGTGATCTGCCAGCAAGTCACTCACCCACGGCACCAGCGAGATGTCGGTGGCGCGACGGCGTTCAACTGGCCGTG
>JBAXQV010000050.1:0-17552 GCA_037131575.1 Actinomycetota bacterium
ACATCGACCCCGACAAGCTCAAGCTGTACTCGTTCCAGCTGTTCACCAAGCTCGAAGGCGCAGTCACAGCAGGCATGATCCACCTGGGCGACCAACTCGGACTGTATGCGGCGATGCGCACCGCTGGGCATCCGCTCACGGCAGGTGAACTTGCTGCTGCAACTGAACTCACCGAGCGGTGGGTCCGCGAGTGGGCCTACAACCAGGCGGCGTCGGGCATGATCGGCGCGGCCACCGACGCAGCCGGTGTCGAGCGATTCGCCCTGTCGCCCGAGGCGACGGTGGTGCTGGCCGACCCCGAGCATCCGGCGTATGGCATGGGCATGTTCCACCGCCTGCCGCAAACGATGCGCGCCGTCGAGCAGATGCCCGAGAGTTTCCGCACTGGTCTCGGCCACGACTACGACAGCCACGGCCCGCAGGGCGCGGTAGGTATCGAGCGCAGCTTCGAGCCGTGGAACAAGGCCAACCTGCTGCCGGTGGTGCTACCCGCACTCGACGGTGTGGTGGCCAAGCTCGATGCGGGTGCCGCGGTTGCCGACGTGGGGTGCGGAGCCGGTGGGGCCGTACTGCTCATGGCAGGGGCGTTCCCCAACAGCCAGTTCACCGGGTACGACATCTCGCACTACGCGCTCGGGCGTGCGGCCGAGCGTCTCGATGCA
Organism: Actinomycetota bacterium; assembly: GCA_037131575.1. Lineage (GTDB taxonomy): Bacteria > Actinomycetota > Acidimicrobiia > Acidimicrobiales > Ilumatobacteraceae > VFMC01. Next base: position 663 of record JBAXQV010000050.1, read on the forward strand.
TCGGGCCTCACCAATGCTGCCTTCCACGATCCACGCGAGCACGGCCTGCCCAGCAATGGTTCGCTCGATCTGGTCACCACGTTCGACTGCATCCACGACATGACCCATCCGCAGGAGATGATCGCCGCCATCCGCAGCGCATTGAAGCCCGATGGCACCTGGTTGCTGGTCGATATCAAAGCGCTCGACACGTTCGAGCAGAACGCCAAGAAGAACCCCATGGCATCGCTCATGTACGGCATCAGCGTGCTCAGTTGTATGAGTTCGGCGCTGAGCGCGCCCGATGGTGCCGGTTTGGGCACGCTCGGTCTGCCCGAGAGCCGGGCACGCGAGATGGCTGAGGCGGCCGGCTTCAGCCGCTTCCAGAAACTTGCCATCGACCACTCGGTGAATGCGTTCTACGAGGTGCGCCCCTAGCGCACCGCACGCCACGCCCTGGGTTGCGGCCTCAGGAGGCTTCGATCACCTGCAGGCGACGCGACGCGAACAGCCACTGCCCGGCGACGCGTCGGTAGGTGTCGTGGTAGACGGCCAGAAGATTGCCCGGTTCACCTTTGGTGCGAGCGAAGCGTTCGTGGGTGGTGATACGGCCATGGCCCAGGCCGGCGGCTTCGTCGACCTCGAACACGCAGGCGCCTGGGGTCTGGACAGCCCACTTGAAACCCTTCATCGCCTTGGCCCATGCGGCCAGGATGTCGGTCTTGCCCACAACGGGTGCGCCGGCTTTCAGTTCCCATTCGGCGTCGTCGGCCCAGGTGCTGCCCCAGGTGTCGGCATCGGTGCGCAGCACCCCGTCGCAATAGCGGGCGATGAGTTGCCGGAGCGCGGCATCGGTGGCCGCGCTCGGAGCCATGAAGCGTGGGCCTACCGGGTCGCTGGTGAGGCCTTGGAAGTGGGCGAGGGTGAGGCCCACCTCGGCCGCCGCCACCGTGCGCACGTGCTCGATGAGGTTCTCACGGTTCATGAGTCCTTCGTGTGCAGCGAACTGCACTGCCAGTCCATCGACCAGAGCGGTGAGCCGCATCGCGCTGGCAGCAGGTGCGGCGCACACGAACTCGCCGGAGTCGACACCGTGCTCGAGCACTCGCTCGAGCAAGTCGTCGGTCTGTTCGTCGAGTGCTTGGCTGATGCGCTTCATCAGCGGGTTACGCAGTGCTTCACCCCAGCCGTCGATCCACAGCATCCACTCCACGTCGTCGCTGCCCTCGGGCACGTAGCTCTGGATGATTCGATCGAGTTGGGCGAGCGCCGTGGGTGCCGAGGCGATTTCGGCTTCCATTTCGGCCACGTCGTTGCGGGCGTAATGGGCGAACGCTTCGGCGAGCAACTGCTCTTTCGAGTCGAAGTGGTAGTGGATGAGGCTGCTCGACACATCGAGTCGTTTGGCCACATCGCTGATACGGGTGGCGGCAAAGCCTCGATCGATCACCACCTGGCAGGTGACCTCGAGAATCTCGGCGCGACGCTCTTCGACGGTCTGCTTCTTCACTGCCCGAACGCTACCGTTCGACGACGCGCTCCGGTGGGACATTGTCGATGGCGCGCCTCTAGCGTGAAGGCGGGGTTCACACCCGCCGACCTCATGGTCGACGGTCAAACAGCAGGGGGTACAGCAATGTCGATGTTCGATCTCACCGGCAAGGTGGCACTGGTGACCGGCAGTTCGATGGGCCTCGGGCTCACGTTCACCGATGTGTTGGCCGAGGCAGGTGCCGACCTGGCGCTCACGGCACGCAGCGCCGAACTACTCGAAGCCAACGCGTCAGGCCTGCGCGAGCGTCATGGCCGCAAGGTCACCGTGCATCCGGGCGACGTCACCGAGGTGGCCGATGTGCAGCGCGTCATCGCCGAAACACTCGAGCAGCACGGGCGTATCGACGTGCTGGTGAACAACGCGGGTATCAGCGACCTGCGCGGGTTGCCCAGCGAATGGAGCGATCACGAAACGTTCCGCCGTGTCGTGGATGTCGACCTGTTCGGTGTGTGGTGCTTCACTCGCGAATGCGCGCCGCACATGCTCGAACGTGGCAGCGGTTCCATCATCAACATCGCGTCGATCCTGTCGAGTGGTGGCAGCGAGTTCGTGAACCCCTGGTACTACGCCGCCAAGGGTGCCGTGGTGCAACTCACCAAGTTGCTCGCCGTGGAATGGGCCGACCGCAATGTGCGGGTGAACGCCATCTCGCCGGGTTACTTCGTGACCGAGATGACCCGCCCGGTGTTCGACATGCTCGGTATGGCTCCGTGGATCGAGAGTCGCACACCGATGCGCCGCCTCGGCGACCCCGAGCGCGATCTGCGCGGCCCGCTGCTGTTCCTGGCCAGCGATGCGTCGAGCTATGTCACCGGCCACAACCTCATGGTCGACGGGGGGTTCGATTCGAGCCGTGGAGCCTGGCAGATTCCTCCCAGCCATTTCTTCTGGAACAAAGATCAGCCGCAGGCCGGTTCTCCGTACCCCGGTCTCGTACCGAACACGTTCGAGCAGTGGCAGCAGGGTGTTCCCGGTATCCACTACCCCATGCCGGAGGCCTGAGCACGATGAGCGACGACATCACCTTTGCCGACGTGAAGGCCGACGCTGAGCGCTACGGGCGCATCGCCTACCTGGCCACCACATCGGTGAGCGGAACGCCCTACATCTCGCCGGTGGCAGTGGCATGGATCGGCGATGAAGTGGGCGCGTTCTTGGCCAGCAACGAAGCCAAGGTTGCCAACGTGCGCGCCAACGGCAAGATGGCCGTGCACTATGCCGTGGGCGAAACCACCGACTGGGACAGTTGTGTGCTGTGGGGCGATGCGCGCATCGTCGACACCACCGAGGGCCGCCGCGAACTGTGGGGTGCCATGGGGTACGACCTGTCGATGTTCGAGCCCGGTGGCCCCGAAGCCGATACCCATGTGTTCGTGCTGGTGAAGCCCACCAAGGCCGTCATCCTGCGCATGTACGGCATCAAGGGACGTCACACCTGGCGCGCCGAATGACCGGCCGCCTCAGCACGCTGTCGCGTTCGGTGGCAGGCAAGCGAGTGCTGGTCACCGGTGCGGCATCGGGCATGGGTCGGGCCACGGCGCACCTCTTCGCCGACGAGGGCGCGCAGGTTGCAGTGGTCGACCTCGACGCCGAGCGTGTGCTGGCCGTGGTCGACGAGATCACCGCCGTGCACGGTGCCGAGGCTGCCGCTGGGTTCACCTGCGATGTGGCCGACCATGCTTCGCTGAAACGGTTGGTCGCCGACGTGAATGCTCGCCTCGGCGGCGTCGATGTGCTGGTGAACAACGCAGGCGTGTCGCTCATCAACTCGGCATTCCAAGATGAGGCTGATTACGAGAGCAACTGGGCACGCACACTCGATGTGAACCTCACCGCACATTCGCGTCTCATCAGGCTCTGCCTGCCGACGTTGCGTGCGGCTGATGGCGGTGGGCGGGTGGTGAACATCGCGTCCACCGAGGCCATCGTCACCACGGCGGGCCTCGCCGCCTACGCGGCCAGCAAGGCCGGAGTGGTGGGGCTCACCAAGAGTTTCGCGGTCGAACTGGGCCGCCATGGTGTGACGGTGAACTGCATCTGCCCAGGCCCAATTCTCACCGGTATGACGGCGGGCATCGGCGACGAAGCCAAAGAGGTGTACGCCAAGCGGCGGGTACCGCTGCGCCGCTATGGCATCCCCGAGGAAGTCGCGCAGATGACGCTCAGCGTCTGCCTGCCTGCGGCGAGCTTCCTGAACGGTGCGGTCATTCCTGTCGATGGTGGAATGACCATTCGCCACACCTGATGCCCCATCGGGGGCCAGAGGTTCAGGCGGGGGAGTACGGGTCGAGGATGCCGGTGAGGCCGGTGGGGTGCTCGCCGATCGCGAGTTGTTCGAGGATGCCGGTGCCGTGTTCCACACGACCGTCGGCACCGTGGAAGGTGGCCCGACACAGCGCCTGGATGTGCACGTGTTCACGGGCGCACGGCGTACCGACCGGCAGGGTGAGGCGATCGCCACCGACCACGGCTTCACCCTTCCAATAGCCGTGCCCGAACTCGGGGTGCCCGTAACCGATACCGCGCATCTGGAACTCGTACATCGGTTCGAGGGAAACAGTGCTCACCCCGCCGTTCCAGTCGATGAGGTCGTATTCGAAACGGCTCGCCCAGCGCGTGCCCGGCCGCCATTCGACGCGGTAGTCGACCGTGCGCATCATCGTCGACTCGCCTTCACCCACGGGGGCGATGGTGCCCACCTCGTGCCAGCGCCTGCCGTCGCCGTATTCGTTCACATCGAAGTGCGTCGACAGCGACGGGAAGTTCACCGGTGCCCACAACCAGAAGAACTGCGGTGGCCAGCCAACGGGTGCTCCCGACGGTGCCGGCTCGCCGATGGGCCGAACGCCCCACGAGCGGTCGCGCGACCCGAGCACATGGTGCGGTTCCACGTCGATGCGCTCGCCATCGAGTTCGATCCACCCGCTCCACGCACCGAACTGAGTGAGCCGTGTGTAGTCGAAGAAGGTGCGGTTGCCGATGCGTTGGAAGAAGTGCGGCTCTTCGATGGCCGGCGACCGCTGGTCGAACTGGAGGTCGGCGCGGATGCCCTGTTCAGGCGCGTCGACCACCAGGCGCAGGGTGCGCAGCGGCACCACGATCTCCACCCGGATCGGGCCGAGGTGGGTGGCATCGCGACGATCGACCGGGGCGCGCTGCGACGTGAACACCGACACCTGTTCACCATTGCGCACCACGCTGAACGCTGCGTCGGCCACATGCCGGTTGGGGTAGAGACCCATTGCCAGCCCGAAGTACACCGACCCGTCGGGGGAGTAGCCGTTGAAGAAGTAGCGGTCGTAGTGGTTGATGTCGCCCGAGGCCGAATGTGCCACGGGCACCGACGCCTGGTGGATCGGATAGTCGTCGAAGCTGGTGAGCATGGACGTGACCGTAGCCACCCGGAACGGGTGCGAGCGGAGTGGGCGGTATCGGCGCATCGGCCCTACGCTCTGAGCGATGGCTCGCTCTCTGCGCACGTGGCGGCTCAGCCCGCGCCAGTTCCGCACCGTGTGCGCGGTGGCGCTGGCGCTGCTGTGCATCATCGTGGTCACCGGTGCAGCCGTGCGGCTCACCGGCTCGGGGCTCGGGTGCAACGACTGGCCGCGGTGTAACGATCAGCAACTCGTCGACGTGTCGACCAAACACTCGGCCATCGAGCAGATCAACCGCTTGTTCACCGGGTTGGTGTCGGTGTCGGTGATCGTGGCCGTGCTCGGCTCGCTCATCCGTGAACCGCGCCGACGCGACCTCACCCTGCTGTCGTTGGGGCTCGTTGCCGGCATGGTTGGTCAGATCGTGCTCGGCGGCATCACCGTGCTGGTGCACCTGCACCCGGTGGCGGTGCAGAGCCACTTCCTGCTGTCGATGGTGCTGGTGGCCAACGCTGTGGTCTTGGTGCACCGCGCCGGTATGCCCGATGGTGAGCGAGTGGTGCGCCTCACCTCGCCCACGGTGCGCTTGATGCGCTGGTGTGGTGCCGCTACCGCCGTAGCGATCGCCGCTGGCACTGTGGTCACCGGAGCCGGGCCCCATGCGGGTGACGAGAAGGCGCGTCGCTTCCACCTGGCCATCTCTACCGCGGCGCGGGTGCACAGCGCATTCGTGTGGTTGGCCGTGGCAAGCGTGCTGGCGCTGGTGTGGCGTCTGCGCACGCGTGCTGCCGACCGTGCGGTGCTCGACGGGCCGATCACGGCGTGGATGTGCGTGGCAGTGGCCCAAGGCGCCATCGGCTACGTGCAGTACTTCAGCGGGGTTCCCGCGGTGCTGGTTGCGTTCCACGTAGCCGGCGCGACCCTGCTGTGGGCCGTCACGGTGTGGTGCTACGAGGCGCGTCTGGCCCCGGCAGCAGACTCAGCGGTGTAGCAGGGCCGGCTCGCTGGGCTGCCTAGCTGGCGAGGCCTTTCACGAATGCCGCGCTCTTGTCGATGACCGACGAGAAGAAGCCGCCCACATGGTGCACAAAGCCGGTGAGGGCCGCCGCGCTTCCGCTGGGGTCGGTCCAGAACGCCATCACCAGGTAGAGCCCTACCAGGCTGAGCAACAGTTTTTTGACGGTATCGAATGTCATGCCACGACCTCTCACCAGTTCGGGCTTCCAGACCTGGCGAACCAGGTGCGAGTACAGGCCGAAGGGTCGGCTCGATACGACGCAACGGTGAGAATACTCTCGAATCTGTCAAGAATCAACACTCTCCGCGCGCAGCCCACTCTCCGGAGTGAATGGTCACGCACTGTGGTGAGATGCGCGCGGCGTCGGGCAGGTCAGGCGTACTGCTGCAGGCGGTTGATGCAGGCCCGGAACTCGATGACGGTCTGTTCGATGATGTCGGCAACGGGTCGTACCGAGTCGATGCGGCCGGCAACCTGACCGGTGAGGGCAATGGCCGCTTCGAGGTCGCCGCCGAAGTACAGCTCGCGGGTGTTGCCGAACTCGGTGAGGGGCACATTGTCCTGGCGTTCGAGCAGGGTGGTGCGCTCGGTGCGCAGTGCGCGCAACCCGGGCCGTGAGAAGCGGTTCAGGAACACGGTGTCGGTTTCGGCGGCATCGACGATGGCCTGCTTCCAGTTGTTGTGTACCGGCGATTCGGCGGCGCTCACCATGCGCGTACCCATCTGCACCGCTTCGGCCCCCAGCGCGAACGCAGCAGCCATCGACACACCGTCGGTGATGCCACCGGCGGCGATGACGGGCACATCGACCTTCGAGCACACCAGCGGCAGCAACACCATGGTGGCCACGTCGCGAGGGTTCTTGAACCCACCGCCTTCGCCACCTTCCACCACCAACCCGTCGACGCCTGCATCCACTGCCTTCAGCGCTGCGGCCAGGGTGGGCACCACATGGAACACGGTGAGCCCGGCAGCCTTCAGCTGCGCGGTGTACTTGGTGGGGTCGCCGGCCGAGGTGGTGACGAACTGCACGCCCTGCTCCACCACGAACTCCACGATGGCTGGGTCGCGCACGAATGCCTGGGCGATGTTCACGCCGAACGGCTTGTCGGTGAGTTGGCGCATCGCGATGATCTCCGCGCGCACTGCATCGAGTTCGCCCGACGACGTCTCGATGATGCCCAGTGCGCCCGCCTTGCTCACTGCGGAGGCGAGCTGCGAACGAGCGATCCAGCCCATGGGTGCCTGCACGATGGGGTAATCGATACCGAGCATCTCGGTGACGCGTGTACGAATGGGTGCGGGATGTGAATCGGCCATACCCGCACCGTAGTCAGTGCCGCAGCTCGTCAGTATGGGCGGAGCGCCAGGGTGCGCACCGTCAGTGCGTGGCGCCGAGCACCGGGTCGTAGAGGTGGTGGCAGTCGTTCACCGACACCACGGTGGTGCCGGTGGTGGGGCTGAGCCGTACGAGGGTGATGCTGGTGTTCTCGACGGTCATCCACAGCGAGCGATGCACACCGAGTTGGTGCGAGACGTAGGCGTTGATGGCCCCACCGTGTGCCACCACGGCAATGCGCTGCCCGCGATGCCGGGCGGCGAGGGTGTCGACCACTCGCGCAAACCGCTGACGAAGCGAGTCGTCGCCTTCGCCACCGGGAATACCGTCCCATCGGCCGGTGAGGCTCCAGGCCACCCATTCGGGGTCGGCCGTGGCGGCGCGTCGACGGAACTCACCGTTGCCCCAGTCGCCCATGCGCACCTCTTCGAGGTCTTCATGAGTTTCGAGTTCGAGTCCGCGGCGCGTTGCCAGTGGCATGGCTGTCTGTACGGCGCGGGCGAGATGCGATGAGTACACGCCGTGCAGTACGAGGGTGGCCAAGCGCGTGTCGAGTGCGGTCGCCTGGGCAATGCCCTCGGCATGGAGCGGCGGGTCGGAGGCCTCCGGGGTACCGGGTACCACATCGGCCGAGCGGCCGTGCCTGATGAGCAGTACTTCACACGATTCGGCGTCGAGCTGGTTGCGCAACGTTGGCTGCGGCACGGCTTGGGTGCTGTCGAGGTGAGTTGCGGCAGGTGTGGTGTGAGTTCCCATCGTCGCCGACGGTAGTGCGCTCGGGCGGGGCGAGACGCCACGGCGCGTGCACGGTACGAAGTGTGCAAAGCTGAGGTTGCGGCAAGGTGCCATGTGGGTGGCCGCGGAATTGACGCTGCCAGCGTTGGCGCGATCAGATACATCGTTCAACGGAGACCTGTTGGGAGCACACACGTTGCCGAACTCGCGTATACGACAGCTAGCGGCATTCGCGCTTGCATTCATGGCACTGTTCGCCACGCTCTGGTCGCCTGCGCATGCCGATGACGGCGTCACCATTCGTGTGCGTGTCCAAGAACAAGGCGTGGGCGATACCAAGACTCCGCTTCCGAAGGTGAAGATCTCGGTGCTCGACGCCGGCGGTGCCGAGGTGGTGAGCGGTGTCACCGACAACAAGGGTGTCGCGGCGCTCAAGTTGCCGAAGAGAGCAGATGTGACGGTGCGCCTCGACGAGTCGACCCTGCCCTCGGGCGCCGCCCTGTCGGAGCAGACGCCCGCTGAACGCAAGGTGAAAGCCGACGACTTCATCACCGCCACGCTGAACGTGAACTACTTCGTGGGAGAAGCAAAACAAGACACCGCTTCGTGGTGGGCGCGGTTGGCGCAGCGCGCCGCCGACGGCACGCGCCTCGGGCTCATTCTGGCCATGTGCGCCGTGGGCCTATCGCTCATCTTCGGCACCACCGGCCTCACCAACTTCGCCCATGGCGAAATGGTCACCTTCGGCGGCATCGTCGCCTGTTTGTTCAACGCCTCATGGGGTGTCCCACTGCTCATCGCTGCGCCCATCGCCGTGGTGCTCGGTGGTGTGTTCGGTATCGGCCTCGACCGAGTGGTGTTCTTGCCGCTGCGCAAGAAGGGCATCGGGCTCATCTCGCAGATGGTGGTCACCGTTGGGTTGTCGATCGTGTTCCGCAACCTGTTCCTGGCCTTGTGGGGCGGCCGCGTGCGGCAGTTCGCCGACTTCCTGCAGCAGAGCGAATGGCGTATCGGCCCCATCGGCGTCACCCCGCGCGACTTCACGACGGCTCTCATCTCGCTGGTGGTGCTGGTGCTGGTGGCACTTGCGTTGCAGCGAACTCGCCTCGGGAAGGCCACCCGTGCGGTGAGCGACAACCCCGACCTCGCCTCGTCCACCGGTATCGACAGCCAGAAGATCATCCGCATCGTGTGGTTCATCGGTGGCGCCATGGCAGCCCTCGGTGGCATCTTCCGCGGCCTCGACCAGGGTGTCAGCCCCGATATGGGTGGCGACCTGCTGTTCCTCATGTTCGCGGGTATCACCCTCGGCGGGCTCGGGTCGCCGTTCGGTGCGCTCGTTGGCGGTTTCGTGGTGGGCCTCTTCGTGGAGATGTCGACGATGTTCGGTGTGCCGAGCGAATTGAAGAAGGTGCCCGCCCTGGTGGCGCTCATTCTGATGCTCTTGGTGCGGCCACAGGGCATCCTCGGCCGTCGAGATCGAGTGGGATGAGAGGAGAACAACGATGAGTTGGAGTTCCATTTTCGACAACACGTTCAGTGCCTTCTTCGGTGTCGATGCCATGGTGTACGCCATTGCTGCCATCGGGTTGAACGTGCAGTTCGGCTACACCGGGTTGCTCAACTTCGGGCAGGCAGGCTTCATGGCGTGTGGCGCCTATGGCCTCGGTATGACGGCGCACTACTTCCAGGTCAGTTTCTGGTGGGGCATCGTGTTCGGGTTGGTGTTCGCCGTGATCCTCGGCCTCATCATGGGCGTACCCACCTTGCGCCTCCGAGCCGACTATCTCGCCATCGTCACCATCGCGGTGGCCGAGGTGATCAGGCTCGTCGTACGCTCGGTGACGTTCAAGAAGTATTTCGGAGGTTCCGACGGCATCAACCAGTTCTCGGTGCCGTACCGAAAGCTCAACCCCTACGTCGAGAGCGACTATCCGATGTCGATCTTCAAGGCCTCGACCATCCAGGCGATCTTGCTCGTCATCGCCTTCGCGCTCATGTCGCTGGTACTCGGCTCGATGATGCGCAAGCGCCTCGCCAAGACCGAGATCTTCACCGAGACCACCGCCTGGATCGCTGGCGGCGTGGGCACGTTCTTGGTGCTGGTGCTGGTGTCCACCAAGGTCACCTACAAGGGCTACTCACTGTGGAGCATCACCACCGGTTGGGTGCTCACCGCAGTGCTCGCCACGTTCGTCTGGGCGCTGATGCGCAGCCCGTGGGGGCGCGTGCTGAAGGGCATTCGCGAAGACGAAGATGCCGTACGCAGCCTCGGCAAGAGCGTGTACAGCTACAAAATGCAAGCGCTCATCCTGGGCGGCGTCATCGCCACCTTTGCTGGCATGATGCTCTCGCTCGATCGTGGCTCGGTGCAGCCCGACAACTACAGCCGTGACGTCACGTTCTACGTACTCACGGCACTGGTGCTCGGCGGCGTGGCCAAAGTGTCGGGTTCCATCGTCGGGCCGATGTTGTTCTGGGGCCTGCTCGCCTTCGTCGATTCGTTCCTGAACGAGTTGGTCTCGAATGGGCACAAGATTCCGATCCTGGTGCAGAGCCCCAACCAGGTAGGGCCGGTGCGGTTGATGGTGGTGGGCATCCTGCTCATCTTGCTCATGGTGTATCGACCGCAGGGTCTGTTCGGGAACCGGAAGGAGATGGCACTCGATGGCCGCTGAATTCAGCCCCGCCGCCGTGGCGGCACGTGCCGCGCTGGCCGCCGTCGAACCAGTTCCCGGAGCGCCCAAGCCCGATGCCGTGCTCGTTGCCGATCAGGTACGGCGCACCTTCGGCGGTATCACCGCGGTCGATGTGCAGCACTGCGAGGTGCAGCGTGGCTCCATCACCGCGCTCATCGGCCCGAACGGGGCGGGCAAGACCACGTTTTTCAACCTGCTCACCGGCTTCGACACCCCCAACCAGGGCACGTGGAGCTTCAATGGGCGCGACATGGCCAAGGTGGCGGCGCACGAGACCGCCGCCATGGGCATGGTGCGCACGTTTCAGCTCACCAAGAGCCTCACCAAGATGTCGGTCATCGAAAACATGAAGCTCGGTGCCACCGACCAGCGTGGTGAGAAGTGGTGGAACGGCCTGTTCCCGATGCTGTGGCGCGACCAGGAGCGCGAGATCGAGGCCCGCGCCGACGAACTGCTCACCCGCTTCAAGCTCGACCACATGCGCAACGAGTACGCCGGCACCTTGTCGGGTGGCCAACGCAAGCTGCTCGAGATGGCTCGATCACTCATGACCAACCCGTCGCTGGTGATGCTCGACGAACCGATGGCTGGTGTGAACCCGGCATTGAAGCAGAGCCTCAACGAGCACATTCGCGGCCTGCGCGACGACGGGATGACGGTGCTGTTCGTGGAGCACGACATGGACATGGTGCACGACATCAGCGACTGGGTGATCGTCATGGCCGAGGGGCAGATCATTGCCGAAGGTACACCGAACCAGATTTCCGCCAACCCTGCCGTCATCGATGCCTATCTCGGTGCCCACCAGGGCAAGAGCCTGTTGGAGGACCTGTGACCACCACCGAGCCGAAGGCACTGCTGCAGGCCACCGAACTGGTGGCTGGCTACATCCCCGAGGTGAACATCCTCAACGGGTGCAACCTGGTGGTGAACGAAGGCGACTTCGTGGGCATCATCGGCCCCAACGGCGCTGGTAAGAGCACCTTCTTGAAGGCGGTACTGGGCCTGTGCACGGTGCGCTCAGGCACCATCACCTTGGCGGGCGCCGACATCACCGGTCTGAAGGCCCACCAGTTGGTGAGCCGTGGTGTGGGGTATGTGCCCCAGAACAAGAACGTGTTCCCCACGCTCACCGTCACCGAGAACCTCGAAATGGGCTGCTTCCTGAAGCCCTCGCTGTTCAAGGAGCGCTTCGAGTACGTCACCACCATGTTCCCGCGGTTACTCGAACGGCGGAACTCTCGGGCGGGCTCGCTGTCGGGTGGTGAGCGACAGATGGTGGCCATGAGCCGCGCGCTCATGCTCGAACCGCAAGTGCTGCTGCTCGACGAACCCTCGGCAGGGTTGTCGCCACAATTGCAGGACGAAGTGTTCCTGCAGTGCCGCACCATCAACGCCGCGGGTGTGGCGATTCTCATGGTCGAACAGAACGCCCGCCGCTGTCTGCAGGTGTGTAACCGGGGCTATGTGCTCGACCAGGGCCGTAACGCCTACACGGGTTCAGGTCGCGAACTGCTCGCCGACCCTGCCGTGATCCAGTTGTACCTGGGCACGTTGGCCCGCGCCACCGGCGGCTGAACCACTCGACGCCGCGGCCGAACGGCAGACATTTCGCTCGCTCACCCCAGACGCGACGAGGCCCCGGGCATGTCGCCCGGGGCCTCGTTCACTTCTCGATGCGAGTTACCGCATCAACGGTTGGTCACTTACCAGCGTTGAAGGCTTCGCCAAGGGCGTTGCCCATGTTGCCGTCGCAGCCGTAGACCTTCTTCTTGGCCGGGCCAACGCCCTTTTGCACCATGGTCTTCAGGATACGCGAGCCCTCATCGAAGGTGACGAGCACAACGGCGTCGGGGTTCTGCGAGGCGACATCGCCCACTTCAGCATCGAAGCTGGTGGCCTTCGGATCGTAGATCTTCTTGCCGAGCACCTTCACGCCGCCAGCAGTGAGGGCCTTCTCGATCACGTCGGCCAGGCTGGTGCCATAGGCGTCGTCGAGAGCGAGGATGTAGGCCGAGCTGTTGCCATCGTCGATGATCTGCTGGGCGATGACGTTGCCCTGGAGATCGTCGGGCGGTGCGTCACGGAAGTAGAGGCCCTTGTCGGGGTAGTCGACGAGCTTCAGCGAGGTGTTCGCCGGGCTGAACATGACGACGCCTGCGGCGGCGATCTTGTCGAGCACGGTGAGGGTCACCGACGAGGAGGCGGCACCGATGATGGCGTCGACGTTGTCCTTGAGCAGACGGTCAGTGGTCTGGCTGGCGATGTCGGTGCTGGTGTCGCCCGAGTCACCCGAGTTGAGCACGACCGGCTTGCCGAGCACGCCACCGTTGTCGTTGACGTCCTTGATGGCCAATTCGACACCGGCAACTTCGGGCGGGTTGAGGAATGCCAGTGAACCGGTCTCGGGCAACAGGGTGCCGATCTTCAGCTCGCCGTCGCCCTTGCGGTCGACTTCGGTCTTGGCCAGCGGCTTCGCAGCCGACTCGGGAGCCTGAGCGATGATGTACTTGGTGAGCGAGTCGTCGAGCTTGTTGCCCTTGCCGAACTCGAGCATGCCGTAGCTCGCCTGCAGCGGCTCGCCGTTGCCATTCATCGTGATGGGACCCGACTTGCCGTCGTAGTCGATGTCGGTGCCGGCCTTCACCAGAGCGATGCAGCTCTTGAAGTCGGTGCACTTGGTGCCGTCCTTCGTGACGCCAACGATCTGATCGGCCAGTGCGCTGCCGTCGGTCTTGGCGATCTCGGCGGCGAGGGCGATGACCGTCACTGCGTCGTAGGCCTCGGCGGCGTAGTTGTAGGTGTCCTTCAGCGGCGTGGCCTTCGCGGTCTCGGTGGCGTTCAACCGATCCTTGAAGTCTTGGCTGAGCTCGACGAGCGGCGTGGTGCCCTTCATGCCAGCCATGGCATCGGCATCGCCGCCGGCGGCGACAGTGGTCTCGGCAGCGGTGGTGGCTGCTGCCGTGGTCTCAGCGGCAGTGGTGGCCGCTGCGGTGGTGGCTGCTGCAGTGGTCTCAGCGGCCTTCTTGTCGCTCCCGCAAGCGGTAGCGACGAGCGCTACGCCCACGAGAAGTGCGCTGAAGGTGCGCACCGTGGTCTTCTGCATATGGGTTCTCCCCCTGGAGGTGGTTGTGGCACGCCAGGCGCACCGGTTCTTGCAAGATCCTCAGCCTAGGCTGAAGGTCACGATGTCACAAGGCGTACGGCCTGTGTCTTTTGTTTCGTCGCACAGCGTTCACAAATCGTTCTCTCCCTGGTGATGGCGGTGCCCGACCCTCGCCCGAACCCACCGCGAGGGCTACGGTGAGGCCCATGTCCGACCCTGCTGCTCCGTCCGAAGTGCTCTATGAAGTGGCCGATCACATCGCCACCATCACCCTCAACGCTCCACAGCGGATGAACACCATCTCGGGGGAGATGCTCGATTCGTTGTCGGAGCGCTTACTCGAGGCCGATCGCGACCGCGATGTGCGCTGCATCATCCTCACCGGTGCGGGCCGGGCGTTCTGCGCCGGGCTCGACCTGGCGGCGCAGATGGGCACATCGTCGGGTGGCCTGGCGAACATGGGCAGTGGTGCATCCATTCCCGGCGAATTCGACATTCGCAACGCACCACCCACGGTGTTGCACGGCCTCGACACGCCCACCATCTGTGCGTTGAACGGTGGCGCCGCCGGGTACGGCCTCGATGTGGCCCTCGGGTGCGATATCCGCATCGCCGCCGAATCGGCCAAGCTCAACCCGGGTTTCGCCAAGCGCGGCATCCTGCCCGAAAGCGGCGGCACCTGGCTGCTGCCGCGCATGATCGGCTATGCCAAAGCGGCCGAGATCGCCTTCACCGGCCGAACACTGGTGGCTTCGGAAGCCCTCGAACTGGGGTTGGTGAACCACGTGGTGGCCGATGTCGATCTCACCGCCCGTTCTCGCGAGCTGGCCTTCCAAATCGTCGAGAACGCGCCGTTGGCCGTTCGTGCCATCAAGCGCATGATGCGCGCCGCCGAAACCGAGACCTTCGAGCAGAACGTGCACCACGTGTTCCTGCAACTGCTCCCACTGCTGCGCACCGACGACTTCCGCGAGGGCGTCGCCGCGTTCATGGAGAAGCGTTCGCCGAATTTCACCGGTCGCTGAACCGATGGCCGCCGTGCCACCCGAACCCCGAGACCCTCTCAGCGGGCCCGTCGATCTCCTCCATGGGTTGGCCACCACTCGCGCGATCAGGCGCTACACCTCCGACCCCATTCCCGATGCCGACTTGGCCTCGATCATCTGGCATGCCAGTCGGGCGCCCAGCGGCTCGAACCGGCAGCCTTTCCGGTTCCTGGTGCTGCGCGACGGCGAGCGAGCAACCCGCGCCAAGGCAATGCTGGGCGAATCGTTCCGGCGTGGCTGGGCTGCCAAGCAGCGCAACGATGGGTACTCCGACGGCAGCGGTGCCCGAACCGACTCTCCCAAAGCGCGCATGGCGGCCACCATGCAGCACTACGTCGATCATCTCGAGGACGTTCCGGTGGTGGTGCTCGTGTGCCTGGTGCGTTACCGCGACGCGTCACCGTACGAAGGTGCCTCGGTGTACCCGGCGTGCCAGAACCTGCTGCTCGCAGCCCGGGCACTGGGGTACGGCGGGGCACTCACGATGTGGCATCAGATGGTGGAAGACGACTTACGCTCACTGCTGGCCATTCCCGACGACGTAGCCCTGTCGGCATGTATCACCCTCGGCCGCCCCGCAGGCCGGCATGGGCCGGTTCGTCGTAAGCCACTAACGGCGTTGGCGTTCGACGATGTGTGGGGTGGCGACGCTGCCTGGATCGACGACCCCGAGGGCACGGCGTTCACCGAGTGGCGTTCGGTTCGGCCACAATGAGCGATGTGAAACTGGTAGCCGGGGTCGATTCTTCGACCCAGTCGACGAAGGTGGAGATACGCAACCTCCACACCGGAGCGGTGGTGGCCCGCTCGAGCGCGCCCCACCCGCGCACCACCCCGCCGCGCTCCGAACAAGACCCCTCCGCGTGGTGGCAGGCGTTCGAAGCTGCGTGGGCTGCGGTGGGTGCACCACAGGTGGAGGCCATCAGCGTCGCAGGGCAACAGCACGGCATGGTGGCGCTCGACCAGGCCCTCCAGGTCATTCGCCCAGCCAAGCTCTGGAACGACACCGAAACGGCCCCCGACAGTGGTTGGTTGCTGAAACAGTTCCCTGGCCGTGCGGCCGATTGGGCGCACGCCGTCGGCAGCGTGCCGGTGGCGGCGTTCACGGCCACGAAGTTGTCGTGGTTGCATCGCAGCGAACCCGATGCGTGGCAGCGACTCGCCCATGTGTTGCTGCCGCACGATTGGCTCACCCTGCAACTCACCGGTGCGCTGGTCACCGACCGCGGCGATGCATCGGGCACCGGCTACTGGTCGCCGCACAGTGGCGAGTACCGGTGGGATGTGCTCGCATTCATCGATCGCGACCGCGACTGGAGCACGGTGGTGCCGCGAGTGGCAGGACCGCTCGAGGTGGTGGGCGAGTGGCGCGGGGCGCGCGTGGCCGTGGGTACCGGCGACAACATGGCGGCGGCCCTGGGGTTGGGTCTCAGTGCCGGTCAGGCCGTCATGTCGCTGGGCACATCGGGCACCGTCTACACCGTGGCCGACCGGCCGGTCGCCGACCCGAGCGGTGCGGTGGCCGGGTTCGCCGATGCCACGGGGAAGTTCCTGCCGCTGGTGTGCACGCTGAACGCCACCAAGGTCACCGATGCCGTGGCCCGACTCCTGGGGGTCGATCACGACGGATTCGATGTGCTGGCCATGACCACCGACTCGGGTTCGGGTGGGCTCACCCTGTTGCCCTACTTCGACGGTGAACGCACCCCCGATCTGCCCAAGGCCACCGGGGTCTTGACAGGGTTGCGCAGCGATGTCAGCCGCGAGCAATTCGCGCATGCGGCACTCGAAGGAGTGGCCTGTGGGTTGCTCGATGCGCTCGACGCGCTGGGTGCCCAAGCGCCCATCGACTCGGTGGTGCTCACCGGCGGAGGTGCCCGCAGTGCCGCGTATCGCCGGGTGCTCGCCGACCTGGCCGAAATGGAAGTGTCGGTGTCGCAGGCCGAGGAAGCTGTTGCCACGGGAGCATGTGTGCAGGCGGCAGCGGTGGCACTGGACCTCACCCACCATGAGGTGATCGAGCAGTGGCATCTGGGGGC
>JBAXQV010000051.1:0-17054 GCA_037131575.1 Actinomycetota bacterium
ATGCGGTCGAGGCAGTAGGTGGCGCCGACACAGGGGCGGATGGTGTGCTCGGCGCCGATCTGGATCTTGCGCACCAGATGCGGGTCGGCCATCTGCGCCCGGGTCATGCCGATGAGGTCGACCAGACCCTCACGCACCGCGTGTCGTGCCGTGGCCACATCGTCGACCTTCGCCGCGTGCAGCACCGCCACCTGTGGAGCGACCTCGGCGAGTAGGTGCTTCACCCTGCCGACGATGTCGAGGTGCGGGGCCGATGCCATACCGTGGATGGGGATCACCTCGGTGAGCGCCACCTCATCGGCCACGTTGCCGCGGATGACGTTGACGAAATCGATGAGCCCGTCGGCGCACACGCGGCGCAGCATCGCGAGTCCTGCGGGTTCGTCGAAGCCGTCGACTCCGGCTTCATGCATGCGCTCGTCGACCGCCATGCGTAGCCCCAGCGGCACATCGAACCCGATGCGACGCCGCACGGCGTGGAGTACCTCGAGCGAAAAGCGCATTCGGTTCTCCACCGAGCCGCCGTAGAGATCGGTGCGGCGGTTGGTGGCGGGCGACCAGAACTGGTCGAACAGATGCCCGTACGACTCGATCTCGATACCGTCCATCCCGCCGGCCACCATGCGTTCAGCGGCGTCAGCGTATTCGCTCACGATGCGGTCGATGTCCCACTGCTCGGCTTCCTTCGGATGAGTGCGGTGGGCCGGTTCGCGTAGCCGCGATGGCGCTACCACCGGCAGCCAGTCGTCCTGCCCCCATCCCGTGCGCCGGCCCAGGTGGGTGATCTGGATCATCGCAATGGCGCCGTGCTCGTGGATCTCGTTGGTCATGGCCCGCAGCCACGGCACGATGTCGTCGTTCCAGGCATGGAGATTGCCGAATGCCGGCGGGCTGTCGGGCGACACCACCGCCGACCCAGCGGTCATGGTCATGGCCACACCACCCTTGGCCTTCTCGACGTGATAGGCGCGGTAGCGGTCTTTCGGCATGCCATCTTCGGAGTAGGCGGGTTCATGCGCCGACGAAAAGACGCGGTTACGGAACCTCAGGTGCTTGAGGGTGAACGGTTCGAGCAGCGGGTCGACCGACGACATGTCAGTTCGCTAGTACCACTGATCGGGCGTTTCCGCCTTGCGACGGGCGACGAAGTCGAGCAACTCGGCATCGACAGCATCGTCGATGGGCGGAGCCTCGTAGTCGCGCAGGCTCTGCTGCCACTGCGCGGTGGCACGCTGTTCGGCCGTGGTTTCGCCGGCATCACGCCACTGTTCGAACGACGACGAATCGCTGAGCGACGCATCGAAGAACGCCGTTTCATAATGCCGCAGCGTGTGTTGCGAGCCGAAGAAGTGCTTCCCGGGCCCTACCTCGGCAAAACCGTCGAGCGCGAATTGATCGTCGCTGAGGTCGATGCCCCGCAAATAGGTATGGGCGGCGCCGCACAGGTCGAGGTCGAGCATGAACTTCTCGTACCCCATCGCGAGACCGCCTTCGAGCCAACCGGCTGAATGCAAAATGAAGTTGGCACCACACAACAACGCAGCCAACATCGACATTGTGGATTCGGCCATCGCTTGCCCATCGGCAACTTTCGCCGACGTGAATGCACCCGAGCAGCGCAACGGCAGCCCAACCCGCCGGGCAAGTTGGCCCACCACCAACGAGCCGAGCGCCGGTTCAGGTGTACCGAACGTAGGACTTCCGCTGCGGAGCGCCATCGACGACAAGAAGTTGCCGTAAATCGCCGGCGAACCTGGGCGCACCAACTGCCCCAGTGCCACACCCACCAGTGTCTCCGCATGCGCCTGTGCCACTGCACCAGCTGTGGTGACAGGCCCCATGGCGCCGCCCAAGATGAACGGCACCACGACGGGCGCTTGGTTGGCCCGTGCATACGTCTTCAACGCCCCGGTCATGGTGGCATCCCACACCAAGGGGGAGTTCACGTTCACATTGCCGAGGATGACGCAGTTGTTGTCGACCACATCGGCACCGAACACGATGCGGGCCATCTCGATCGAGTCGGCCGCTCGCGACGGGGCGGTGACCGAACCCATGAACGCCTTGTCGCTGTAACGCAGGTGCGAGTACACCATGTCGAGGTGGCGCTTGTTCACCGGCACATCGGTTGGTTCGCACACGGTGCCGCCCGAGTGATGGAGCCACGGGCTGGCGTACGACAGCTTCACGAAGTTTTCGAAATCGGCGAGGGTGGCGTAGCGCCGCCCATTCGGAATGTCGCGTACGAATGGGGAGCCGTAGGTGGGGGCGAGGACCACATTGTTGCCGCCGATCTCCACCGAACGAGCCGGGTTGCGAGCCAATTGGGTGAACTGACGGGGCGCTGTGGCACAGAGCGCGCGTACATGTCCAGGGTCGAAGCGCACCGTCACGCCATTCACCGTGGCCCCGGCGCGGCGGAACAACTCGAGTGCCTCGGTGTCGTCGCGAATCTCGATGCCCACCTCGGCGAGCAACTGATCGGCCTTTCGTTCGACCAGATCGAGCCCCTCGTCGCCGAGCAACTCGAACGTGGGAATGTTCCGCCGGATGAACGCCGGGGCCGTCGGTCGTGCCCCGGCACCGGTGCGGCTCGCCACTCGCGCCGCTCGACCGCCGTGGCGACCGGCGTGCCGGCTCACCGGCTCTGATTGGTCACCTGACATCGCCATCGCCCCCGATCCGTGCCACAGACCGTACCAGCACGGGCCTCGGGCGGGTGAGGGTTCTTGACCGTGATAACGCTCGCCGATAGGGTTTCCTGAACGGCGGGTTTGTCTGCCGTGTCGACACAAGGCAATCGGGGGATACATGAATTATTCACTTTTCGATCGGGCCCGACGCGATGTCAGCCCGGTTGAGCTCGACCTCATCGAGGGCTACGCCCAGGGTCGCATTTCGCGCCGTGCGTTCGTGACTCGCGGTTCGGTGCTCGGGCTCAGCATGGGCGTCATGGGTGCGGTCATCGCAGCCTGTGGCAGCGACAAGCCCAGCACCACCACATCGGCCGGCACCACCATGGCGCCTGGCACGACCATGGCTGGCGGCGACACCACCATGGCACCCGAAACCACAGCCGCTGCTGGCGCCATCAAGCAGGGCGGCACGCTCCGCATCGCCACCCAGAAGCCGGGCGGCCCGCTCGACCCGGTGGCCATGGACAACCTCGGCTCGTACACCCCGGTCGTCACCAGCTTCGAGTACCTCTGTGGCAAGGGTGAGGGTGCCGCGCTGGCCCCGATGCTCGCCACCGAATGGAAGCCCAACACCGACGGCAGCGAGTGGACCTTCACCCTCCGCAAGGGCGTGAAGTGGCACGACGGCAGCCCGTTCACGTCGGCCGACGTGGTCGCCACGCTCGACCGCCTCGCCGGCAGCAACCTGAAGGCATACATCGACGCTGGTTCGGCCACCGCCAAGGACGACCTCACCGTGGTCGTGAAGCTGAAGAGCCCCGACGGCCAGTTCCCGTACCAGGTGTCGCTGTGGAACCCGCAGTCGGTCATCACCCCGAAGGACTACGAGTTGGGCACCACGCTCGACAAGCGCCCTGCCGGCACCGGCCCGTTCAAGCTCGACAAGTACGACGTCGCCACTGGCGCCACCTTCGTACGCAACGACGATTGGTGGGATGGCAAGCCGTTCCTCGACAAGGTGCAGTTCATCTTCTCCGACGACATCGCTGCCCAGGTCAACGGCCTCCAGGCCGGCGAAGCCGATGCTGCGCTGCAGTTCTCGCTCGCATCGGGTGAGGCGTTGTTGAACGACCCGAACTTCACCATCTCGTCGATTCGTGGCACCGGCCACCGCCAACTGTGGATGAACGTCCGCGACGCCACCAGCCCGTTCACCGACAAGAAGACCCGTCAGGCCATCGCGCTCGGTATCGACCGTCAGGCCCTCATCGACACGCTCCTCAAGGGCCGTGGCGATATGGCCAACGATCACCCGATCGCTCCCGCCTACGAGTTCTTCGACTCGAGCGTGCCGCAGCGTAAGCGTGACGTCGACAAGGCCAAGGCACTCCTCGCCGAGACCAAGGCCCTCGATGGCAAGAAGCTCACGATGTCGGTACCCAAGCTGCAGGAGATCCCGCAGCTCGCCGAGCTGTTGCAGTCGCAGTTGAAGGACATCGGCCTCGACATCACGCTCGACGTCATCAGCACCGACACCTTCTACGACAGCTGGTGCAAGGTGTACGACTCGAAGACCGAGCCCGCAGGTTGCGACGGCGGCACCGACTTCGGCATCGTCGACTACGGTTCACGCGGTACCCCCGATGTGTACCTGGTGAAGGCCTACGCCACTGGCGAATGGAACTCGGCGCACTACAACTCGCCCGACTTCAACGGCGCGGTCAAGGAGTACCAGGCTGCGCTCGACCTCGATGGCCGCAAGAAGGCCATCACCAAGGTCGAGACCATCGCCAACGAAGACGTTCCCTACGCCATCCCGTACTTCTACAACGCACTCACTGCGTACAAGAAGAACGTGTCGGGCATCGTTGCCTCCGGCCTCGGCCACTACTACTGCGGCCACGCAGGTTTCACGTCCTGATCGTTTCGGTACTTCGATCAGCAACCTTCAGGTGAGTCAGTGCCTGTGCAGCCGCTTCGGCGGGTGCACAGGCACTGATCTTTCCGGAATTGTCAACATTCCATCGAAACCTTCGTGCAGGGCAGGGCAACAAGCGTGATCAAGTTCATCACCAAGCGGCTGATTTCGGCGCTCATCACGCTGTGGCTCATCGCCACCATCGTGTTCATGATCGTCAACGTGCTGCCCGGCGATGTTGGCCGCAAGGTGCTCGGCCCGTTCGCCCCCAAAGAAGACGTCGCCGCATACAACCACCGGTTGGGCACCGACCGACCTCTTCTCCAGCAATACCTCACCTCGATGAAGCATGTGTTCACCTTCAATTTTGGTGATTCATACCAAAGTGGTGCGTCGGTGAACCACATCATCTTCACGGCGCTCGGCCGCTCGGCGAAACTCGCCATCTTGGCCTTTCTCATCACCATCCCGATCTCGATTGCGGCCGGTATCTATGCCGCTCGCCGCCAAGACAAACTGGCCGATCGAGCCATCGTGAATGCCGGTTTGGCCAGTTCGTCCATTCCTGAATTCGTCACAGCCGCAGTGCTGCTGCAGATCTTCTGCGTGCACTGGAAACTCGGCCGAGTCTTCGCCAACCCACCCGAAGGCACATCGCTCATCGGTCAACTTCGCTATCTCCTCGTGCCGGCCATCGCCATGGCCATCGCGTATTTCGGCTATCTCGCACGAATGACCAGATCCGGCGTGATCGGGGGTCTGCAATCCGACTACGCCCGAACCGCCACCATGAAGGGCTTGTCACGCGGCAAGGTGATGCGCGGCCACATTCTGCGCAACGCCTTGGCGCCCACCATCACGGTCATCAGCGTGCAGATCGGCTACCTCATCGGCGGCATCATCGGCGTCGAGCGAGTGTTCTCGTATCCGGGTCTCGGCTCGACCATGTTGTCGGCCGTGGGGGCGAAAGACATTCCCGTGCTGCAGGCCGCAGTCATCATCGTCGGCGTCATCTACATGCTCTCCACGCTCGCCGCCGATTTGCTGATCGCCTTCTTGAATCCTCGTGTACGACTGGAGGGCCTGCGATGAGCAACGACGATTCGCAACTCGACATCCCTGCGGGCGCGCCCATCGTCACCGGGCCTACCGCGGCACCGATGAGCGAGCGCAAACTTGCTCGCCGAGAGAACTTCCGCCTCATCATCAAGCGCCCGTCGTTCATCATCGGCAACCTGATCGTGCTGGTCTGGACCGTATGCGCCATCTTCGGCGACAAAATCGCTCCCCACAATCCGCTCGACTACCGCACCAAGGGTCACCTGTCGCCGCGCTCCGGGTTTCCGTTCGGCACCGACCAAACTGGTCGCGACGTGTTCTCCCGCGTCATCGCCGGAGCACGCGACGTGTTCAAGATCGCGCCTCTTGCGGCGTTGCTCGGCGTGGTGTTCGGCGTCATTGTCGGCCTGCTGATGGGCTACCTCGGAGGGTGGCTCGACAACGTGTTCAGCCGCATCATCGAGGCGTTCATCTCCTTGCCCATCGTGTTGCTGGCCTTGTTGGCCGTGGTCACCCTCGGTAACTCCACATGGGTGGTGCTCGGCGTGATCGCAGTCCTGTTCACCCCCATCGTGGCCCGCACCGTGCGCTCGGCGGTGCTCGCCGAACGTGACCTCGACTACGTCACCTCTGCCAAGCTGCGCGGTGAATCGACGCTGTTCATCATGTTCCGCGAGATTCTGCCCAACATCACCGGGCCGATCATCGTGGAACTCACCGTGCGCGTCGGCTACGCGGTGTTCGCCGTCGCCACGTTGTCGTTCCTCGGTGCCGGCCCGCCGCCCCCGTCGCCCGACTGGGGCGCCCAGGTGAGCGATACATATCGCAACATCAATGCTGGCTACTGGTGGCCCACGTTGTTCCCGGCCCTGGCAATTGCCAGTCTGGTGATCGCCGTGAGCCTGATCGCCGACTCGGTGCAGTCGGTCTTGGAGGCATCGTGACCACCACTACGCCCTCACCCGTTCCCCAAGGGGCTGGCACGGCTCGCGCGCTCGAGGTCGACAACCTCGAGGTGGCATACACCGTTCGCGGAGTCGACCGAGCCGTGCTTCGTGGCGTGTCGTTCAGCATCGCCCCGGGCGAAGCGTACGGCCTCGTCGGTGAATCGGGTTGTGGGAAGAGCACCACGGCCTATGCGGCACTGCGGTATCTGCCGCGTAATGGCAAGATCGTGAGTGGCCGGGTGTTGGTGAATGGCAGCGACGTCACCGGAATGTCGACGTCGGAACTGCAGCAGTTCCGATCACGCGATGCATCGATGGTGTACCAAGACCCGGCACTGGCGATGAACCCCACCCTGCGGGTGGGTAAGCAACTCGTCGAGAGCTTCACCTTGCTCGGCCAGTCGAACCAACAGGCACAGAAGTCGGCACTCGATGCGCTGCGGCGCGTGCGCATTGCCGACCCCGAACGAGTGATGGATCGGTATCCGTTCCAATTGTCGGGCGGCATGCAACAACGCGTCGTCATCGCCATGGCATTGGCGTGCGACCCGAAGTTGCTCGTGCTCGACGAACCCACCACCGGCCTCGACGCCACCGTCGAGGCTGAAGTACTCGACCTGGTCCAGACGCTGCGCCACGAAAGCGATGCCGCCGTGCTGCTCATCGCCCACAACCTGGGCATCATCCGTTCGCTCTGCGACCGAGTGGGCGTCATGTACGCCGGCCGCATCGTCGAAGAAGGCAAGAGTGGCGAGGTGTTCGACTCACCCCAACACCCCTACACAGTGGGTTTGCTGCGTTCGCTGCCGCGTCGGGGCATTCGCAAGACCGAGCGAGCACTCGCCACCATTCCGGGCATCTTGCCGCTCATCGGCACCGATCTTCCCACGTGCGTTTTTCTCGATCGGTGCCCGTTGGCCGACGAGGTGTGCCGTACCGAGGTGCCTCCGGTCATCGCATTGGGCGAGGGCCGCTACACCCGTTGTCACCACTCCGACCGAATTGGCCAGATCGCTGCAGAGGCACCTTCGGTGGGCATCAGCATGCTCAGCGGATCGTCCGACCACCACGATGTGCTCGAACTCACCCACGTGTCGAAGACCTTCCAACAACGCAAGCAGCTCATTCCCGCCCTCGTCGATGTCGACCTACGCCTCGAAGAAGGCGAAACGCTCGGCATTGTGGGCGAGTCGGGTTCGGGTAAGTCGACCCTGGCCAAGACGGTGCTCGGCATCGAGTCAGCCGATGAGGGCGGTGCTGTATCGCTCGACGGGCACCAGATGCCTGGTTCGACGGTCGACCGAACGGCGGCCGATAAGCGGTCGATGCAGATGGTGTTCCAGAACCCCGACTCGGCGCTCAATCGCAGTTGGTCGGTGCGCAACATTCTGTTACGCAGCGTAGAAAAGCTCACCGGGGTGAAGGGCCAAGAGGCCAACGACCGCGTCGAGGCGCTCGCCGCACACCTGCGGCTCACGCCCCGCCACCTCGATCTCAAGCCACGCCAACTCTCGGGTGGTCTGAAGCAACGCGTTGCCATCGCGCGTGCCTTCGCCGGCGACCCACGCATCGTGGTGTGCGATGAACCCACCAGCGCGCTCGACGTATCGGTGCAGGCTGCCATCTTGAACCTGCTCGCCGACCTGCAAGCGGAAAAGAAGACCAGCTACGTCTTCATCTCTCACGACATGGGTGTGGTGCGCTACCTGGCCGACCGCATTGCGGTGATGTACCTCGGACGTATTCAGGAAATCGGACCCACCGACGATGTGTTCAACGGGCCGAACCACCCATACACCGAGGCGTTGTTGTCGGCCATCCCCAATGTCGACGGTGAAGTGCGAGCCCGCATCCGGCTCAACGGCGAGATCCCCAGCCCGGCGAATCCACCCAGCGGCTGTGTGTTCCACCCCCGTTGCCCACGGGCCATCGTGGGTACGTGCGAAGTGACGGAACCCCCGTTGCGAGAAGTTGCACCTGGGCACGCGATGCGCTGTCACATTCCGGTCGAACAGCTCGTCGAGTTGCAGCGCACCGCGCCGCCGAACTCTTCGGCCGACTGAATCACCCGGTCGACGGACGACTATTCGTCGACGGCAGAATCGACGAACCGGTCGATGCTGGTGTCGCGCGTGGCGGTGAGCCACCGGTGACACCCGGCGTCGTGGAACCACCGCTCGGTCTGCACACCCTCGTGGTTGGTGAACATCCACACCTGGTCGAAGTCGCGTTCGAACGGGTCGGTGATGCTTGCCGGCGGGTTGGGAATTTCGCCACCGAAGCGGAACTCTTCCACGGGACGCACCCCACAGTTGGGGCAGTTGATCTCGAGCATCAGCGGGTACCTGTGCTTCCTTGATCGGCCATGGTGTGGTCGGCCGCAAAGCGATTCAGTGCGAACGGGGCGATGAGGTCGGGGGTGCGGTTGGTGGCGATGAGTTCGGCCATCTGCTCACCACCAGCCGGAATGGCCTTGAACCCCCAGGTGCCCCAACCGGTGGTGATGACGAATCCGTCGGTTTCGGTGAAGCTCATGATGGGCGAGAAGTCGGCCGACACGTCGCAGCGCCCGGTCCACTGCCGCAAGATCTTCAGGTTGCGCACGAATGGCAACAGGTAGCTCATCTTGATGGCGTTGGCCTGCAGGAACTGGAACGACGACTGCAGCGAGAAGCTGGTCTCACGGTCGTACTCGTGGCCGATGAGCATCTGCCCACGTGCGGTCTGGCTGATGTAACACAGCAGTTCGGTATCGGAGATGATGGGCCCGAACCCTTGGGCGTAGCCATTTGTGACGAATGCCTGCAGCGGGTGAGTGCGCACCGGCAGGCGCACATCGGCCATGGCGGCCACCTGCGACACATTGCCACCGACTGCGCTCATCACCACACCTGCGGCGATGTCGCCATGCGGGGTGCGCACGCCCACCACACGACCGCCGTCGCGTAACAGCCCGGTGACCGGGGTGTTCTGCAGCACATGAACGCCGCGCTCCATGGCCCCTTGTGCATAGGCCCACACCACTCGGTCGTGGCGGGCCGTGGAGGCGGGGATGTGATACGAGGCACCGAGTACGGGGTAGCGGCCGCCACCCGACAGGTCGATCTGTGGGCACAGTTGCTTCACTTCGGTGGGGTCGACCAGCACCGTCTCGGCACCGCAGGCCGTGTTGAGCATGGCTCGGGCGCGTTCGTTGCGCATCGCCGATTCGGTGTGCGCCAACCAGATGAGACCCTTGGTGGCGTGCATGATCCAGCAGCCGGTCTCTTCTTCGAGCGTGCCGTACAACTGCTGGCTGTGCTTGTAGAAATTGATCGACTCGGGGATGCCGTAGTTGGCGCGAATGATGGTGGTGTTGCGTCCCGAGTTGCCCGAACCGATGTAGTTGGCTTCGAGCACGGCGACATTGGTGATGCCATGACGGGTGGCGAGGTAGTAGGCCGTGGCCAAGCCGTGGCCGCCGCCACCGATGATGACCACGTCGTAGCTCTTCTTCGGCTCGTGCCAGGTGAGCTCGAGCAGCGTCTCGACGAACTCGTTCATGCCGGTACCCCCAGACGGTCGATCACTTCGTGGGCCAAGCCGCGTGAGGAAATGACGAGCACTCGATCGTGCTCGAGCCACAACTTCAATGGCAATGCAGCGATGAGGCCTTGGGTCAAGGCGGGCCGCTCGGCGGGCAGGGTCCATTCGATGTGTCGCTCGACGTGTGCATGGAACTCGGCGAGCGACAGTTCCCAGGCCATGAATGCCGTTTCGCGTTCGATGATGGCGTAGCGGTCGTCGACCTCGGCATGCACCGCACCCACGGCCAGCACCTCGTCGTGCGCAATTCGCCACACGTAGGTGGCACCGGTGTAGCGGGCCGTGTCGAGCGCGGCGGGGGAGGCCACGATGCGCAGCCCGTCGAGAGATTCAGGCGCGTGCACGTGCACCCTCCGGGTCGTAGAAGGGGGTGTGGGCAACGGTGGCGACACGGCCGTCGATGGTGACGGTGTCGGCCCAGGGGGTGTGCTTCTGCCAGCCCAACATGACGGCCTTCCCGATGGTGGGCGAGGTGAATGTTGACGCCACATGCCCGACGATGCGGTCGCCCACGTAGATGGGCGCGCCTTCGGTGGGTGCAGGTCCGTCCATGGTGTAGCCGAACAGTCGGCGGCGGTCGGGCAGGTCGGCGGTGCGCGCCAATGCCGTGCGACCCACGAAATCGGGCTTGTCCATCTTCACCGCCCAATCCATGTTCAACCGTCGCGGCGTGGAGTCGAGTTCGGTGTCCATGCCCACGATCACATGGCCCTTTTCGAGGCGCAGCGCGAACAACGCCTGCAGGCCGTGCGGGAAGATGTTCAGATCGCGACCGGCCTCCATGAGCGCCCGCCACAACTCCACCGAGTGCACCACCGGGTGATGCAGCTCGAAGCTGGCCTCGCCCGTGAACGACAGGCGCATGATGTGGCAGTCGATACCGGCAACCGACGCGTGCCGATGCTGCAGGAACTTCGGCGGCTCGTCGACACCGACCCGGCGCAGCAGCTCACCCGCCAGCGGGCCGGTGACGTTGATGGCACCGTGCGAAATGGTGCGATCCATGATGTGCACATCGAGGCCCCAGGTCTCGATCCAGTCGCGCACCCAGGCTTCCGCGAACGAGGCGCCGCCCGAGGTGAAGGTGAGCACGAACCGGTCGTCGCTCTCGCGACACACCATGCCGTCGTCGAGCAGGTGGCCGCGTTCGTTGAGCAACAAGACGTAGCGGCTCCGGCCGGGACGGATGTCGGCGATAGTGGTGGGGTAGAGACGTTCGAGCGCTTCCACCACATCGGGGCCCGACACGATCATCTTGCCGAGGGTCGACACATCACCCAGCGACACACCCTCGCGCACTGCCCAGTATTCGCGCATGAAATCGCCGTAGTTCCAGGGCCTCCACCAACCGCCGAAACGATCCATCTGCGCACCGAGGGCAAGGTGTTCGGCGTGAAGCCCGGTACGCCGGAAGGCATCGAGATGCACATCGGCGGCGGCTTCGGCGATGGTGAGCTGACGTGATGCAGGGCGCCCGGTGAACGGTGCTGCTTCCTGGCCCGACTTCGCAGTGACGAACGAGCGCAGGTGTGGCATACACACGCCGCCCTGGCAGGTTCCGGTGCCGCAGAGCGCTGCACGCTTCACCAATTCGAGGTGTTGGAACCCCTTGTCCCACACCATCTGCAAGTCGTCGACGTTGATCTTCGAGCACGGGCACACCGAGCCAGCCGTGGGGCACGGGGGCAGGTCGAAACGCTGCGCCGCCGAACCCACCACGCGCACGCCTGGATCGCTCACCATGCGGGCCAACAGGTCGCGAGGGGCGCGTGTGGTGCTGGTGACGATGGCGGTGCCGCACTCGACCCGGCGGCCGTCGGCGAACACCACGGCCGACACCCAACCGTCGTCGCCTTCGAAGCTCGCCAACTCGGCGAGGTCGACCCTGACCGGGTTGGGCAGGTCGATAGCGCGCTCCATGAGATGGTCAGCGGCGCCGGCGGTGACGATGCCGCGCAACATGTTGCCCGGGCACACCGGGTGCACTTCGGCGGCCCCCGTGGCGATGACCACCTCATGCGCGTGCACGTGCAGCATGCCCTCGGGACGGCGCACGATGACCATCGGGCCCGGGTACACGCCCACCACTTCATCGGCGGTGCCGGCGTCGAGCACCAGCACGTCGCGACCCTCCGCCCGTGCCTCAGCCGCAGCCGCAGTACCCGAGCGACCACCGCCCACCACGGCCACATCCACATGGCGACGCTGCACCTCGATGCGTTGCTGCACCGGCGACTGCACCGGGTTCTTCGGGGCGTCGAGTTGCAGCGCCGGGCCGCCGACTGCAGGGTGCCGACGCACCCGCAGCCCCGGCCGGGCCGGGGTGAGGCAGGTACGTGTGAAGGGCACGCCGTCGATATCGGCCGAACAGTTGCCGCAGTCGCCGGCCAGGCACAGAGTCGCACCATGGGCCGGGTGTTGCCCCGAACGCACGATGGCATCGGCAACCGAATCGCCCTCTACGTAATCGACCCGCTGGTCGTCGAATGCGAACCGCATGGTGGCAGCCGCCTCAGGCCCGCATCCGCGAACCGCTGGGGTCGAGCACTGGTTCGTGTTGCAGCGCCGCCGGGCGACGACGACCGATGATCTCGATCTCGAAGCCCGACTCCTGCGTGGCGAGTTCGGTGGGGATGTAGCCCAGCGCCAGCGACACACCCGAGTAGTGCGCATAGCCGCCGGAGGTGACCCAACCGACCACTTCGCCGTTGTGCCACACCGGCTCGTCACCGATGACGTCGGCGGGTGCCTCGGGGTCGACCTCGACCGTGAACATCACCAGCTTGCGCTTCGGGCCACCGGCAGCCATTTCGGCTTCCACAGCCTCGCGACCGATGAAGTCGTGGTCGAACTTCATCGAGCGCTCCATTCCGGCTTCGAGTGGTGTGTAGATGGGGCGGTACTCGCGGAACCACGTGCCGAAGTTCTTCTCGAGACGCATGGTGATGAGGGCGCGGAAGCCGAACAGACGCATGTCGAACTCCTGGCCGGCCTCCCAGATGAGGTCGAACAGGTAGCGCTGGTATTCGGGGGCGATCCAGATCTCGTAGCCGAGGTCGCCGGTGTAGGTCATGCGGCTCAGCCACACCGGGGCCATACCCAGGTTCACCTGACGGAAGGCCATGAACGGGAAGTCCTTGCTGGCCAGCGAGGTGTCGGTGAGCTTCTGCAGCACGTCGCGCGAACGCGGGCCGGCCACGGTGAGACCCACCATGCCCAGCGAGATCACTTCGAAGCGAATCGGGCTGTTCTCGGGCAGATGAGCGAGGAACCAGCGCGGGTGATGTACCTCGGCGGCCTGCGAGCCGAACAGGAAGAACTCGTCGTCGCCGATGCGGCTCACCGAGAACTCACCCTCGATCTTGCCCTGCGGGTTGAGCATGGCGGTGAGGTTGGTGCGACCGATCTTGGGCAGCGCATTGGTGAACAGCCCCTGCAACCAGGCGGCGGCGCCTTCGCCACTCACCTTGTACTTGGCGAAGTTCGAAGCCTCGCTGAACCCGACGCGCTCGCGCACGGCACGGCTCTCTTCGGCCACCACGTCGAACGCGTTCGAGCGGTAGAAGGTGACGTCTTCTTTGGGCTCCTTGCCTGCTTCCTGGAACCACAGCGGGTGCTCGAGCCCGAAGCCAGCACCCCACACCGCATTGTGCTCGGTGAGTCGGTCGTAGATGGGCGTGGTGAGCAAGGGGCGGGCCGCGGGCAGCTCTTCGTTGGGGAAGGTGATGCGGAACCGGCGCGAGTAGTTCTCGCGCACCTTCGAGTTGGTGTACGCCAGGGTGGCGTAGTCGCCGTAACGAGCCACGTCCATGGCCCAGATGTCGGCGCCGGGGTCGCCGTGCACCATCCAGTTGGCGAGGCTCAGGCCCACACCGCCACCTTGCGACAGACCGGCCATCACGGCACAGGCCGACCACATACCCTTCATGCCCTTGATGGGGCCCACCAAGGGGTTGCCGTCGGGGCTGAAGGTGAATGGGCCGTTCACGAACTTCTTGATTCCGGCGCGACCCACGGCAGGGAAGTGTTCGAAGGCCCGGGTGAGTTCGGGCGAGATGCGGTCGAGGTCGTGGGGGAGGAGCTGGAACACGAAGTCCCACGGCGTCTCTTTCGGTGCCCACGGCCGGTTGTCTTGCTCGTATGTGCCGAGCAGGATGCTCTGGCCCTCCTGCCGGGCGTAGATCTCGCCGGCGAAGTCGATCATGTGCGGCAGTTCCCGGCCGTGCTTTTCGTTGTACTCGATGACTTCGGGCATGGGCTCGGTCATGAGGTAGTGGTGCTCCATGGCGAGCACGGGCAGTTCGAGCCCGCACATGCGGCCCACTTCACGAGCCCACAAGCCGCCGGCGTTCACCACATGCTCGGCGTGGATGGTGTGGTCGCGGTCGGTGATGACGTCCCAGGTACCGTCGGGGCGCTGGCTCAGCCCGGTGACCCAGGTATCGGTGTACACCTCGGCGCCACGGTTACGCGCACAGATGGCATATGCGTGGGTGACGCCGTAGGGGTCGACACTGCCTTCGTCTTCGTCGTAGAGCGCACCCACGAAGTACTTCTCTTCGAGCAGCGGGTTGATCTCCTTGGCTTCCTTCACGGAGATGATCTCCATGTGCATACCGAGGTAGCGACCACGGGCCTGGGCCATGCGCAACCAGTCGAGTCGCTCGGGCGTATCGGCGAGCTGGATACCGCCGGGCAGATGGATGCCGCAGTTCTGGCCCGACTCCTTCTCGATCTCTTTGTACAGATTCACCGTGTACTGCTGCAGGCGAGCCACGTTGGGGTCGCCGTTCAACGTGTGCATACCACCGGCCGCGTGCCAGGTGGAGCCCGCCGTGAGCTGCTTGCGCTCGAGCAACACCACGTCGCTCCACCCCTCCTTGGTGAGGTGATAGAGCACACTGGCCCCCACCACTCCACCGCCGATGACGACGACCTGCGCTGATGACTTCATGGTTACTCCTGTGGGACTTTTCGACAACGGTAACGAATAGGAACGGGACGAGACGGCCGTGCTGGCGCAGTGCGCCTCACTGCGGCTCAGAAGTCGGTGGGAACGCCACCTTCGGCAACACGGCGAGCGACGAACGCATCGAGTTCGGCACGCCGATCGGTGGGCATGGCGGGGGGTTCGTAGGCGTCGAGGAAGCGTGCCACCAACTGCTTGGCCTTGCCCTCGGCCGTGGGCGAACCGGCTTCCTGCCAGCTCTCGTAGTTGCGCCAGTCGCTGAGCAACGGGCGATAGAACGCATCACGGAAACGAGCCTGCGTGTGGGCGGTACCGAAGAAGTGCCCACCGGGGCCCACCTCTTCGATGGTGTCGATGGCGAGTGTGTCGTCGTCGACGATGACCGGTTCGAGGATCTTGGAGACCATCTGCAGCAGGTCGGCATCGAGCAACATCTTCTCGAGGCTGGCGTGCAGACCACCCTCCATCCATCCGGCGCCGTGCATCACGAAGTTGACGCCGCCCATGATGATGCCCCACAGCGAGAACACGCTCTCGTACGCCGCCTGAGCATCGAGTGCGTTGGCAGCACACACGTTGGAGCTGCGGTAGGGGAGGCTGTAACGGCGCGCGAGTTGGCCGCCGATGAGCGCCGTCTTCACGTACTCGGGCGTACCGAAAGCCGGCGCGCCCGACTGCATGTCGACATTCGAGGTGAAACCGCCGTACACCGCCGGGGTGCCCGGGTTGATGATCTGCAGCATGGTGATACCGGCCAATGCTTCGGCGTTCTGCTGCGCCAACGCGCCGGCGAGCGTGATGGGTGCCATGGCCCCAGCCAAGGTGAAGGGGGTCATGATGACGGGCTGGTTGTGTTGCGCGAACTCGATCATGCCCTGCGACATCGGCACGTCGAGGCGCAGGGGCGAGTTCGAGTTGATGACCGTCATGAGCGACGGTTCACGATCGAGGGTGGCCTGGTCGATACCGCGGGCGATGCGCACCATCTCCATGCAATCGATGTTGCGCTGGCGACCCAGGCTGTAGCAGTGCAGCCCCTTGTCGGTGAGGGTGAGGATGTCGTGCGACGCTTCGAGGTGGCGCACCGAGGCGTGGATGTCGATGGGCTCGACCGGATAACCCGGCACGTAGTGGATGACGTTGAGCATTTGCGCCAGCTTCAGCAGATCGCGGAATCCTTCACGGTCGCCGGCACGACGCACACCGTTGCGGTCGATGTAGTGCGGGGTGCTGGCCACGGTGCCGAAGGTGACCCACCGACCACCGATGCGCACATTGTGATCGGGGTTCCACGAGTGCAGGGTGAACTCACTGGGTGCGTGAGCGATGGAGCTGAGCACCAGCTCGCGCGGAATGCGCACCCGCTTGGTGGCTTCATCGACCTCGGCGCCCCCGGCACGCATGATCGAGCGCGATTCGGGGCACAGGAACTCCATGCCGATGCGCTCGAGGATGGTGAGCGACGCCTGGTGGATCGATTCGAGTTCATCGGCCGACACCACTTCGGTGTGGTTCAGGCGCATCTGTGGCTGGCGAAACGGCACCTGCTCGGGCAGGCGTGACCGGTTCGTATCGCCCCGCTCGC
The DNA here is from genome assembly GCA_037131575.1 of Actinomycetota bacterium. Classification (GTDB taxonomy): domain Bacteria; phylum Actinomycetota; class Acidimicrobiia; order Acidimicrobiales; family Ilumatobacteraceae; genus VFMC01. The sequence continues at coordinate 16,700 of JBAXQV010000051.1, forward strand.
GGCCACGGCGCCGACCGCCCGGTTCAGCAGTTGCCTGGGAGGAGCCGGTGGGGTCGATCGGAGTGTCGGTCACGGCTCGCGACACTACACCGCCAACGGTATTCCTTGTACGGTCGTCACAAGAATAGCGAGGCACCGATCTGTAAAGATCGAGTCCGTGAGCACGATCACCGCCATCGAGATCACCCACCACCAACTGCCCCTCGACCCTCCGTTTCCGGCGTCGTGGGACCCTCGGCCACGCACTCGGTTTCCCGCCACCATCGTGCGGGTGCACGACTCCGACGGGCGGGTGGGTATCGGCTCTGGCGATGTGATGTACGGCTTCGCCGACTATGCCCAGCACTTCATCGGC
>JBAXQV010000052.1:0-16953 GCA_037131575.1 Actinomycetota bacterium
GGGGTGATGAGCGACGACAAGCGAACCGACTCGGGTATCGAAGTGAAGGCGTTGTACGACGCCTCCGACCTGGCGGGGTGGGACCCAGCCGCACAGCTCGGCGCCCCCGGCAAACCGCCGTATACGCGCGGTGTGTACCCCACCATGTATCGCGGCAAGCTCTGGACGATGCGCCAGTACGCCGGGTTCGGCACGGCGGCAAGCACCAACGAGCGGTTCAAGTTCCTCCTGCAGGCCGGCCAAACGGGCCTCAGCTGCGCGTTCGACCTGCCCACCCAGATGGGCTACGACAGCGACCACCCGCGTTCGGAAGGCGAGGTGGGCAAGGTGGGCGTGGCCATCGACACCCTCGACGACATGCGCACCCTGTTGGCCGACCTGCCGCTCGACCAGGTCACCACCAGCATGACCATCAACTCCACAGCGGCCATTTTGCTGCTCATGTACGAGTTGGTGGCCGAAGAGCGCGGTGTGCCAGCAAGTGCCATCAGCGGCACCATTCAGAACGACCTGTTGAAGGAGTACATCGCCCGCGGCACCTATGTGTACCCGCCCCGGCCGAGCATGCGCATCATCACCGACATCTTCGAGTACTGCTCGAAGCATGTGCCGCGTTGGAACACCATCTCCATCAGCGGCTATCACATCCGTGAAGCCGGCAGCACGGCGGTGCAGGAGATCGCGTTCACCATCGCCAACGGCATCGCCTATGTGGAGGCTGCCAAGGCGGCAGGCCTCGACGTCGACGACTTCGCCCCGCGTCTCAGCTTCTTCTGGAACGCGCACAACAACTTCTTCGAAGAAGTGGCGAAGTTCCGTGCCTCGCGTCGCATTTGGTACAAGCTCATGACCGAGCGGTTCGGGGCCCAGAAGGAGTCGAGCAAGCTGCTGCGCTTCCACACCCAAACCGGCGGCAGCACGCTCACCGCCCAGCAGCCCGAGGTCAACATCGTGCGTGTGGCCGTGCAGAGCATGGCGGCCGTCATGGGTGGCACACAGAGCCTGCACACCAACGGGTTCGACGAGGCCCTCGGCTTGCCCACCGAGCAGGCGGCCCGCATCGCCCTGCGCACCCAGCAGGTCATCGGCTACGAGAGCGGTATCGCCGATACCCCCGACCCGTTGGCCGGTAGCTACTTCGTCGAGGTGCTCACCGACGAGATCGAACGGCTCGCCTGGGAGTACATCGAGCGCATCGACGAGATGGGTGGCGCCGTTTCGGGTATCGAGGCCGGCTTCCAGCAAGACGAGATCGAGCAGGCCGCCTACGAGTACACGAAGTCGATCGACGACGACGAGCGGGTCATCGTGAGCGTCAACAAGTTCGCACTCGACGTCGAGCCCGAGCCCTCGGTGTTTCCCATCGACCCCACGCTCGAACGCGGTCAACGTGAACGGCTCGCCGCCTACAAGGCCAACCGCGACCAGGCGGCGTTGCAGGCGGCACTCGCTGCTGTAGCCGACTGCGCCCGGGGCACCGACAACCTGCTGTACCCGATGAAGGAGGCGTTGCGCGCTGGTGCTTCGCTCGGCGAAGTGAGCGATGCGTTGCGCGGTGTGTTCGGGGTCTACCAACCCGGCCGATGAGCGTGTTCGCGTTGCACGCCGGTGATGAGTGCTGCGACCTCATCACCATCGGTCGACGTACCGGGAAGCTGCGCCAGGTGGAGATCTGGTTCGGCGTCATCGATGACGTGCTCTACCTCATCAGCGGGGGCGGCGACAGTGCCGACTGGTATCGGAATGCATGCGCATCGGGTACCGCCACCGTCGTGTTCGGGGAACAGCATGTCGACTGTGTGGTGCGCCAGGTCGCCGACGCCGATGAACGCCGTCGAGTGGGCGAGTTGATGGGTGCGAAGTATGTGTGGGAGGGCGACCCCTCGATCGGCCTCACCTTCGACGCGTGGTGTTTCGACGTGCCCGCACTGGCGTTGCAACCGAGATGACTGAGGGTATTCGCGTCGGGGCCGACGGAGTGGCCCGCTGCTGGTGGTGCGGTGACGATCTGTTGTACATGGCGTACCACGACACCGAGTGGGGCCGGCCCGTGCGTCACGACCACCGTCTCTACGAGAAGTTGTGCCTCGAGGGGTTTCAGTCGGGCCTCTCGTGGCTCACCATTCTGCGCAAGCGCGACAACTTCCGAGCTGCCTTCGCCGGTTTCGACCCCGCCGTGGTGGCCCGATTCGGTGAGGTCGAGGTGGAACGGCTGCTCGGCGATGCGGGCATCGTGCGGCACCGCGGCAAGATCGTGTCGACCATCAACAACGCGCAGCGCGCACTCGAACTGATCGATGAGTTCGGCAGCATCGGAACGTTCCTCGACCAGTTCGTGCCTGCGCCAGGGCCAGCACCGGTGGGCATCGGCGACATTCCGGCCAAGACCGCCGAGTCGGCGGCGATCTCGAAGGAACTGAAGCGTCGTGGCTGGTCGTTCGTAGGCCCCACCACCGTGTACGCCTTCATGCAGTCGATGGGCTTGGTGAACGATCACCTCGCCGGTTGCTCGCTTCGCGCTGCCTGATGTGCGTCAGCCGGCGATCACCACAGGGATGGCGCTGAACTCGCCCGGGTCGGTTTCGAGGCCCACTCCGCCCTTCACGAGGATGAACACCGTGCTGCCCGGTGTGGCGTGCGAGAGGTCGAGCACCACCGAGTAGGGCAGCGACTGGTCGAAGTTGCCGGCCATGGTGTGCTGCTGGGCCAGGAAGGGGTCGGCCACACCGGCGTTGAACGCTGTCACCATCACGCTTGCCTCGAACCCGCGGGCCATCCCGCTGACCGTGAGGGGGCCAGCCGGCACGCTGACGCCGGTCTGCGGCGAGGCGATGGTGACCGCATCGTTGCCTGCACCGATGACGAACCAGTTCGCAGCAGCACCGAGCTGACGAAGGAAGAGCAAACCCCGCGGCACCTTCGTGGCCCCGCCTTCACCTGGGGAGAACACCTCGATCTCACCGCTGCGTGAGTCACCCTGTTGAAAGGCGCCGAGCACGGGTGGCACGCCGAGCACCTTGCTCACGAAGTCGCTCGCGGCCGCTTCGGGGGTGGTGAAGACCACCCCAGGGGCAGGCCACATCGCTGGCTGGGTGGCGGCCGGGGCGGTGGTGGGCGCCGACGTCGCACTCAGTGTGGTGGTTGCTGCAGTACTGGATACAACGGTCGACGTGGCCTCGGTCGTCGTCGTATTGGCGGTAGTGGTGGCCGTTGCCAGAGTGCTGGTGGTTGTGGCGGAGGAACTCGACGACGACCCACAGGCAGCCAGGACGGCCGCCGCAAGAGCCGAACCGACGGTTCGACGCGCTGTGAGGTGACGGATTCCGAAAACATGAGTCATATCGGTCATTTCATCTGCTCGACGGGGAAGAAGCCAGGGTAGAAGGGCCTAGTAGCAGGTTGCGAACGACAGATCTCGAGGTCGCTCGTTCTGCAGTTCGTCAAGGGCGTGGAAATTTCTCTCAACCTCCGGCCGAGTTGACCGATGAACAAGTGGCTGAAAGCGGCCAGCAGACGGAATGAGCTCATGGTGTCGACCCCACAACTTGAACCGGCGACAACTGAACAAGCACCTGAAGCGTGGACACGTGCTTCGGGCGGAGGCGCGACGCTGTTCGCGATCACTTCGCTCATGTTGGCCGCTGGCCTGGCTCTCAGCCTGTGGGTAGGAAGCCACCACGAAAGGGGTTCTGAGCATTCGTGGTGGGTGCCGGTGGTGCTGTTCGTGTTGTTCGTTGCGGCGGAACGAATCGTCTTTCACGTCGAATTCGCGCACGACACGAAGAGTGTGAGCCTCACGGCCGTGCCGATGGCGTTGGCCATCATGCTCTTGTCGTTACCGGAAGCTCAGCTCATCCGTGTTATCGCCGTGGTGATTGCGCTGCTCTCGCTGCGCACCGCCTGGTACAAGATCTTCTTCAACGTCGGCATGACGGTGTTGTCGGTGGGCGTCGCGTATGTCGTACGCGACACGCTCATCGACCGAGTCGGGGCGAACTCAGCCACCATACTCACGCTCATCGTCGCAACACTTGCGGCCGATGTGGTCGAGAGCTTTGGCGTCGTGTTGGCGGTACGAACCCAATCGGGTCGTTGGCCCGAGCAGATGCTCCGCGATCTCGTTCGTGAGCTTCCTGGGTTCGTGATTGCCAGTGTGATCGGCTCGATGGTGGCGATGCTGTCAGTGTCGCTGCCATGGTTGGCGCCGGTGTTCCTGCTGCCGCTGTTGGGCGTGTTCGTCGTGCTCCGCTCGCATGGGCGCACATCGCAGCGATTGCGTGACCTCGAAGAACTGCACGGCTTGTCGGCCTCGATCGGGCGCTCGCTGAGCAAGAAGCAGATCGCCAACCTGGCCCTTGAAGAGGTGTCGCAATTGCTCAGGGCCGAGCGTGTGGCGGTGGTGATCTTCGAGGACCTCACCGCCGACGGGGTTCATGTGGCCAGCGTTGGCGCACCGTTCGACTCATTGCCCACCTCGAACGCCGATCCGCGCTGGAAGTCGATCGTCTCCTCACGCAAGGCGGCTCTCTGGGTGTCCGAGGAACTTCGGGATCTCGGTATCGATCTCGGTTCGGTGCAAGGCAATGTCATCGTCGCCCCCTTGGTCGACAATGACGCCACCGTTGGTGTGCTTGTGGTGGGTGCCCGCGGCGGTCAGGTGGCCTTGTTCGACGAAGGCGATGCGATTCGCCTTGGTGCGTTCGCAACGCGTGTCGCGTTGGCCTTACGCAATGCAGTCCTCTACGAACAGCTGCAGTACGAAGCGTGGCACGACCGGTTGACGAACCTTCCCAACCGACTGTCGTTCGAACGCCGGGTCGACGAGGTGCTCGACCTTGGCGTTGCCAACGGCACCGTGGCCGTGTTGACGTTGGGTATCGACCGGTTCCGTGAGGTGAATGCCACACTGGGCCATTCGGCCGGCGACCAGATGTTGCTCGGTCTGGCGCGACGGCTGGAAGGGCTCATCGGGGCCGACGACGTGCTCAGCCGTACGGCTGGCGACGAGTTTGCCGTGTTCGTGCGGGTCACCGACACCCACGATGAAATGCGTTTGGCGCGCAGCATCCTCGATGCGGCCCAGGCACCCCTCACCGTCGATGGCTACGACGTCTCCGTGGTGTTGAGCATCGGCTCGGCCCGGTGCGACGATGTGATCACCACTGCTTCCACGATGTTGCGCCGTGCCGATATTGCGATGAGTGAGGCCAAGATCAGCCACACGGGGTACGAGCCGTATCGCGCGGAGATCGACCGGCGCACGCCGTTCGGTCTGTCGATGCTCGGCGACCTGCGCGCGGCCATCGATCACAAGGATCTCGAGGTGTACTTCCAGCCGAAGCTCGACATCGCGTCGGGCGTGGTGGTGGGGCTCGAGGCGCTCGTGCGTTGGCAACACCCCACCGAGGGGTTCGTGCCCCCACTCGATTTCGTGCAGCTCGCCGAGAACACCGGGCTCATCACCGCGCTCACACAACAGGTGATCGAGAACAGTGTGAAGTCGGTGCGGTTGCTCAACGACCTCGGTTTCGATCTGAAGGTGTCGATGAACCTGTCGACCCTCGACCTGCTCGATGAAACACTGCTCGAGCGAGTCGAGCGGTGCCTGATTCGGAATGCAGTTCCAGCCGATCAACTGATCTTCGAAATCACCGAAACGGCGATGTTGACCAGTGGGCCGCGCACCATGGCCACCGCTGTGGGTCTCCAGCAGTTGGGCATTGGGTTGTCGATCGACGATTTCGGCACCGGGTTCTCGTCGCTGAGCTACCTCCGCACATTGCCTGCCACCGAGTTGAAGGTCGACCGCAGCTTCGTGGCCAACCTCACCACCGATGAACGCGACGAAGTGATCGTGCGCTCCACCATCGATCTCGGGCACAACCTGGGGCTGTCGGTGGTGGCTGAGGGCGTGGAAGATCGCGCCACGCTCGACTCGTTGCGGCGCCTCGGGTGCGACCTCGCGCAAGGCTTCGGCATCTCCAAGCCGATACCCCTCGACCGGCTTCTGGTGTGGCTGAACACGGGCGATTACGCCGTGAAGAAGGCGGCCCGTCCGCGCCCGACGCCGGTGCTCTCGCGCTGGTGACTGCTCAGCCTTCGGCAATGCCCAAGCGGCTGATTGCCTCGGCCTTCAAACGCTTGTAATCGAGCTTGCCGTTGGCGGCCCGACCGATGGTGTCGATGGGCAGGATGCGCTTGGGCGACTTGTATGCGGCTAGGTGGGTACGCACATGGGCCACCAACGCAGCCTCGTCGAGTGAGGCTCCGGGCCGTGTTTCCACCAGCGCCGTGATGGCCTCGCCGAACCGCTCGTCGGGCACGCCCACGACGGCTGCATCGGCAACCGACGGGTGGGTCTTCAGTGCTTCTTCCACCTCTTCGGGGAACACCTTCTCGCCGCCGGTGTTGATGCATTGACTGCCGCGGCCGTACAGCTTCAGGGTGCCATCGGCCTCCACCTCGGCCCAGTCGCCCGGAATGCTCCAGCGCACCCCTTCGAACAGCACGAACGTTGCGGCGCTCTTGGCTTCGTCTTTGTAATAGCCGATGGGCGTGCGGCCGCGCAGCGCCACACGGCCGCGCTCGCCGCTGCCCGCCTGCACCTCGCGGCCATCCTCAGTGAGCACCTTGGTGTTGGGGCCCAGGGAGAACTTCGCCGTCGCCGCAGCACCGCCGGCGGCTGCTGCCGACTCGGCAGTGGTGGTGTTGCTGGCCATGCCGATGGCCTCGCTCGAGCCGAGGCTGTCGATCATGATCAGCCGCGAGTTGTGGCGGAGCAGCCCGGCCTTGGTGTCGGCCGCCCAGATCACACCGCTCGACACGATGACGCGCAGCGACGAGATGTCCCACCGGCCCGGTTCGGCCTCGAGCGCGCGCAGGATGGGTTTGGCGAAGGCATCGCCCACGATCGACATGCTGTTCACCCTGTCGCGTTCGATGGTGTCGAGCAGTTCAACAGGGTCGAAATGACGGCCGACCATGGTGACGACCGAACCGGCGAGGGCCAGGTTCCACATTGCGTTGAATGCGCCGGTGCCGTGCATGAGGGGGGCGGCAGGCAGGTTGCGCGGCCCAGGCTTCGCGATTCGGGCGTCGAAGGCATCCCAGCCCGGTGCAGCGGGCAGCGGGTTCTTCGAGGGGCCATCGAGGCTGCCGACCATGTCGTCCTGGCGCCACATGACGCCCTTCGGCATGCCGGTGGTGCCACCGGTGTAAAGGATGTACAGGTCGTCGGGGCTGCGACCCCAGGGCGGCACCACACGGCCGGTTGCCGATACCGCGGCCGTCTCGTACGACACGGCCCAGTCGGGGCAGGCACCGCTGCCGTCGTCGACCCATATCCAGGTGCGCACTCGTGGCACGCGCGCCCGCATGGTCGCGCAGCGTTCGGTGAACGACCCGTGGAACACCACGGCCACGGCGTCGGCGTTGTCCCACAGATAGGCCAGTTCGTCGTCGGTGTAGCGGTAGTTGGTGTTCACCGGCACCAGACCGGCTTTGAACATGCCGAACATGCTCTCGAGGTATTCGGGGCAGTTGTAGAGGTAGTGCGCCACCTTGTCGAGGCGCTGCGCCCCGGCCGCGAGCAGTGTGGCGGCAATGCCGTCGGCGCGCCGGTCGAACTCGGTCCAGGTGTAGCTGCGGTCGCCCTGTAACTGGGCGAGTGCATCGGGGAAGCGGTCGGCGTTGTGCTCCCAGATCTCGGCGAGGTTCCAGCCGGATGCCGAGCCAGGGGCAGATGAAGAGTCGACGTGAGTCACACCCGGCGAGGGTAGTGGGCTGCCGGTGTTCGATGAGGGGTCGGCCATCGGCGTACCCTTCGCCCATGCAACTGCTCACCGCGGCCGAAGGCCTCCACGACCTCGTGGCCTCTCACGCCGACCAGGCCGAACACGACCGCCGCCTGCCCATGCCGGTGGTGGCGGCGCTGCGCGACGCCGGGTTGCTGCGGATGTGTGTGCCGGCTGTGTACGGCGGCCCCGAGGCCGACCCGGTCACCTTGGTGCAGGCCATCGAGGCAGTGGCCAAGGCCGACGGCGCCGCGGGGTGGTGCACCATGATCGCTTCCACCACATCGTCGATGAGTCTGTTCCTGGCCCCCGAGTTCGCGCGCGAGATCTTCGCCGATCCACACGCCATCGCCGGTGGCGTGTTCGCCCCAAGTGGCACCGCCACCCGCGAGGGCGACGCCTGGCGGGTGAGCGGTCGGTGGCAGTGGGGAAGTGGTTCGCAACACTGCACCTGGCTCACCGCCGGATGCACCACCGACACTGGCGAGTTCCACCTCATGTTCCTCGACCCGGCTGATGTGACCATCATCGACACATGGCACGTGGTGGGCATGCGCGGCACCGGTTCGAACGATTTCACGGTGGATGGTGCGTTGGTGCCGGCGGGCCGATCGGTGCAACCCATGCTGGGCAAGCGCTACGTCGACGGCGCGTTGGCGGCGTTCCCCAACTTCAGCCTGCTTGCCGCCGGCGTGGCTGCGGTGGCGTTGGGGGTTGCACGGCACGCCCTCGACGAATTCGTGCAACTCGCTCAGGGCAAGCGGCCGCTCTACAGCTCACGCACGCTCAGCCAGTCGGGTTCGGTGCAGGCCGAACTGTCGAAGGCCGAGGCTTCGCTGCGTTCTGCGCGGGCTTTCCTGCTCGACGAATTGAGCACTGCATGGGACGCCGCTCAGCATGGTGGGCGCATCGACGTACCCACGCGCGGCGCCATTCGTCTGGCGGGCGTGCACGCTGCCACCACGGCCGCACACGTGACCGATGTGGTGTACACGTTGGCTGGTGGTACTGCGGTGTACGAGACGAGCCCGCTGCAACGGTGCCTGCGCGATGTGCACGTGGCCACCCAGCACCTCATGGTGAGCCCGCGTCTGAACGAGACCCTCGGCAAGTTGCTGTTCGGGGCCGACATCGACGCCAGCCAGCTCTGAACTAGCTCGCAGGGGTGGTGACCGAGGGCCAGACGGGTTCGTTGCGTTGCGCCGCGCGCAGGCCCTGCCAGGTGGCCGCGTCGTCGCCGCCGAGGGCCCACACCGACACGCCGTGGAGCTGCTGCCGGTCGGCGACGTAGGCGCGCTCGTGTAACGCCTGCGCGTCGAGGAAGCGAACCGTTCGCGCCACCGTGCAACTCACGGTGGCCCCGTTCGCGCCTGCACCGGTGAGCGTGACGGAGTAGTCGTATTGCAACTCCGCAGTACTGGTGTTGCGTGTGGGTGTTTGTGCTCGTGCTGCGAGTTCGCGCTGGGCGCGAACGGTGGAGATCGATTGCCGTTTCGGGGTCTGGTCGGTGGGGCAGGTGCCCGCCACACCCGCCACCCAGTCGTAGCCGTAGGCGGGTATGCCGAGGTCGATCTTGTCGGGCGGGGCGAGCTTGGCCGACGCCGCCGCTACACGCTCGACCCAGCGGATGGGGGCGATGGGGCCCGGTTCGCTCGTGGAGTAGTCGTAGGCCATCACACGGATGCGGTCGACCACCTTGGCGATGGCGGCGATGTCGTACACCCAGTAGCCACTATCGGCGGTGCGGCCAGCGTCGTAACTCGGTGGCACGCTCACCACCAACTGTTTGCCCAAGGGGTGTAGCGCAGCGCCGAGTTCGGTGATGAAGCGCACCCAGTTGGGCCTGGTCGCGGCCCACGTGGCACGGTCGTCGGCGAAGGCGAACTTCTCGTAGTCGAGGTCGACGCCATCGAAGTTGCCTTCGCGTATCAGGTTCATGATGGTGCTGATGTGTGCAGCCCGCTGCGATGGGTTGGCCAGCACTGCTGCCATCGTGCCCTTCGTCGATGCATCGACGATGGTGGCCAACAGCGGCACCCTGTGTGCGGTGGCCGCAGCGCGTAGGGCACCCAGGGCGGTTGCCGGCAGGTTGTCGGAGGTGGCGATGGTGGTGGCATCGGTGGCCGAGTACGCCACCAACGACACATCGCTGAACAGGTCGGCATTCGCCTCGAACGACGCCAATGCTTCGTCGGTCTGCCAATACGGCGCCCAGCCCGACACCGCCAACGGAGCCCCGCTGCGATGCCAGGAACCCCGTGGCCAGGTCAACCCCACCACGACGATGGCCGCGATGGCGCCCACGCAAATGACCCATGTGACCGCCGGGCGCCTGGTTGGCACAGCCGGTTCCGTCATGGTGCGAGCGTAGTGTCAGCCGGTAGAGGGGCTACGGTCGCTACCGATGAACACCATCCGTGTGGAACGCACAGGTCACATCATCACGGTCACCATCGATCGCCCCGATTCACCGATGAACGCGGTCGACGGTGAACTGCACGCCGATATGGCAACACTGTTCCGTTCGTTGAAGACCGAGGGCGATGCACGTGCCATCGTGCTCACGGGTGGCGAGAAGCGAGCCTTCAGCGCCGGTGGCGACTTCGACTGGTTCCCCACACTGCGCCAGCTCGAACCACTCGATGCACTGCGGCGTGAGGCCAAGCAGATCGTGTGGGACATGCTCGATGTAGAGGTGCCGATTGTCGCCGCGTTGAACGGCGCTGCTGCTGGCCTCGGCGCGTCGGTGGCGTTGCTGTGCGATGTGGTGGTCATGAGCGACCGCGCCGTCATCGTCGACCCGCATGTGAATGTGGGGTTGGTGGCGGGCGACGGTGGCACGGCCGTGTGGCCGCTGTTGCTCGGCCCGCTCGCTGCCAAACGGCACCTCCTGCTCGGCGAACCGCTCACGGCGGCCGAGGCGCTGCGGCTCGGCGTGGCCGCCGAGGTGTGCTCGCCAGCCGACGTGAACGAGCGAGCCCAGGCCTGGGCCGCACGCCTGGCCGCGCAACCCCCGCTCGCGGTGAAGGGCACCAAGATCGCCGTGAACGCACACCTGAAGCGGGCACTGCTCGACAGCTTCGATCTGTCGACGGCGCTCGAGATGCCGTGCTTCCTGTCGCACGATCATGCCGAAGCCATCGACGCATTGCGTGAGAAGCGCACACCCCAGTTCGAAGGGAGATGAGCCCATGAGCATCGACGCCATCGAGGCCATCATGACCACCCGGGCCATACGCCGCTACACCAGCGAGCCAGTGCCCGACGAGCACATCGTCGCCTGCTTGCGGGCAGCTCAGCAAGCCCCCAGCGGCGGCAACGTGCAACCGCAGCAGTACGTGGTGGTGCAAGACGCGGCCACCCGTGCTGAACTCGGGCGGCTCTACCGTGAGGCGTACGACCGCTACGAGCGCTCACTTCCCGATGCGAGCAGCTTCAGCGACCCGGCCCAAGCCGCGGCATGGCAACGCACGCGCGATGCAAGCAGGCACCTGGCCGATCACCTCGGTGACGTACCGGTGGTCGTGGTGTTCTTGCAGCCGCTCATTCCGTGGGGTTCGGTCGATGCCGACGGGCCGCTCGACATCGGGCGACTCGACGCCAGCGTGTACCCGGCCGTACAGAACTTCTGTGTGGCGGCGCGAGCGTTGGGGTTGGGCACTGCGCTCACCACGGTCATCCGCATTCGCTCGGCCGAGGTGCTCGCCCTACTCGGTGCACCCGAGGGCCGATTCGAAATCGCCGCGCTCACACCCCTCGGCTATCCATCGGGCAACTTCGGTGTGGCCCCGCGCAAACCGGCACTCGCTGTCACCCATTGGGACACCTGGGGCGCAAAGCGTCGCTGAACGCCTGCTCATCGGTGCAGGTTCGACCACTCGCAGCGTCGCTCGGCGTGCTATTCCTGCGTACATGACGTCGACGATTCCTACCGACCGCTCCACCGCCGACCGCCTGGTGGTCGACCTGCTCGATCCCGAGCTGTATCAACGCAATCCGCACGACGTGTGGGCCTGGATGCGTGCCAACGAGCCGGTGTACCGCGACAAGCGCAACGGTCTGTGGGGTATCACCCGCCATGCCGATCTGAAAGAGGTCGAGCGGCGCAGCGCGGTGTTCGTGTCGGGCCAGGGGTATCGGGCCATCTGGTCGCCGGAAGAGATCAACATGATCGCTCAAGACGATCCGCGTCACCGTCAGCAGCGGATGCTCGTGCAGGGTCACTTCACGGGTGCTGCCATTTCCCAACGCCGTGCCGAGATCGACTCGCTCGCCACCGAACTCATCGACGCGCTCATCGATGCGGGCACGTCTGCCGACGGGGTGGAGGTGGTCGACGCCCTCGCCGCACAGCTACCGGCCCGGCTCACCTGTCGTCTGCTCGGGTACCCCGAACACATGTGGCCGCACCTGAAGAGCTGGAGCGAACGACTGATGCGCATCGACATGCGCGAGCGCGATGGGCACACCTTCAGCGAGTTCTACGCCGCCAACATCGAGTTCGCCACGGCGCTCGGAGAGATTGCACAGGAGAAGTTCGCCAACCCGACGGCCGACCTCATCAGCGAGTGGGTGCACGCCACCATCGACGGGCAACCGTTGTCGCCGGCCGCCATCGTGCACGAGGTAGGCCTGTTCATCAGCGGTGGTGCCGAAACCACACGCACCGCCATCAGCCACGGGTTGCGCGCGTTCGTCGACCATCCCGAGCAGTGGGATGCCATGGGCGCCGACCCCGCGTTGGTGCCGGGCGCAGTGGAGGAAGTGCTGCGCTGGGTGACCCCGCTGAACAACATGTTCCGGCGCGCCGTGGCCGACGCGACAATTGGCGAGCAGCAGGTGCGTCGCGGCGACCGCATCATCTTGCTCTACCCATCGGCCAACCGCGACGAGTCGGTGTTCGCCGACCCGTTCGAGTTCGACATCCGCCGCAACCCTAACCCTCAAATCGCGTTCGGTTTCGGCACGCACCTGTGTGTGGGCACGCATGTGGCGCGGGCCACGCTGGCGGCGGTGTTCGGCCAGATGGCGAGCCGAGTCACCGAGCTTCGTGCGGTCACCGAGCCCGATGTCGAGCCGAACATCTTCGCCCGCGCGGTACGCAGTTTCCGGTTGGGGTTCAGCACCCGCTGAGGGTGGCTTGCCCTCAGGCGATCACATCGCCCGTGCCGAGGCGCAGGGCGAGGTTGAAACCACGGGCGACCCACTTCTTGGTGAGTGCTGCGGCGCGGCCATCGCCCGCCTCGGAGAAGTCGAACGTGCCCACCAGCGACAGCGGGCCCGAAAGCAAGTAGCCAGCGTGTTCGGCCGCGGCGCGCTGCAACTCGGCCGGGTCGACGACGATGCCGTGGGTGGCCAGCGCGGCTCGGTACGCGTCGAGCACGGCACCCCATGCCTGGTCTTGTACGTCGGGGTCCATCGACGTGGCCAGCAGCCACACCACATCGGCCACGCCGCGAGCGCGCAGCGAGAGTTGCCAGTCGATGAGGGTGCACGCATCGGTACCTGGCGTGAAGAACAGGTTGTCGAGGCGCAGGTCGCCGTGCACGAACGTGCGTGGCCCTTTCGCGCAGGCGTGCGTGAGGTCGACGAACGCGGCGTCGACCCGCGCTGCCAACTCGAGTGAGCCGGGCGGCAGCGACGCCTCGAGTGGTCCGAGGGCAGCAACACCGGCGCTCACGATGGGCGGCACAGCAGCGAGGTACACCGGGTCGTTCTGGATGGGCAGCCAGGAGAGTTCATCGAGCGCGTCGGTGTCCCACCAGGAGGCATGGAAGGCAGCCATCTGCTCGACGATGCTGATGGCCCGCGCCTGCGACAGGCCGGTGAGCTGATCGCCCATCTCGAGGCCAGCGAGATCTTCGAGCAGCAGGAGGTACACACTGTCGGCGGCCGACCCGACGTTGTGGTAGCAGGCCGGAACGGGGAAGGGTACCGAGTGCGCCGCCTCGGCGTAGAAGCGGTGCTCGCGTTCGTAGAGGCCCAGTGCCAGACCCACCATGCGGTTCGCCTCTGCGGCGGTGGGCATCTTCGCGATCACCGTGCTGGGGGCGTGCGCCGCGGCGCCCTGCCAGGTGAGGTGGAGGCGGGCGATGATGCCGAACACACCCACACCGGTGCCGATGTCGTCGGCTCGTACCGACGTCACGGTGCCACCCCCCGATGCCTCGTGCAGCGCGGCGGTGAGATACCCCGCGTCGAGTGCCTCCACGGTTTGCGGAATGCTCATTCTCACATTTCCCCTCGATGTCGAACGCTGTCGCCCCAACAGCCTGCTCAGCGTCGCGCAGGGTAGGTGTCACCTCACGAATCGGGCGTAGCGCGGCGCGGGGTGCCACCGGGCGCGGTACGGTACCTGGAGTGAAAAGAAGTCGAAAGCGGGCGGCGCTCGCACTGCTCCTCGCCAGCGCTCCGGTTCTCGCCGCGTGCAGCAATTCATCCGGTTCTTCGGGCACTTCGAACGGCGCAGGGGGGTTGGCGAACCCTTGCCCGAAACATCAGCCTGTCTCGGGAACGCTCACCATCACCACCACGGTGGCGCCCATCACCAGCATTGCTGCCAACATCGCCACGGGTACTCCCACCAAGGTCATCGGCTTGGTTCCCGAGGGCACCAACAGCCATACCTACGAACCGCCGCCATCCATGGCAGCAACGCTCGAAACGGCCGACATCGCATTCATCAATGGGCTCGGTCTCGAAGACCCCACCAAGAAGATGGCTGAAGCCAATTCGCGTGCGGGTGCTGTGATCTGCGAACTGGGAACGGCAATCCTTCCTGAGAGCGACTGGATCTACGACTTCTCGTTCCCGAAAGACGGCGGCAAGCCCAACCCGCATCTGTGGACCAACCCGCCCATGGCCGCCGATTATGCGAAGTTGATCCGCGATTCGTTGGTGGCGGCCGACCCGGCCAACGCGGCCAAATACAACGCCAACTACACGGCATTCGCCGCGAAGATCACGGCGCTCGACGATGCCATGAAAGTGGGCACGGCTACCTTGCCGGCCAACCAACGCCAGTTGCTCACCTACCACGACGCCTATGCCTACTTCTCGAAGCACTACGGGTGGACCGTGGTGGGTGCCATCCAGCCGTCGTCGTTCGATGAGCCCACGCCGCGTGACGTGGCCGACCTCATCGATCAGGTGAAGAAGTCCGGAGTGAAGGCCATTTTCGGATCTGAAGTATTCCCCTCCACGGTGCTCGAGCAGATCGGGAAAGAAACCGGTGTGCGCTATGTCGATGTGCTGCGCGACGACGACCTGCCCGGTGCCCCTGGTGCCCCCGACCATTCGTGGTTGGCGCTCATGCGGTTCGACTACCAGACCATGATCGACGCGCTCGGGGGCGACTCGTCGGCGCTGAAGGCCCTCGATGTCAGCGATGTCGGCCCCGATACGGCTGTCTATCCCCAATGAACGAGATCAATCGCCTGCGGCCGCTCACCGACACACCCATCGTGGTGTTCGATCACGTCACGTGTGCCTACGGGTCGGTGCCGGTGGTCGATGGCGTCGATCTCACCATTCGTGCCGGTGAATTCGTGGGCATCGTCGGCCCATCGGGTGCTGGCAAGACCACCATGTTGCGGGCCATGCTCGGTTCGGTGAAGCCCGTGCACGGCGAGGTGCGTCGTGCTGCGGGCCTGCGTGTGGCTTCGGTGCCGCAACTCGAAACGGTCGACTGGAACTTTCCCGTGACGGTGGCCGAAGTGGTGGCCATGAGTCGCCCAGCGCGCACCTGGTGGCCGCGCATCTCGGCTGACGAGCGGCGCGAGATCGATGGAGTGCTCGAACGTCTCGGCCTCACCGGCTTGGGGAATCGTCACATCCGCGAACTTTCCGGCGGTCAGCAGCAACGGGTGTTCCTGGCGCGGGCACTGGTGCAGCACCCCGATCTGCTCGTGCTCGATGAGCCCACTGCGGGTATCGACGTGCGCACACGCCACGAAGTGCTGCACGTACTGGCCGATCTCAACGAAGCCGAACCGGCGGGCCAGGGCATCGCCATCGTGCTCACCACGCACGACCTCAATGGCTTGGCAGCCCACCTGCCGCGGCTGGTGTGCTTCAACCGCACGGTCATCGCCGATGGGTTTCCCACCGATGTACTCGAGGCCGATGTGCTCGAGCGCACCTACGGCGCACCGATGGAAGTGCTCGAACACGGCGGTATTCCGGTGGTGCTCGAACAAGGCAGCGATGTGCTGCGCGCTCGGTTCGGGAAGCGCAGCGCATGAGCAGCGTGCACGCGCTGTTGGGCGTCGATCTGTTCGAGCCGCTGACGTATCAGTTCTTCCGCAATGGGTTGCTCATCGCCACGCTCACCGGCGCGCTGTGTGGGCTCATCGGCGTGTTCGTGGTGCTGCGCGGCATGAGCTACATCGGCCACGGCCTCAGCCATGCGGTGTTCGGTGGCGCTGCGCTCGCCGCCGTGCTCGACGTGAACTACTTCCTCGGGGCAGGTTTCTGGGGGTTGGCATCGGGCCTCATGATCGGCCGTGTGTCGCGCAAGCGCATCATCGGCGCCGATGCCGCCATCGGCGTCATCACCACGGCGTCGTTCGCCATGGGTTTGGCGCTGCAGGCCCGGTTCGGGCAGGCCCGGCGCAGTATCGATGCCGTGCTGTTCGGCAATGTGCTCGGCGTGTTCACGGCCGACATCGTGGCCGTGGCAGTGGTGGGCCTCATCAGCGCCCTCGTGGTGATCGCGCTGTACCGCAGGTTGTTGTTCACCACCTTCGACCCCGATGTGGCCGGTGTGAGCGGTGTGAACGTGGCCGCCATGGAGGCTGTGCTGATGGTGTTGCTGTCGGCCACCATCTTGGTCACGGTGCGGGTTGTGGGCGTGCTGCTCATCTCGGCGATGCTGGTGTTGCCCGCCGTGACGGCCCGCCTGCTCACCGATTCGTTCGGGCGCATGCTGGTGCTGTCGCCCATTCTCGGCGCCGGTATCGGTGTGGCCGGCATGTACGCCAGTTGGTATGCCGACGTGCCCAGCGGTGCGGTCATCATCCTGGTGGGCACGGCCGTGTTCCTGGCGGTGTACGTGTCGGTGGGCGTGCGCAACCGGGCGCGCGTGGGCAATCTCGACCACCACGGCGCCGCCATCAAAGCCGCCTGACCCCACGCCGCCGCCGTCAAAGCCGCCTGACCT
>JBAXQV010000053.1:0-16658 GCA_037131575.1 Actinomycetota bacterium
GCACCAGCGGCCGGCGCACCAGCGGCTGGCGCGACCCCCGATGCTTCACGGCTCAGGACGGCCACGAGGTCGCTGCCGGCTGAGACCACACTGACCACCGACCAACCCTCGGCTGCCGCATCATTGAGCTTGGCCACCAAAGCGGGGGGATCGAACGACGACGCGCTGACTGATGAGTACTCCTGCATGCAGCGCATGGTATCCGCGTCGTCAAGCCACAGCGACAACGGTGCGACGCAATGTCACGGCCCCGATCAGGTGTGGAACACGAGGGCGTTCACATCGGTGTCGCCGGGCGCACCGTCGTAGCGCACCTCGCCGTCGCTGAGGGCGATGAGCCGGTCGACCCGGTTCACGAAACTCAACTCGTGCGTGGCCACCACCAATGCGGCACCGGCGGCATGGACAGTGTCGAACAACTCGAGCAGCGCCGTCTTGCCTGCGGAATCGAGGCCCACGAAGGGTTCATCCACCAGCAGCAACGAGAACGGGCGGATGAACGCCAGCGAGATGGCGGCCTTCTGGCGTAACCCGCGGCTGAATGTGACGGGCAGTTGGTCGAACCGATCGGTGAGGCCGAGCCGGGCCACCAAGTCGTCGGCGCGGTCGGCCCAGTCGGTCACACCGTGCAAGCGGGCCACGTACTCGAGGTGCTCGCGCAGTGAGAGGTCGTCGTAGAACGTGGGCTGATCGGCGAGGTAGGCGAGTTCGGCCCGGGCGGCCGGTGTGTTACCGGCCTTACCGTGCACGCGTATGGAACCACCCGACGGGTCGAGCAACCCGGCCACCATGCGCAACATGGTGGTCTTCCCACTGCCGTTGTGGCCCACCAAGGCCACCCGTTGTGCGGCGGCAATCTCGAGCGTGAGAGGCGACAGCGCGGGGCGTTCGTCGCCGCCTCCGCCGAACGATTTGGTCAACTCGCGCAGGCTCAGTGCGGCGGTCATCGGGAACTCCGTTGTTGTTGGGTAACGGTGCGGCCTTCGTTCATGAAGGCGCGGAACTTGGCACGCATGGCATCGCGGTGGCGCACCCAGGCGGCAACACCGGCCACCACCAGCGTGCAGGCCACGGCCGAGCGGATGGCGGCGGGCACCACGGCCGATGGACCTTGCACGCGCAATGCGCTGCGCACGATGAGGATCGACAGTGCGCCGATGATGCTCACGATGAGCGGCACCAGGGTGCGCAGCACGGTGGAGAACCCGGCCATCTCCGGCGGCATGAACGATTGTTGACTGTTGCTGGCCATGGGGTCGGGCGCATCGCGCACGATGTTGATGACTGCCCCGGCGGCTCCGGTGAACACCGTGGGAAGCGCCAGGATGGCGACCACCGCGATGGCCCCGCCGAGTGTGGGGGCGTTGCTGTGGCGCATCTCGAGCACCACGGCAGCGGCGGCTCCGATGATGGTGAACGGCACCAGGGCCACAGCGGGTGCAGCAAGGTGTTCGAGCATCAACCGACCGCGTTCGATGGGGAAGCTTTCGGTGCGGTCGGGTTGGTCGACTTCCTGCGACAGCGGTTCCATCACCTCGAGACCCAGCACGAATGTGAGCACGGCAGTGACCACCACCAGCGGTGTGGTGCCGTTGAGTGCCGACACCTGACACGCCGCCGCGGCCACCACGAGGGCGGCCATGCGGATGAGACGCCCGAGGGGCAGGCGGAACAGGCTGTGCCAGCCGCGCCGCCACACCACATTGGCCGTACCTCTCGGGCGCAGGCGCACCCACGGCTTCGCCCGGGTGTGCTCGTAGCTGAGTTGGCGACGAAGCAGCACCACGGTGCGCAGATCTTGCATGGTCACGGCGAACCGCAGTTGGGCCACCAGGCTGCTGCGCCGGGCGAGGGCGTCGAGCGATGTGCGCCCCACCAGCGCCAAGCCCACCACCACAAGGGCGATGCTCACTGCGATTGCTACGACGTCGATGCCGCGCTGGCGCCAGCCCCACATGGCCAATGAGCCGGCCAGGTTGCCGGGGCCGGGAACGCCCGAACCGATGGCCGCGGCCTGCCAGGCGACGAGGACGACGCCGATGATCGAGGTGAGCAACTGAGGCAGTTGAGCGGCATGCGCCACCAAGGCGCCACCTACCCAGGCGAGACCCACGATCAGACCGAACAGGGCGCCACTACCGAACCACGCCAACGCCGATCCGGGCAGGCGGCGGCCGGCGAGTTGGCCGAACGAGCCACCCACCACGGCACCGGCGAAGGCGGCGCTGCGGAGGCGTTGTACCGCTGGCCGCAACAGCGCGGCACGTCGATCGACCGGAGCCAGCATCACGTAGGTGACGTCGGCGGCTTCGAGCGCCAACGGCCCTCCCTGGCTCCCGCTGCGCAGGCCCACCACCAAGGCCACGATGGCCACCATGCCCACGGCAGCAGGGCCATGGCGCAACACGTCGGCTGCCTGTGCGGCCGAGACCGGTTTGTCGCCCACGAGGTCGCTGAGCCACAACAGCGCGATACCGCCGAACAGTGCCGCCACGTACACCTTGTACGCGGCATCGAACCATTCCACGTCGCCCAGGCGGTTGCGTTTGCGCTGGGCGCGCAAGGCGCGCAGTGCGGCCACGCCGGTGGTCATGTCATGCCCCCAGTTCGGCGGCGCGCTCGGGGTCGGCCGACCAACCCGACCAACTGGCCACATACAGGCGCGGCGGCGCGAACCCGGCGTGCTCGAGTGCCACCACGTTCATGCATGCGCTCACACCCGACCCGCAGTAGGCCACCACGTCGTCGGCGTTGCGTTCGTTCACACCGAGTGCTCCGTAGTGGGCGCGCAAAGTGGCGGTATCGACGAGGCGGCCCTCGGGGCCGAGCACGGCCGACCAGGGCGCGTTGCGGGCACCGGGGATGTGCCCGGGCCGAGGGTCGACGGCCGCAACCTCACCGGTGAATCGTTCACGAGCGCGAGCGTCGAGCACCACGCCGCCGTTCTGTGCGGTGGAGCCGGTGTTGTCGGCGTCGGCAAAGCGGTGGGCCGGCCACGGGCGTGGTGTGAAGGTTGCGACCGGTCGAGGTGGGTTGGACCCGGTTGCGGTGGGCCCCGTCCAGGTGCGCAACCCGCCGTCGAGCAGCGCGGCATCGTGGCCGAGCATGCGCAGCATCACCACCAGGCGACCTGCGGTGAGCCCACCCGTGTCGTCGTAGGCCACCACCACGGTGTTGTCGCCGATGCCGAGCGCTTCCATTGCTGCGGCAAATGCCTCGGGCGTGGGAAACGGGTGCCGACCCTCGGTGGCTGGCGCCCCGTGCGCGGCGAGTTGATGGTCGAGATCGGCCCACACGGCCCCGGCGATGTGACCCGCCTGAAAGGCGGCGTACCCATCGCGGCCGTCGAGGTACCAGCGCACGTCGACGAGCACTGCGGCGGGGTGTTGGGCGACAAAGGTCGCATCGACAACGGGAGAAATCATCACGAGCATTGTGCCACCGCAATGGTGGGCGCGCTCCGAACGGCTGGCAACGAAGGCAGAATGATCACGATGTTGTTTGCGCAACGATTCTTCGCACTGCTGGCACTCGTCGCCGGCACTGGCGCGGTGGCGATGGTGGCGGCACGTTGGGTGCCCGCGGCTCGGCCGGTGCTCGCCCAACTCCGCACAGCGGCCGTGTGGCTGGCGTGGCTCGTGGCGGCAGCCGCCACGGCCGGCAGCCTGTACTTCAGCGAAGTGCAGAACCTGGTGCCGTGCAAGATGTGCTGGTTCCAGCGGATCTGCATGTACTCGCTGGTGGTGGTGCTGTTGGTGGGGGCGCTCAGGCGCGATGCGGCCGTGCGTTGGTACGCCGTACCGCTCGCCTCCATCGGGTTGCTGATCTCGAGTTACCACTACCTCATCGAGTGGCATCCACAACTCGAAGCCGGTTCCTGCGATATCACCGCGCCGTGCTCGGTGCCCTACTTCCGAGTGTTCGGCTTCGTCAGTTTGTCGTTCATGGCTGCGTGCGGCTTTGCTGCCATCATCGCCTTGCTCACCATTCCTCGTTCTGTCACCTCGCTCCAGCCTCAGGAGGCTTCCGATGGCGAATAATCCAGCAGCGCATCCCGCCAAGCACACAGCGCCCTGGGTGTGGGTGGCGGTGGTCGCCGTCGTGGTGTTCGCTGCTGCTGCCACCGCGCTGCTCACCCGAGGCGACACCACCAGTAAGGCCACCACCGGCACCACCAGCCCCAGCGGCGACCATGCGAGCCCCGGCGAGAACCAGCAGGTGAACATCACCGGCACACCGCTCGCACAGCTTCCCGAAACGGGTGCCGACCCGGCGATCGGCCAGCCGGCCCCGCAACTGAAGGGCTATGCGTTCGACGGTTCGCCGGTCACCATCGATTGGACGAAGGGGCCGGTGATGGCAGTGTTCGTGGCGCACTGGTGCCCGCACTGCAACCGTGAGGTACCCGAGTTGTTGGCCTGGAAGGCCAGTGGCAAGGTGCCCGCCAACCTGCAGGTCATCGCCATCTCCACCGCTGTCAATGCCGATCGCCCCAACTACCCGCCGTCGGCTTGGCTCGCTGGCGAGGGTTGGACCTGGCCGTCGATGGCCGACAGCGCCAACATGGACGCCGCTCGCGCGATGGGCGTGAGTGGCTTCCCATTCATCGCCATCATCGGTACCGACGGCAAGGTGCTCGATCGTTGGTCGGGCGAGAAGGGCCAAGCCGGTATCGCTGCCGAGGTCGACAAAGCACTCGGGGTGAAGGCCTAGTCGTACCCGGCGAGCGGGCCGGCCAACCTCGGGTAACTCCGTTACACCCCTCTGGCACCATGGCGACATGACGGTCGGTGCTGTTCTCGCCCAGGTGCGCAACGCGGTTGATGCGTTGGCGGGGCTCGACGCGGGCGCGCTCACCGATGCTGAGTTGTACGAATTGGTCGCTTGCCTGCAGGTGCAGCGGCAACGGTTCACCGGTGTGGCTCGTGGTGCGTTGGCCGAGTGGGATGAACGCCGCTTGTGGGAGTCGAACGGGTCGCGTACGGCGGCGCATCGGGTGGCGCGGCTCGATCGGTCATCGGTCGATCATGCGAGGGCCGAGATGGCCAGCGCCCGGGCGGGTCGCCGGTGTCGGCTCACGGCGGGGGCGGTAACGGCGGGGGTGTTGTCGGTCGATCAGTTCACGGTCATCACGGCAGCGAACACTCCCGAGCGTGCTTCCGTGTTCGCCGAGGCCGAGGAGATGCTGGTGCGCGAGTGTGCCCGGCTCGACCTGCGTGGCACCCGTCTGGTGATGCAGCGCTGGATGGAAACGGTCGACGAATTACTCGACACCGAACGAGCAATAGATCGTGAACGGTGTCTGGCCGATGGGTCCGATCCCGAACCTCACGGGGCGCCGTTGGCGCATCTCGATGCGCGCCTGTTCGCGTCTCGGTCGTTCGAAGGCCGTCTCGTGATCAACGGCGACCTCGACCCGATCGGGGCCGAGATCATCGACAACGAGTTACGCCGCCTCACCGCACAACTCCGTCGCACCGACAAACGTGACGGCATCACTCGCACACCGGCGCAACGCCGCGCGGCAGCCCTCATCGAGATGGCCACCCGCTCCGGCACAGCCCCAGCCGAGGGCCGCCGGCCGCAACCGTTGTTCAGTGTCACGGTCGGCAACGACACCATGGCCCGTATCTGTAGCCTTGGCAGCGGGGTGCTGCTCTCATCGGGCGACGTTGTTCCGTATCTCAACACGGCGATGCTCGAAACCGTGCTGTTCGCCGACCACACCACCCTGCTCTCCGTCGGCCGGCAACGCAGCTTCCAGGGTGCCATCCGGCGTGCCATCCAAGTTCGCGACCAGCACTGCCAACACCCGTCCGGCTGCGACATCCCCGCCGACCAGTGCGACGTCGACCATGTGGTGCCCTACGCCGAGGGTGGGCTCACCAGCCAGTTCTCCGGCACGCTCGGCTGCAACGCCCACAACCGCGTCGCCCGCCTCCGCTGCACCGGCCGCTACACCCCTGCCCCACACCGCAACATCGACCGGCTCGACGAACTCCGCGCCCTCATCCGCTGGCGCGTGGAACAGTTCGAACGAACACACCCGCCGCCGAGCGGCTAGTCGGCCAGGGTGCCGACGGCCTGTACGGCCTGTTCGAGCACCAGCCTCAGCGGTAGGCCCAGTGCGGCCGCAGCGGTGGCTGCATCGTCGTGTTCCACCTTCACCCGGTTGGCGTTGTGCTTCACCCGAATGGGGTGGCCGCCCACGTGCACCACGGCGTCGTTGCGTTGCTGCGGCCAGCGTGAGATCACCGAACCACGCACGCCCAGGGTGCCGGTTTCGGCCACCATGACGGCCCGCACTGCATCGAGTCGGGCGGGGTCGCACAGTGCGTGCACGGTATGTGCCGGCCGGCCCTTCTTCATGACGATCGGGGTGGCCCAGGCGTCGTGCGCGCCTGCATCGAGCAGCGCCTGCACGGTGTGCGCCAGCACCTCACCGGTCACGTCGTCGACATTGCATTCGAGCAGGGCAACGGGTTGGCCGGGCCCGGCCGACGCGTCGGTCTCGTCGCCCACCACCACCTGCACCACATTCGGGCGGCCGTCGATATCACGCGTGCCAGCGCCGTAGCCCACGCTGTGCACGGTCATGGCTGGCATCGGGCCGAAGGCATCGGCCAACGCCACCATCAGCGCCACGCCGGTCGGGGTGGCCAGTTCGCGACGATCGTCGATACCGCGGCAGGGAGCATTGAACATGGCCAGCAGTTCGGTGGCCGCCGGTGCGGGGTTGGGCAGGGTGCCGTGGGCGGCGCGGATCTGGCCCTGCCCCACGGTGATGGGGCTCACCACGATGCGGTCGATGCCCAGCGCCTCGAGAGCCGCGCACGCACCCACGATGTCGACGATGGCGTCGAGCGCGCCCACCTCGTGGAAGCCCACATCGTCGGGGTCCATACCGTGCATGCGCCCCTCGGCTTCGGCGAGCGCACGGAAGGTGCGCTGGGCACGGTCGCGCACCCGTGGCGGTAGGTCGGCTGCATCGAGCAGGTCGCGAATGTCGCGGTACGGGCGATGCGCCACGGCGGCGTGTGGCTCGGGTTCGTGCGTGTGGCCGTGATCGTGCTCGTGCTCGTGGTCGTGGTCGTGGTCGTCGTGCGGGTCGCGGGGGCCTTCGTGGCCGTGCGCATCGGTCACCACCACGGCGTAGGTGGCCGCCACGCCACAGCGCAGCACATTGTCGAACGTGAGGGCATAGCCGTCGATGTTCAGGCCGCCGAGGATGTCGGCCACCCGCACCTGGTCGGCCCCGGCATGCACCAGCGCACCCATGGTCATATCGCCCGCAGTGCCGGCGAAGCAGTGGAACCAGGCGGTGCGGGTCATGCCAGCATTCTCCCAATTGCCGACGCCGCACCAAAGCCGTTGTCGATGCCCACCACGGTCACACCGCTGGCACACGAGGCGTGCATGGCCAGCAGCGCGGTCACGCCTTCCAGGCCGGCGCCGTAACCAACACTGGTGGGCACCGCCACCACCGGCGCCGCACTGAGGCCGCCGATCACACTGGCCAAGGCCCCTTCCATACCGGCCACCAC
Source organism: Actinomycetota bacterium (assembly GCA_037131575.1). Classification (GTDB taxonomy): domain Bacteria; phylum Actinomycetota; class Acidimicrobiia; order Acidimicrobiales; family Ilumatobacteraceae; genus VFMC01. The sequence goes on from JBAXQV010000053.1 coordinate 7,545, forward strand.
CACGATGGCATCGGCACTGGTGACACGGTCGAGGTGGGCGAGCAGGCGGTGCAGGCCGGCCACACCCACATCGGTGAGACGGTCGGGTGCAAAGCCGTAGGCGCGCAGGGTGAGGACACATTCGTCGACCACCGGAACATCCGATGTACCGGCACTCACCACCAGCACCCGGCCGGCCCGGTGCGGTTCGGGCAGACGCCAGGTGATGCTGGTGGAGGCCATCACACCGCCCGGGTGGGCGCTGGTGACGGCGGCATGTTGCGCCCCGTCGACGCGGGTGAGCAATACGGGGCCGGAGCCGTGTGCGAGTAGTTCGCCCACGATGCGCACGCACTGCTCGGGGCTCTTGCCGGGGCCGTACACCGCTTCGGGTACGCCTTGGCGGAGGTGGCGGTGATGATCGACCAACGCATCGCCCACATCGGCGAACGGAAGCCGACGGAGCGCGGCCACCGCTTGGTCGGGCGAGGTGGTGCCAGCACGGATGTCGTCGATCATTTGACGCAGTTGCGTTTCATCCACGGGAAACATGCTGCCAGCAAATGGCGCGAACCCCTAGCCTGGGCGCTGTGATTGCTCCGGGTACGCGCATCGGCTTCCTCGGGCCGCTCGGCACGTTCACCGAGCAGGCCCTCAAGTCGCAACCCGATCTGGCCGCGGGCGACCTGCGGTTGTACCGCACCATGCCCGATGTGCTCGACGCGGTCGAGGCCGGCGAGGTGGAGTACGGGTTCGTGGCCATCGAGAACTCGATCGAGGGCATGGTGAATCTCACCCAGGACGAGTTGGCGTTCAGTCACGACCTGCGCATCCAGCGTGAGGTGGTGCTCGACATCGAGCATTGCCTGGTGGCCCGGCCCGGCACCACCTTGGCCGATGTGAAGGTGGTGCTGTCGATTCCGGTGGCTACCGCACAGTGCCACGCCTACCTGCGCCAACACGTGGGTGGTGCCGAGATGCGGGCCGCCAACTCCACCGCTGAAGCAGCGCGGCTGGTCAGCGAAATGGGCGAGGGTGTGGCGGCCGTGGCGCCGCGAGCCGCCGCCGAGTTGTACGGGCTCGAGATCATCGCGGCCGACATCGCCGATCACCCCGGCAACCAAACCCGGTTCGTGCTGGTAGCCCGCCAGGGCGTGCCCGCACCCACGGGGCACGATCGCACGGCACTCGTGGTGTACCAGCGCGCCGACGAACCGGGCAGCCTCATCTCCATCCTGCAAGAGTTCGCAGCCCGGCGCATCAACCTGTCGAACCTGCTGTCGCGGCCCACCAAAGACGGTGGCCTGGGCGACTACTGCTTCATCATCTACGCCGATGGCCACGTGGCCGACGAGTTGATGGCCGATGTGTTGCGGGCGCTGCACTCGAAGCAGGGTCGGGTGAAGTTCCTGGGTTCGTACCCGGCGGCGGGTGTTTCGGCGCATGTGGCTCGCGAGCACGCCGATGCGCGCTGGCGCGATGCCGACGACTGGGTGCAGTCGTTGCGCGCCCAGATCTTCGAGTGAGTTCCACTTCAGGTGAGCCGAACGTTCCGAACCGAGCAGGATGGATGCCATGAGCGACAACACAACGGTGAAGGCACAGTTGAAGCAGGCACTGACCACGGCGATGAAGGCGCGCGACGAGGTGGCGTTGTTGGCATTGCGCCAGGCATTGGCGGCCATCTCGGTGGCTGAAACCGCCGGCGATGAGGCCGTGGTGCTCGACGATGCCGCTGTGCTGAAGGTGTTGTCGGTGGAGGTGCGTAAGCATCACGAGGCCGCCGATGCGTTCGAGGTGGCCGGCCGCGCCGAGCGTGTGGCCAGCGAGCGCGCCCAGGCGACCCTGCTCGAGACCTACCTACCGGCGGCGTTGTCCGACGACGAACTCGCCGAGGTAGTGGCTGCCGAGGTGGCCGCGGCTGCAGCCGATGGTGCCACCGGCATGAAGGCAATGGGGCGTGTGGTGAACGCTGTTCGTGCCCGCGCCGGCTCCACCGCCGATGGCGCGAAAATCGCCGCGCTGGTGAAGGCAGCCCTGGCTGCGGGCTGATTGAGGCGGTGGGGATGCCGTCGGGCCGCTAGCGTGGCAGCCGGAACGGTGGCAGAGCGGACAAATGCAGCCGCCTTGAAAGCGGCCGGCTCACAAGGCCCGGGGGTTCGAATCCCTCCCGTTCCGCCAACGTGTGTGTCGGGCGAGCTCAACGTGTGTGTCGGGCCAGCCCTCGGCGCGCCACCCCCAGTTTCCCCCCTTGCGCCGTTCTGGTCAGCACCAGAACGCCACTGTGCGCTTCTGGTGCTGACCAGAACGTCTGGGGCCGGGTGAAGGTAGGGCCGGGTGAAGGTAGCGCCGGGTGAAAGTAGAGCCGGGTGAAGGTAGGGCCGGGTGAAGGTGGAGTCGGGTGACGCGCGGCCGGGGGACGCGCGGCCGGGTGACGCTGGGGTTATTCGCGGTCCATCGACACGGCCATACCGGGCAGCGACACCCACGGTTGGCGATCGACGCACCAGGCTTCCACGGTGGGCGCCACGCTCGACTTGTCGTCGAGCGTGCCAGCCTTCACGGCGATGATGCCGGGCGACTTCGACAGCTCCGACACGATGGGCGACCCGCAGCCGGGGCAGAACTTGCGGCGCACGTACACGTCGTCGCCGAGTTCGCCGCGCTCTTCGTAGGTCTTCAACTCGCCGCTCACCGTGAGCTGCGACTCGTGCGCCACGAGATTCACCGAGAACGCGCTACCGCCCTGGCGCTGGCAGTGATCGCAATGGCACACCGCGGTGGCGATGATGTCGCCCGCCAAGGTGTAGGTGACCGAACCGCAGAGACAACGTCCTGTTTGCATGCCCGCACCATAGCCCGGTGGTTCTGCGGTGATCGGACGGAGAGATGGGGGGTCGTTATAGGCTGAGGGCCGGGCGCGGGTGCCCGTATCGGCATGGGAAGGTACCGGCCATGAGGTTGCATCAGGTTCGCCGTGGCGCTGGTTCGCCGCCCATCGTGTTCCTGCACGGCTTGGGAACATCGTCGGCCACCTGGGCCGAGTGCATGGAGCAGCTCAGTGGCCAGCACCTCACGGTGGCCATCGACCTGCTGGGCCACGGGGCGTCGCCCGTTCCTGCCGACCCCGATGCCTACAGCCGCGACGCAGCGCTCGCCGATATCGACGATGTGCTGGCCGACCTGGGTGAGCCGGCGGTGCTGGTGGGCCACTCGCTCGGCGGCTACCTCGCCCTGGCGCACGCGGCCACTCGCCCGGGCGTCGCGCGCGGCATCGTGGTGTTGAACACCGGGCCCGGTTTCCGCGACCCCGACAAGCGCGAGGCGTGGAACGAACGGTCGCGGCGCAACGCCCATCGCTTCGGGGTACCCGAGCAAGTGGCCGGGTTGAACCTGCAGCACGACTCGGTGGTCATGGATCGCCTCGCCGACATGACGGTGTCCACGCTGGTGTTGGCGGGGTCGGCCGATCGCCCCGAGTACACATCGTCGGGCGAGTACCTCGAGCGCAAGATGCCTCATGCCCGTCTGCAGGTGATCGACGGCGGCGAGCATTCGATGCACGAGCACACGCACGCTGGCGAGGTGGCCGATGCCATCGCTGCGTTCATCGCTGCCCTGCCGCCCGTCTGATTGCCGCCCGATGAATCCTCAAGATTTCCTCAACTCGCGCTCAAGTGAGGCTGCGTTTGCGCCGATGTAATCCGTCGAGAGGTGGAGGCTTCAGTGCGGAACAACATGCGCGATGACGATCAATGGGGAGAATTGCCCGACCCGTCGGGAGTGTTCTTGCCCGACGACAGCGTCGATGAATCGCGTGCGTTCACGAACGACCTGCGCGATCGGGTGGCCAAACTCGAAACGCAGATGATGCAGCAGTACACCGCGATGGCGGCCTACGCCACCATCGCCCAGCGCAACGTCGAGACCGTGCAGGCCGAGATGCGCAGCGACATCGACCGTGCGCAGAGCACGTCGGTGGGCCTCATCGAACGCGTGCGCCGCGAATGCAACGAGCAGATCCAAGCGCTGCGCGGCCAGGGTGCGGGCGGCGCAGCTGCAACGGCAGATCAGGGTGCCACCAACGCTCGCTTTGCCATGATGGAGCAGCGGTTCGAAGCGTTGGCCACGGCTCTCGAGCGCAGTATCCAGAACCAGTGTGTGCTGGCTGAACAGCTCGCGGTGCTGCTCGACGAGCGGATGCAACGCGACGGCTGGCTCGCCAGCAGCGGCAACCCGCTCGACCTGTCGCTGCGCTGAACCGTCGGTCGCCGTCTACCGTGGCGGTGTGTCGGTGAATCGAACGCGTCCGGGCGCGGCAGTGGTGGTGTTGCAGGCGGGCCGTGAGCGCTCGTTGGCGCGGCGCCATCCATGGATCTTCTCGGGCGGTATCGCCACGGTGAAGGGTGCTCCCGGCCCAGGCGACACGGTGGCCGTCACCTCGTCGAGTGGCGACATGCTGGGGTGGGGCGCGTACAGCCCCGAGAGCCAGATCAGGGTGCGGATGTGGAGCTTCGATGCCGACGCCGTGGTCGATGACGCCTTCATCGCTGCGCGGGTCACCGCCGCTGCCGAGCGCCGCCATGGCCTCCTTGCGGCCGACGCCGCAGAGCCCACCAACTCGGCCCGGCTGGTGTTCAGCGAAGCCGACGGTGTGCCGGGCCTCATCGCCGATCGTTACGACGACACCGTGGTGATGCAGCTCACGTCGGTGGGCGCCGACCGCTTCCGCGAGGCCATCGCCGACGCCCTGATGACACTGCCCGGTGTGCGCTGCGTGTACGAACGCAGTGACGCCGATGTGCGTGAACGCGAGGGACTCGACGCACGTGTGGGGCTGTTGCGAGGCGGGCTGCCGCCCGATGAGTTGGTGGCCACCGAGGGGCGCTGGCGGTACGCCGTCGACGTGACCGGCGGGCACAAGACCGGCTTCTATCTCGACCAGCGCCATGCTCGGCGGGCCATCGGCGAACTCGCTGGCGGTCGCCGCGTGCTGAACGTGTTCTCGTACACCGGTGCGTTCAGCGTGGTGGCAGCGGGCAGCGGAGCGGCGAGCGTGCTGAGCATCGACTCATCGGGCCCGGCGCTCGAGGTGGCCCGCCGCAACGGCGAACTCAACGGGCTCGACATCGGCGAGTTGATGGAGGCCGATGCATTCACGGCGCTGCGTGGCCTGCGCGACCGTGCCCGCCAATATGACCTCATCGCACTCGACCCGCCCAAGCTCGCCAACACCGACCGGCAGCTCGACAAGGCCAGCCGCGCCTACAAAGACCTCAACCTGCTGGCCCTGAAGCTGCTCGCCCCCGGTGGAGTGCTGCTCACCTTCAGCTGCAGTGGGGCGATGACCGCCGAACTGTTCCAGAAGGTGGTTGCAGGCGCCGCGCTCGATGCCGGCCGAACGGCGCGGATCATCGGCAAGCTCACGCAGCCGAGCGATCACCCGGTGCCTCTGGCATTCCCCGAGGCCGACTACCTGAAGGGCCTGATCGTCGAAGCCGAATGAGGCCGGCCGAACTCAGTGATGTGCAGCGCCCGGGTTCTCCTGCACCAGTTCGATGAGCGTGCCGAAGCTGCCCTTCGGATGGATGAACGCCACCGTGGTGCCGCGGCTGCCCGGGCGGGGTGCCTTGTCGATGGCAGTGGCACCGGCGGCCAGCATGGCATCGAGCGCCTCCTGGCAGTTGGCAACGCGGTAGCCAACGTGATGCAGGCCCTCGCCGCGCTTTTCGATGCTCTTCGCGATGGGGCTGTCGGGCCGCGTGGCGGCGGTGAGCTGGATGTAGCTGTCGGCCACCTTCACCAGTGCCTCTTCCACACCGTCGCTCTCGACGATCTCGCGGTGGTGCACTTCGGCCCCGAATGCCTCGGCGTAGTAGGCGATGGCGGCTTCGAGGTCGCGAACAGCAATGGCGATGTGATCGATTTCGGTGAGCAGCATGCGACTAGTGAAACAGACTTTCCACCAGTGACGTCAAAGCGAGCATGAAGAGCATCACACTGATGCCTGGAGCTCGAACCATGACCGCCCCCACCATCGACCACTTCTACCGAACCCATCGCGCCGACGCTGTGCGCTGGGCTGTGGCATTGGTGGGCGACCGGGCAGTGGCCGAGGAACTTGCCCAGGACGCACTCGTTGCCGTGAGCGGCCGCCTCGAAGGTCTCGACAACCCGGCTGGCTACCTGCGTCGAACGGTGGTGAATCGGGCGGCCTCGTGGCACCGGTCGCATGCGCGTGAACAGCGTCGCATCCACCGAGCTGCCGCCGGCCAACCCACCTCGTACAGCGCCGAAACCCACGAGATGCTCGGTGCACTCGCGACGCTGCCCTACAAGCAGCGCGCTGCTGTGGCACTGCGCTACTGGGATGACTGGACCGACGAACAGATCGCCGAGGCACTCGGTTGCGCGCCCGCATCGGTGCGGGTGCTCGTGCACCGTGCCCTCGCCACCTTGAAGCAGGAGATCAACCGATGAACGACATGCTGAACGACGACGACATCATCGCCCGCCTGCGCAGCGCCCTCGACGAGGTCGCCGCCACTGGCACCGCCGACGGCGGCAATGACGCCGCAACGGGTGATTCAGACGACATCGCAGTGGTTCCCATCCGGACTACGGGGCCCGTGCGTCGCTCACGGCGCACCTGGCTGAGTGTGGCCGCAGCTTCGGCCGTGCTGCTCGGTGCTGGAGGCTGGGCATTGTCGCTGCGCTCATCGGCCCCCACCGGCGTCCAGGCGACCACCCCGTCGCTCGAGACAACAACACCCGGTGACGTCACCTCGACAGCGTCGACGTACGACCCCAGTTACCCGTGGTTCGAGTTGCGCCTTCCCGACGCAGAGGCCGATGGCATTGTCACCGATTCCACCTCCGGACCCAGCGACACCGGTACGCAGGTTTGGCTCGTCACCAAGCCGGGTGGCGGTGGCCGGAACCGGGGCTTGTTGTCGGTCGAGGTGCACTACAACCGGTTGGACCTTCTGCCCGACATGACGGGATACACCGAGGTGAGTGGCGCGCCCCAAGGCACTGCCTGGCTGCGCAACGACCTCAGTGCTGGCGCAGCCGGCCCGCAGCTGGTGTGGCAACGCGACGACGCCGTGTGGTGGGTGACTGAAGTAGGCCTCATCGATCCGGCCGCCGGCGGCGGCGCGGCCTTCGCCAACTCGGTGTTCCTCATCGAAAAGGGCACGTTCAACGACCTCCTCAACAATCCCGACCCGCAATCTGAGTGGTGGGGTTCCCTGTCGAGCAACACACGCACCACGCACACAGAGGCGTACACCATCGGCGGTACGCCCCGTGGGGCGGTGTTGTCGGTCACCAACACGGCGGTGCTGAACACGCTTGCCGGGTTCACCGATTTCACCGAAGTCGGAGTGGCGGGCAGCCGTGGCTTCCTCGGAACGCTCCCCGACGGCACATCGGCAGCGGTGTGGCCCGCGGCTCCAACGTGGTGGGCGACACTGAGGATCAATCCGGCTCTCGCGAGCCGTACCAGCGAAATCCTCGCCGCTGTCACGGCCGCCAATTCCGTTGCGCCAACCGACACTGTTGCGACGCCCACGTTGCCTCCTACCTCCCCCGGCGCAGGAGCGGGAACCACCAACACATTCGTGCTTGGTGCGTTCGGGTCGTCGTACACGATCGGTTACGACCGGTCGGGGGCGAGCGGCTGGTACGTGAGTGCCGACGGGCCGACAGTGTCGGCAGCGACCGTCGGCAAACCAGCCATCATCGAACTCGATGTCAGCAAGAGTCCATCAGCGACCGACCTGCCCCCCGAATTCTCGGTGGGAACGGGCCGGACGAAGCTGGAGTTAGTGACGACCGGCGACCTTGCCGGCCGCTACTTCGCCTGGGGAGGCGATGAAGTGTCGGCCGATGCTCAGAGTGCCTGCGCGCCGACGATCATCATGAAGTCGCATGGGTCCGGCGGCGATGAACGGCGCCTGTCGTTCATCGAGATCACCCGTGCCGACGCATGTCAGCGATTGCTCAACAACATGCCCGAAACTAGCGGCGGAACAGGTTGAGCTTGTCGCCCACCTTGGCGCGTAGTTCGTGGTCAGTGACGCCGAGGCCTTCCTCGGGGGCCAGGCACAGTACGCCGATCTTGCCCTCGTGCATGTTGTGGTGCACCTGGTAGGCGGCCTCGCCGGTATGGGCGAGGTCGAACACCTGGCTCATCACCGGGTGGATCATGCCCTTGGCGATGAGTCGGTTGGCTTCGTAGGCCTCTTTGTAGTTGGCGAAGTGGCTGCCCACGAGCTTCTTCAGGCGCATCCAGAAGTAGCGGTTGTCGAACTCCATCATGAACCCGCTGGTGGCAGCGCAGGTGACGATGGTGCCACCCTTCTTGGTCACGTACGTCGACGCTGCGAACGTGTTGCGGCCTGGATGCTCGAACACGATGTCGGGGTCTTCACCGCACAGGTCGCGGATGTCCGTGCCCAGTCGACGCCACTCCGTCTCGTCGTGGGTGTGCTCGTCCTTCCAGAACTGATAGCCGGCTGCGGCACGGTCGATGATGTGCTCGACGCCCATCTTGCGCAGGATGTCGGCCTTCTCGGCATTGCTCACCACGCACACCGGGATACCGCCGCCGTTCAGCACGTACTGTGTGGCGTAGGCGCCGATACCGCCGGTGGCGCCCCAGATGAGCACCACATCGCCCTGCTTCATCCGTGCGCCATTGGCCGACACGAGCATGCGATAGCTGGTGCTGTTGCACAGCGCGTTGACCGCCGCTTCCTCCCACGTGAGGTGCGCGGGCTTCGGCATCAGCGAGTTCGCCTTCACCACGGCGAGGTCGGCGAGGCCACCGAAGTTCGTCTCGTAGCCCCAGATGCGCTGGTTGTTACCCATCATCGAGTCGTCGTGCGACGACGGATCCTGGTCGTCGACATGGTTGCAGTGCACCGTCACGCGGTCGCCCGGCTTCCAATTGCGCACCGCCGAGCCGACGCGCAGCACGACACCAGATGCATCGCTGCCCACCACGTGATACGGCAGGTCGTGGCGGCGCGCCCACTCGCTCTCGCGGGCGAGGCGCTTGAGGGCGCCGAAGGTGCTGATCGGCTCGAAGATGCTCGTCCAGACGGTGTTGAAGTTGATGCTGCTGGCCAT
>JBAXQV010000054.1:0-16222 GCA_037131575.1 Actinomycetota bacterium
CCGTAGGTCCGTGAGCTTTGGCACCGTATGCGGTGTCCAGGCTCACGGACCGGCTGGGCGGCTGGATTGACCGTGCGGTCAAGCGGGCCAGTAGGGTGCCGTGCATGGGTGAACGTTTCGACAACGTGGCGCAGGTTCGTACAGGGCTGAAGGGCGTCAATTATCTGGCCGACGATGGAATTTCCGGAGTCGTCTTTCTGGCCGACCGTCTCGGCAAGCCGATCCTCGTGGAGGGGCCGGCCGGTACGGGCAAGACGCAGCTGGCCAAGTCGGTTGCCGACATGCTCGGTGCTCGGCTGATCCGCCTGCAGTGCTACGAGGGCCTCGACGAGTCGAAAGCGCTCTACGAGTGGAACTACAAGAAGCAACTGCTGCGCATCCAAGCCGATAAGAACAGCGACTCATGGAGCGAGGTGCACGACGACATCTTCTCCGACGAGTTCCTGCTCACCCGTCCGCTGCTCGAGGCCATCAGTGCCGATGACCCGGTGGTGTTGCTCATCGACGAAGTCGACCGTGTGGAAGTGGAGACCGAGGCGTTGCTCCTCGAGATCCTGTCGGAATACCAGGTGAGCATCCCTGAGCTCGGCACCATCACCGCCAAGCAGATCCCGCTGGTGTTCCTCACCTCGAACAACACTCGCGAATTGAGTGAGGCCCTGAAGCGTCGCTGCCTGTTCCTCCACGTCGACTACCCCGACATGGACCGCGAGAAGGAAATCGTGCTCACCAAGGTTCCTGGTGTGACCGAGAACCTCGCCGACCAGATCGCCCGCATCGTGCGCAGCATCCGTCAGCTCGACTTGAAGAAGGCCCCTTCGGTGAGCGAGACCATCGACTGGGCGCGCACCCTGGTGTTGCTCGGTATCGAGAACATCGATGCCCAGCAGGCCAAGGAAACCTTGCACATCCTGCTGAAGTACCAGACCGACATCGCCAAGGCGGCGAAGGAACTGAGCGTCGACAAGTAGTCGGCGCCGCACCTCCACTCGCACCATGCTCGATCTCCTGTCAGGCTTCGTGGTTGAACTCCGCAACGCGGGGATTCCGGTATCGCTCACCGAGAACCTCGACGCCATGGAGGCCATCCAACACATCCCCATCGAAGACCGCGAAGCGTTCAAGTACGCGCTCGGCGCAACGATGGTGAAGAACCAGAGCCATTGGCGATCGTTCGAAACCGTGTTCGAGGTGTACTTCAGTCTGCGTGGCCCCGAGTACAAGTTGAAGCAGGGCGACGAGAGCGACATCGATGAGATGTGGCGCGAGATGCAAGATCAGATGAAGCAGGGCGAGAACCGTGGCGCGGGTGGCGCGATGGATGCGATGACGCCCGAAGAGATGGCGCAGATGCTGATGCAGGCGCTGATGAACGGCGACCAAGGCATGATGCGCGCCCTCGCCAAGCAGGCCGTGCAGCGCTTCGCCGGTATGGAACCTGGCCGTCCCGTCGGTGGCACGTACTACCTGTACCGCACGCTGCGCAACCTCGACCTCGATGGCATGCTCGACAAGCTCATGGATGCCAGCCGTGAGGAAGTGGGTGGCGAACTCACACCGCTCGAAGAGCGTCTCGAGCGCGACGAATACAACGATCGCATCGAGCAGTTCAAGAAAGAGATCGAAGCCGAGATCCGTCGCCGGCTCGTGGCCGACCGCGGTGCCGAAGCCATGGCCAAGACGCTGCGCAAGCCGCTGCCGGAAGACGTGGAGTTCATGCATGCGTCGCGCGACGAGATGCAGAATCTACGTAAGGCACTCGGCCCGCTCACCCGCAAGCTGGCGGCGCGCCTGGCGCGCAAGCGTCGCCACGGCCGCAAGGGCCCGCTCGACTTCCGCAACACCGTGCGCCACTCGCTGAGCTACGGCGGTGTGCCGGCTGAACCGAAGTTCAAGTACCCGCGCCCAGCCAAACCCGAACTCATCGTCATCGCCGATATCTCGGGTTCGGTGGCAGCGTTCGCTCGGTTCACCCTGATGCTCGTGTACGCCATCCAGAACCAGTTCTCGAAGGTGCGCTCGTTCGTGTTCATCGATGGCATCGACGAGGTCACCGACTTCTTCAAGAACACCGAAGATATCCAAGACGCCATCCATCGGGTGAACACCGAAGCCGATGTGGTGTGGGTCGACGGCCACAGCGACTACGGCCATGCCTTCGAAGTGTTCTGGGAGAAGTACGGCAAAGACGTGGGCCCGAAGAGCACCGTGCTGTTGCTCGGCGATGCGCGCAACAACTACCACGCCAGCCAAGCCTGGGTGATCAAGCAGATCCGATCGAAGGCTCGCCACGTGTATTGGCTGAACCCCGAGCCGAAGAGCTACTGGAACACCGGCGACTCGATCGTGGGCGAGTACGGCACACACACCGATGGTGTGTACGAGTGCCGCAACCTGCGCCAACTCGAGTCGTTCGTCGAGAAACTCGCCTGAGGGCGATGGGGCCAGCGATGACTCGGATCATCTACGTTCGCCATGGCGAATCGATCGTGACAGTCGAACGTGTCATCGGTGGGCACCGCACCTGCTCGGGGCTATCGCCGTTGGGCATTCGACAGGCCGAGCGCTTGCGCGACCGATGGGCCACTACGCCCGAGTTCACCCCCGATGTGCTGATTTCCAGCCACTTCCCGCGCGCCCGGCAAACCGCCGAGATCGTGGCTCAGGCCTTCGGTTCGCCCGAGATCGAGACTGACGAGGGCTTCGGCGAACACGACCCGGGCCCCGAGTGCGATGGCATGAGCTTCGATGAGTTCGTTGCCAAGTACGGCAGCAACCGTTGGGAAGACTCCGACCCGTTCGGGGTGACCTTCCCCGGTGGCGAAACGCTGGCCGCCTTCCAGTTCCGCGTGGGTTCGGCGGTGCGGCGCACGATCGAACGGTATGAAGACAAGACCATCGTGGTGGCGTGCCATGGTGGGGTCATCGACGCCGTGCTCCGCCAAGCCCTGAAGGCAGCACCCACGGGTGGGTTCTGGATCAACACGTTGAACACGTCGATCACCGAACTTGTGCGCCAGAACGCGTCGACATGGAGCCTGCGTCGCTACGGCGACACCGCCCATCTGGCGGGCTTGCCCGCTTCCACTCGCGGCGAGTGACGGCCTGAGCGTCTGCGCTTCGTACACTCGCAGCCATGGGCAAACTCGAAGGAAAGACAGCCGTCGTCGTAGGCGGCCACAGTGGTTTCGGTGAAGCGATCAGCCGGCTGTTCACGGCCGAAGGAGCCAACGTGCTCATCGCCGGTCGGCGCGCCGACGTGGTGAACGAAGTGGCCGCCACCATGGGTGCTGTGGGCACCACGTGCGACATCACCGACGATGCTCAGGTGCAGGCCTTGGTGGCCACGGCCACCGATCGCTTCGGCAGCATCGACATCGCTGTGAACTGCGCCGGCTTCGAACAGTCGACCCCCATCGCCGACCTCACGCCCGAGCGTATTGACGCCATGCACGCTGTGCAGCTCAGCGGTGCGCTCTACTGCATGCGCCATTTCGGCAATGCCATGGCTGCGCACGGCAACGGAGGCGCGTTCTTGTCGATCTCATCGCTCACAGCGCACAACCCGGCACGCGGCCTGGCTGCATATGCATCGGCGAAGGCCGGTGTGGAGTACGCCACCAAGATTGCTGCCGTGGAGTACGGCGCACAACAGGTGCGGTTCAACACCATCGCTGCGTCGCTCATCGAGACCCCGATGACGGCGAGGGTGTTCAAGGTGCCCACAGCCATTGCTGCGTTGAACGAGATGACACCGCTCGGTCGCCCCGGCACGTCGGCCGAGATCGCTACGGCGGCGCTGTTCCTGTGCGGGCCTGACGGTTCGTACGTGACCGGGCAGACGCTGTGTGTGGATGGCGGCGCTTCGTTGCTGATGCTGCCCACCCCACAGGTGTACGCCGATGTGGCGCGCCGCTGGCAGGAAGCCCAGGCACAGGCATAGGGGTGGCGGCCACCCCTCGGCGCGTCGTGGTGGTTGGTGCCGGTTCGGCCGGTGCGGTGTTGGCAGCGCGGCTGAGCGAGCGGCCCGATGTGCACGTGACCCTGCTCGAAGCGGGGCCCGATCATCGCTCGCACGACACGCCCGAGGCCATCGCCGGCCTCGACTGGATGGCAGCCAAAGACCTACCCGGTCGATTCTGGCCCGATCTGCTGGCCGAGCGCGCCCCAGGCCAAGCGCCCAGTCTCTATGTGCGCGGCCGCGGTGTGGGCGGGTCGTCGGCCATCAACGCCATGGTGGCTCTTCCCGGGGAACCTGCCGACTACGACGAATGGGAACGCAGCCACGGATGCACCGGCTGGGCATGGGCCGATGTAGCCCCGTGGTTCGGGCGCACCCGGCTCGAACTCCACCGCGCGCCGCGCCATGAGTGGGGGCCGGTGAGCCGTGCGGTGGGGGAGATGTGGCCCACTGCACATGCCGGCGTGCTGCTCACTCGCACCCACGATGGGCTGCGTGTCTCGGTGAACGATGCCTACCTCGAACCGGCGCGTGACCGCCCCAACCTGGCGATACATGGCGACACCCTGGTCGACCGAGTGCTGTTTCACGACCGGAATGCATGTGGGGTGCTCACGGCCGATGGTGCCACCATCGAGGCCGACCTCGTGGTGCTCAGCGCAGGCGCCATCCATTCGCCCGTCATCCTGCAGCGCTCGGGTGTCGATACACCGGGTGTGGGCGACAACCTGCACGATCATCCGTCGTTTCCCATCACCGTGTTGCGTCGCGAGCCCGCAGCGGCAGGCGAGCTGCCGGCCGCCACTGTGGCTCAACTCTCGCAGGGGAGCAACGATCGCGACCTACAGATCCTGCCGCTCGATTTCGTCGACCGCACCATGCCCGATGTGGCAGTGGTGATGGCAGCCCTCATGCGAACGTATTCGCGAGGGACCGTGCGCAGCGCAGGGGCGTCACCCGATCTCCCGCCGACTGTGCAGTTCAACATGTTGACCGACGAACGCGATGTGATCGGGCTGAGCGCAGCCATCGACCACGCCGAGGCACTGCTGGCGCACCCTGGTTTCGCTGCCGTCGGTACGCCACTGGAGTACCGACGCGATCACGACAGCCTGCGCGCCGCCGTGGGCGATTACGTGCATGCGGCAGGAACCTGCGCAATGGGTTCGGTGGTCGACCCACAGTGCCGCTTGAACGGCTACACGGGCATGGTGGTGTGCGATGCCTCGGTGATGCCAGTGGCGCCACGTGCCAACACGCACCTGCCCACGGTGATGATTGCTGAGCGCATCGCGGCGGTCACCGCGGCGAGGCTGTAGCTCGCTTTCGCGCCTTCGCCGGTGCGGACTTCGTCGGTGCGGGCCTCGCCGCTGCGGGCTTCGACTTGACTGGCGTCGATTCGACTGGCTTTTCCGTCGGAGTCGCCGCGGCCGGTGGATCGCACAGCGCCAACAGTTCGTTCATGGCGGCGTGGAGATGGTCGATCATCACCCACACATCGGGTACCAATTCTCGGCAGGCAATGATGCCAAAATCGAGATTCCCATTGTAGCTCTGCACCGTGATGTTGAGCCCTTGCCCATCGGCAAGCGCCGAGACCGGATAGAAGTGTTCGAGTTGCCCGCCGGCCGAATACAGCGGATGATTGGGACCGGGCACATTGGAGATGACCAAGTTGAACGGCGGGTTCATTCGGTCGGCTATACGCAAGCGGCTGTACATGCGCATGGCCCGAGCGGCCACCGCCGGCGGGGCGAACTGGGTGAAGTCTTGCAGTGTTTCAGCAGGGATGGCCGAGAAACTCTCCTTCGCGGCAACCATGCTCTGCTGCACCCGGTGGAGCCGCTTCACCGGGTCGGCCTCATTGGTGGCCAAGTCGGCCAACAGGGCAGACACGCGGTTCTGGTACTGGTCGGTTTCGTCGCCGCTGCGCACACTCACCGGCACCATGGCCACCAAGCTCTCGGTCGGCAGCACGTCGTGCTGTTCGAGGTAACGACGTAGGGTGCCGCTGCACAGCGCCATCACGACGTCGTTGAATGTGCAACCGAACTGGCGGCGGACGCGCTTGGCATCGTCGAGTGCGATGGTGGTGTAGGCGAAGCGCCGATGCGGTGTGATGGCCCGGTTCCATGGTGTGCGCGGGGCCTGAGTGGGCGGTAGCGCCGGCGCACGGTCGTGGTCGGTGCCGTGGTCGGCGCGCAGCCGCTCGCGCATGAGCGAACCCACTGGCCCGGGTATCGGCTGAGCGATGAGATCGGCAAGGGCGCGAATGCCACCCGATTGGGTGGCCGCGGCGAGTTCGCGTAGCGAACGCACACTCAACCGCACGAACTTCTCGGGACGCAGCAAATACTCGCGTGCGGTACGGCGGAGCATGTCGTCATCGCTCGGCACTGCTTCGGGCGTCCAGCGCGCCGGTGTGCCCGACGGCCGGAAGTTGGGGTCGGTGTCGAGGATGACGCCGAGCATGAGCGCACCCGAGGCGCCATCGATGGCTGCGTGATGGATCTTGGTGAGCTGCGCGATCTGGCGGCCCTCGTTGACGCCCTCGATGACGTAGAGCTCCCAGAGCGGGCGGCTCCGATCGAGCGGGCGAGCCACGATGCGGCTCACCACCTCGGCGAGCTGCTCGGGGGTGCCAGGCGGGGGCACGGCATGGTGGCGCACATGGAAGTCGATGTCGAAGTCGGGGTCTTCGATCCAGTACGGCAGATCGAGCCCGAGCGGTACTTCCACCAGCCGTCGGCGGAAGGGTGCGAGTTGCTCGATGCGTTCGAGGATCATCTGTCGGGTGGCTTCGTAGCCGCCCCCGCCGGGAACGCTGGCATCGAAGATGTTGAGCGAGCACACGTGACCGAACACATTTGCCGTTTCCATGTTGAGGAAACTGGCGTCGATTCCGTTGAGCTGTCGCATCTGCCCAGCGTAAACCAGATATTCAGCCGTGGGAACCGAGACCACGAATCAGTGCGACGGTTGTTCGTTCTCGATGTGCAGCGCCAACTCCTCAGATGAGAACTCGTTGTCGCCGTGATCGTCTTCGTCGTCGCTCTCGGTGGTGTCGTCGAACAGCGACAGCGGCACGGCAGGATCGAGCACACTTCGGTCGTCGCGCTCGGCCGAAGCCTGATGCTGCAGGCACAACCTCGCCCAGGGAACGGCGGCGAGGCGTTCGACCCCGATGGGTGCTGCGCAGGTGATGCAACGACCATAGGTGCCCACAGTGTCGCGGTGGAGCGCCTCGTCGACCTCGCCGATGAGGGCCACGAGGTCGAGTTCGAGCGCCCGGTCGATCTCGCGTTCCACCGCGTCGCTGGCCACATCGGCGGCGTGTTGACCGTAACTCTCGTACGGCGGCAGTGTGGCGGCGGGGTCGCTCACGCCAAGTTCCTGGCGGAGGCGTTCGAGCTCGGCCACCAGCCGCCTACGTTCGTCGATGAGGCGTTGCTGAACGTCGGAGCTGCTCACGGGGCCACCTCGAATTGTGCCGGGGTGCACGATGCATCGAGCGGCACCCACCAGCTCACCGTCGTACCCGAAGGTTCGTATGGCGACATGACGCAGGTTCCGCCCTGCGCTTGGGCACGAGCGAGCAGGTTGCCGACACCGCGGCCGGCGCGGCCGGCCACCGGTTGATAACCCACGCCATCGTCGGTGACCGTGAGCGTCACTCCGTGAACGTCGTGCGCAACCGCCACCCATGTGTGCCGGGCGCTGGCATGTTTGGCGATGTTGGTGAGCAGCTCGCGGGTGACGGCCAGCACCTCATAGGCCACATCGGAGGGCACCATGTCGAGGTCGCCGGTGATACTGAGTTGAGGTTGGAAACCCAGCACTCGGGCGGCTTCGGCCACCGTCGAACGCACGGCACGCTCGAGGCCTTCGAGCAGGGTGCGGGGCACTTGCAATGTGAAGATCGACGTGCGGATCTCGCGGATGATCTCGTCGATCTCGTCGATCGCCTTCCACACCCGCTCGTCGATGTCGTTGCGGTTGAGCGCGCTCTGCAAGTGGAGACCGGTGGCGTACAGCCGTTGAATGGCGGTGTCGTGAAGATTGCGTGCAATGCGCTCGCGGTCGGTCACGAGTGCCAGTTCGCGGCGGGCCGTGGCCAACTCGTCATCGCGTGCGTGTGCGCGCGACAGATCGTGAACGAGCGCTATGGCCAGGGTGGAGGCACTGCGTTCGATGGCGCAGATGTTCACCCGCACCGGCAGGGTGGTGCCGTCGGGGCGAGAGAGCGTCTGCTCGGCATCGAGGCAGTCGTCGGCATCGTCGGCCCTCTGGTCGTGCCATGCGGGATCGGAGAAGGCGGTGATGGCGGCGCGGGTCTCCGGACCCCACCACGGGCCGGGCCACGGCGCGGAGAGCACCTGGTCGACCGACATACCAACGAGCTCGCAGAAGCGAGCGTTGGCGTACACATGCCGGCGATTCACGAGGTCGCATTCGATGACACCGTCGTGCAGGTTCTCGAGAATCTGTTGGGCGCGCCCGCGCTCGTCGAGCACCTGCTGCTCGAGCGCGGTGGCGGGCGGAACACGATGAAGGAAGGCGACGAAACAAGGCAGCGGCTGCGAGGGCAAGTGCACCAATCGCACTCGTCCGTGAACTTCGGCCGAACCACCGTTGCGGACGGGGAGGTGGAACCTCAACCGCGCCTCGCTGGTCTTGCCGTCACGCAAGGCGCTGAGTGAGGCGAGGAGCTGGTCACGTTCGTCGGCTTGCACCAGGTCGACCAGATGACAGCCGAGTAGGAGTTCGGGCGAGTAGCCGGTGAGCAGTTGGGCAGCCAGATTGGTGCGGATGATCCGCAAGCGGTGCAGGCTGAACGCGATGACCGTACCTTCCGCTTGGTCGAGCATCGCTTGGGCATCGCCTACCCCAAGATCGATTGTGCTGCGTGCCACGCTGCACACCTCCGCGGGGTCGCGGTCGGTCTCAGGTGTGAGCACGTTCGACTCGGTGAGTGTGTGCGAGTGTTCACGGCGCATGACGCGTGTCTATCAAGACAATGCCATGGGCACAGGTAGCTTCAATACCTCACAAGTACACACTTGTACCGATTGCTATGGCTGAGGCTCTCGCCCGTTCCTCATTGGTATGCCGATGAGCGACAGTTGGGGTCGCAGAGAACGCAGTTCGTCTCTCGCTGCCGCTGCCCGGTGCAGGCATGCTCACCGTGTCGGTTCCGGTACCTGCCGCTGCAACCACTGCGGTAGCCAAGGTGCCGGTGAAGCGAGGCTGATCAGCGGCCGCCGGGCGGCCGGGCTCGCCACTGCTCAGGTGAACTGCTTCGAGCGCACGGCGAACACGGCCGCTTCGGTGCGCCGGGTCATGCCCAGTTTGCGCAGGATCGACGAGATGTAGTTCTTCACCGTCTTTTCGGAGATGTTCACCTTGCTCGCGATCTGGCGATTGGTGGCACCCTCGACCAAGTGCTCGAGGATGGTGTGCTCGAGCGGGGTGAGCGATGCCAGCCGAGGGTCGATGTTGGAACGTGGGTTGCGCAGGCGCTCGAGGATGGCGCCGGTGACCGACGGGTCGACCAACGAGTCGCCATTGGCCACCCGCTTCACCGCGTCGATGAGTTCGTTCCCGCGGATCTGCTTGAGCACGTATCCGGCAGCACCCGCCATGATCGATGCGAAGAGGGCTTCGTCGTTGGCGTGCGACGTGAGCATGAGGCACACCACATCGGGGAACAACGCGCGGATCTCGCGGCACACTTCCACACCGCTGCCGTCGGGTAGTTCGACGTCGAGGATGGCCACCCGTGGGCGCGTTGCAGGAATGCGGGCGAGAGCGTCGGCGCATGTGCCCGCCTCGCCGACAACCTCCACCACTCCGCTTGCTTCGAGTACCGCACGAACGCCTTCGCGAACCACGAGGTGGTCGTCGAGGAGAAACACTGGGATCAGCGGAACCATGTCGGGCATTCATCCAGTGAATGTCTCCGAGATGCTGCCTGGATAGGGACCTTTGACCCCGATCACCGGCCGTGCGACAGTAGGTACACCTGTCCTGAGGAGGCGCAACGATGACGGCGATGCAACGACACGAACTCCGCGAACTCGGTGATGGGTGCTACGCATACCTGCAAGGCGACGGCAGTTGGGGGTGGAGCAATGCCGGCCTGGTGGTGGCCGATGGCGCATCGCTGCTGGTCGACACGTTGTTCGACCTCGCACTCACACAACGCATGCTCGACACCCTGGCACCGCTCACAGCGGGCGCGCCCATCAGCACGCTGCTCAACACACACGCCAACGGCGACCATTGCTACGGCAACCAACTCGTCGCCCAGGCCGAGATCATCGCGTCGAGCGCAACAGCGGCAGAGATGCACGAGGTACCCGCGGCCATGATGGCGGCGCTCAACAATGCACCCGGCGAAGTGGGTGAACTGTTCCGGTCGTTCTTCGGTGCGTTCGACTTCGCTGGCATCGAACTCACACCGCCCACACGCACGTTCGACGATCGTCTCGACATCGAGGTGGGTGGACGTCTCATCGAGTTGATCGAGGTGGGCCCGGCGCACACTGCCGGCGACACCATCGCGTACGTGCCCGACGCAGCCACCGTATTCACCGGCGACATTCTGTTCATCGGCGGTACGCCCATCGTGTGGGCCGGCCCGCTCACCAACTGGGTGGCGGCGTGCGACCTGATGCTCGGGATGGACGTCGATGTGGTGGTGCCCGGGCACGGGCCGGTCACCGACAAGAGCGGTGTGGCACAGGTGCGCGATTACCTGGCGTTCGTGCACGAGCAGGCTGCCGGGCATTTCGAGGCCGGCGACGATGCGTGGGAGGCGGCCCGCGCCATCGCTCGTTCAGTGGGCGCTCGCCCCGAGTTCGCCGGCTGGGGTGAGTTCGGCCGCATCACGGTGAACGTGGAAACGGCGTACCGCAGCCTCGATCCGGCGCACGTGACCCCCGATGTGGTCGAGCAGTTCCGGCGGATGGCGCGCATCGAAGCGGGGTTGGCAGGGGCGTGACCAGCTCAGGCAACACCGCGGCCGATGCAATGGTCGACGCGGTCGTGGTGGGCGCTGGCCCGGCAGCGTTGGCGCTCGGTGCGGCATGCGCGCAGCGCGGCGTGGCGGTGTGCACCCTCGGCCCCGGCGTGCCATGGGCCGCCACCTACGGCGTGTGGCTCGACGATCTCGACGAATCGGTGGTGGCTGGCGACCCCACCGTGGTCGCATCATCGTCGTCCATCGATCTCGTGGGCGGAGATGAGCGAGGCGGGCCCCGGCGCACGCGTCTGGCGCGGCAATACGGAGTACTCGACAATGCTGTGTTGCGGGCGCGGTTGGGGCAGGCCGCGCACATCGATGCCACCGTCACGGGCGTGCGTCGCCGCGGCGATGTGCACGAGGTGCTCACCACCGATGGCAGCGTGCAGGCGCGCCTCGTGATCGATGCCACGGGAGCCGTGCCAGCATTCCTGGCCGAGCGGAACCAACGCGCCGGGGCGGCACGCCAAACCGCATACGGCCTGGTGCTCGACCATCGCCCGGGCGAACTTGGCGGCGATGAAGCCGTGCTGATGGATTGGCGGCCACCGTCACCCGACCCGCGGTTCGCCAGTGACCCCACGTTCGCCTACGTGGTGCCCTTGGGTGCGGGACGTTGGTTGGTGGAGGAGACGTCGCTGGCTCGTCAGGTACCGATGAGTTCCGATGAACTGCGCGTCCGGTTGGCCGCCCGCCTCGGTGGCGACCGCACCCATGGCGCCGAGCACGTGGAGCATGTGTCGATACCCATGGCGCCCGGTACGCCCGATCTCACCCAGCCCATCGTGGGTTTCGGCGCTGCTGCCGGGTACCAGCATCCGGCCACGGGGTATTCGGTTGCTGCCTCATTGCGCGCTGCGCCGAGGGTGGCAGCGGCAATCGAGGCATCGTTGCGCAGTGCGCGCCCGGCCACCACGCCAGAGGCGGAGGCCGTGTGGGCCGCGGTGTGGCCGCAGCAGTATCGCCGCGCCCGGGCATTGCACGACTACGGGTTGGCTGCCCTGCTCGGTCTACCAGCGCACACGATGGGCGAGTTCTTCGCTGCCTTCTTCGCGATGCCCACGGAACAGTGGGCCGCCTACCTCAGGGTCGACACCACGCCCGGAGAGGTGGCTGCTGTGATGCGGGCGGTGTTCGGTGCGGTCGATTGGAAACTGCGGCTCAGACTGATGCGGGGGAATCCGCTGCTGCTGGCTCGTCAGCTTCGCTGAGTTGCCCGTTGCGAGCCGAGCGGCGTACCGCCAACACCCATCCGGCGATGGCGCACAACGAGAAGAACCACCATTGCAGCATGTACGACAGGTGCGGCCCTTCGCTGAGTTCAGGGGCCGGAACGAGCGCCAACGCCGACGAGTCGGCGGGGATGGAGCGGATCATGTTGACGTACAACGGAGCCACCGGTGCCGACAACTGCTGCGCAAGCAATGGAACGTCGATGCGGTGCACTTCGGTGAGCGGCCCGGTGGCGGGGTCGGAGATCTGCCCGAAGCCGCGCTCCTGTGAGGTGCGCAGTTGCCCGATGATGGTGACCTGACCCGTGGGTGCCGGAGGTACGGCCGCTGCGTCGGGAAGAAAGCCACGGTTCACCAGCACGAGCGAACCATCGGAAAGCGTGAGTGGTGTGACCACATCTTTGCCCACCTCGCCACCCTGCGACAGGTTGATCACCGTCACCTGCCCTGTGGTGGCGTAGGTGCCGGTGAGGGAGATGTTGCGCCACTCAACATCACTCGGCTTCACATCGGGTGTGACCACGCTGGCGAAGGGTGCTACGGGTTGCGACGCATTGGCGGTGACCGCGGCGTTGAAGGCGCGCTTGCTCTGCAACCGGTGCAACTGCCAAAAGCCGAGGTTCACCATGAGCACCACGAGCCCGATGATGAGGATGTGGAAGGCGATCCACTTCGGCTTGGCGAGGAAGCGGTACATCAGGTGCGGTCCCACAGCATGCCGTCGGGCGACGCTGGGTCGAGCAAACGCTGTGCGGGTGTGCGCCGGTCGATATGGCCGATGAGTCCGCGGTAGGTGCCGAACCCGCACAGTTCCTGCAGTGCCGGCGAGAACCCGCGCACCGTGGCGAGAGGAATGCCGAGTTGCTGATTCTCCTGCTGACGCACCCAGCCGGCGCAGTAGTTCATGGCGATGCCGGTGCGGGCCTGCTCGGTGGAGTTGGCACCGCCGCCGTGCCACAACGAGCCGTGCCAGATGAGGATGCTGCCGGCCTGCATCTCGGCACATGCACTCTCGTAGTGCTTGCCGTACTCGGGGGAGTGGTCGGCCAGGTGCGTGCCGGGAATGATGCGGGTGGCGCCGTTTGCCTCGGTGAAATCGGTGATGGCCCACATGCTGTTGGCCACCGTGGCGATGTGCGGTTTGGGCAGGGGCATCACCTGATCGTCGGCGTGGATGGGTTGCGCCACCTCGCCCGGCCCGATGGTGATGCTCGACAGACTGCTCACCAGGCACCCGGTGCCGAGCAGGTGCTCGATGAGCGCCAGCACGAGCGGATGTACCGGGATCTGCTCGTAAAGACTGCCGTGGGCGAGCAGGTTGTACACGCGAGTGGTGGCCCGGCCTTCGAAGCCGTTGGTGCCCGGTGCGATGCCGAGTTCGCGTTCGAGTCGCGCGATGTCGCGCTGCAAATCGAGGGCCAGTGCCGGTTCGAACGCGTTGCGAACGATGGTGTAGCCATCGCGGTCGAGTTGCTCGCTGTGCTGTTGGATGAGGGTGAGATCGGCGGCCGAAGAGGTCACGGATGCATCGTAACGACCTCGCCGTGATCAGGGTCGGGCGGGCCGCTCGGGTGGCTTGAGCGAAGGCGTCGGTGAACCAAGAACGATGATGTGGCCAACGTCGATCCAAGATTCGTCAACGTTGGTCGCCCGGCGCGGAGCGCGCTTGTCCCACTACATGTACCGGAGCGCGGCGGCGATCGATGAGGTTGCCGGAACCAGTGCATCGGCTCATTCCCCGTACCGATGCGCCGTTTCGCGCTCGAACGACGTGCCGCAGGTTCGCCATGGTCTAGAGTTCGCCACGATGAGTGGTGAACGACCGACCTCCGTGAGCCTGCTGCGCTTCGTCGAGCGCCGCTGGAAGGCCATCGGCACGGTGTCGGCACCTCTCCCCGACGGTGGGGTGTCGGGTCGCCGTGGCGTCACCGCTTGGCGCGCCCCGCTCGATGTCGAGCTCGAACGTGGCGATGTGTTGGTCTACGACGATGCGCGCTGGTTGTTGTTGGCCGATGAAACTCCGGCCGGACAGCGCTGGTGGTCGGTGCGGGCGCTCGACGCCCTGCCTTCCGCCTGACCCACGGGCTCATTCGGTGCGCCAGCCATACTGGCAGGCAGACTTGGTGTTGTGAACGAACTTTCCCAGCAGGGCCCACTGCGCGGTGTCCGCATCCTCGACCTCACCTCGGTGGTGATGGGGCCGTATGCCACCCAGATCTTGGGTGACCTCGGAGCCGATGTGATCTGCGTCGAAGATGCAGGTGGCGACACCAACCGCATCATGGGCCCCGGCCCCGAGCGCGGGCTCAGCGGTGTGGCGCTCAACCTGCTGCGCAACAAGCGCAATGTGTGCCTCGACCTGAAGCACACTGCCGGCCGCAATGCCCTACTGCGCATCGCTGCGACGTGTGATGTGTTCGTCACCAACCTGCGCCCGGCGCCGCTCGCCCGGCTCGGCCTCGACTACGCGGCCGTCTCGGCGGTGAAACCCGACATCGTGATGTGCCAGGCCCACGGTTGGCCGTCGGCCTCGCCGCATGGCAACCGACCGGCCTACGACGACGTGATCCAAGCCACCTCAGGTATGGCCCACGCAGTGCAACTCCAAACTGGCACGCCTGCGCTAGCCCCGAACCTCATCGCCGACAAGGTGTCGGGCCTCACCCTCGTGTACGCCATCCTTGCTGCGTTGTTCCATCGTGAACGCACCGGCGAAGGACAGTTCGTGGAGGTACCGATGATCGATGCCATCACCTCGTTCACTTTGGTGGAGCACGGATGTGGGGCCATTCCCGAGCCGACATTGGGGCCCGCCGGGTACCCGCGCATCACCACCCCCGAACGGCGTCCGTTCGCCACGCTCGACGGCTGGATCTCGGTGCTTCCCTATTCGGAGAGCGCCTATACCGACATCTTCCGGGAAGGTGGGCGTGACGACCTGGTGGGCGATCCGCGCTACACCACGGCACCACTGCGCATGGAACATGCCGGTGCGTTGTATGGCCTCATCGAGCCCATCTTGGCCACACGCACCACGGCCTTCTGGGTGCAGTTCTGCAGCGAGCACGACATCCCCGCCGCACCAGTGCGGACGCTCGACGAGATTGTGGCCGAACTACCGCTCGCGGAACATCCGCACACGGGCGCCTACCGCGCCATCCCGTCGCCAGTGCGCATGTCGGTAACCCCTGCGAGCATTCGCCGCCATGCACCACGCCTGGGCGAACAGGGCCGCGAGGTGCTGCGCGAAGCGGGGCTCAGCGATGAGGCCATCGACGAACTGGCTCGTGCGGGGGCGCTGCGCCACCTTCCCGAATCGTCGTGACCTGACGCCAGGTGTTGTGAAGCCAGATCAGGCCACTGCGTCGTAGAGCATGCCGGCGCGGATGACGTCCATCAGTGCCCGGAAGTCGACGTCTTGGTCGGTGGCGAGTTGGCGCAGCGATGTGCCGCCTCGCAACCGTTGGCTCACCTCGTCGGGGGCCAGCTTCAGGAGCGTCGACGTGTGGGTGAGCGCTGCCTGGTCGTTCTTCACCTGCTTGTTGACCGGGCGGCGCTGCCCGAACATGCCGCTGGCGTCTTTCCCGGCGGCTGCGAGGTCGGCGGCACTGGCCACCGTGGGCAGGGGCAGCACATCACCGTCGGCAATGGCGTTCGCCGCCTTGTCGATGGCGAGGGTACGCCGGTTGGCCGCCGACGGCAGGCCGAACTGGGCGCGTGCGGCCTCGGTCTTCGCCAGGCCGTTCTTCACCACTTCGAGCAGGTCGTCACGAGTGATGCCCTTGGCGGTGGCGATGGTGGCCAGGCTGGTGCCCTGCTGGAGTTGCGCCTTCAGTCGGTCGACGCCGATACCCAGTCGCTCGGCCACTGGGGTGAGCACCTGCTCGGCATCGAACCCGCGCTGCATGGCCCGCGGCACTTGTGCCGAGGGGACGGGAATCGAGAGGGAGGCGACGGCGGTGATGCTCACGGGTGTCTGGCGGGACATGACCCCAGGCAGGGTCA
>JBAXQV010000055.1:0-16144 GCA_037131575.1 Actinomycetota bacterium
GTGGGAATGGGCGGGCAGGTGGATGACCGACCAGGGCCATCGGCTCACGGTGGTGGTGGAGCCGCTCGAACCGCCCGAACTGTTCGAATGGTTCGCCGAATTGCGCGAGAGCCTGGGTATGACCGTGGTGCCGGTGGGCCCGAAGGCGGGCACTGCGGTCATGAAGGCACTGCGAGCGAATGAGGTCGTGTGCCTGCTGTGCGACCGCGACATCGAGCGCACCGGGGTCGATGTGGAGTTCTTCGGCGAGCGCACCACGCTTCCCGCTGGGCCAGCCATGCTGGGCCTACGCACCGGCGCAGCGGTGCTGCCTGTGGGGTGCTACTACACCCGCCGGTACAACGGTCATCACGCCGTGGTACGCCCACCGCTACCGCTCGAACGCTCCGATGCGGGCCTGCGCGCCGATGTGGCCCGTGGCACCCAGGCCTTGGCGGCGGAACTCGAATACCTCATCCGCCGTGCCCCCGAGCAGTGGCACCTCTTTCAACCCAACTGGCCGAGCGACCCGGGGTACTGAGGCCTGAAGGGATGTCGGAGGCTTCGCGTCTGCGGCCGTCGATGCCTCTGCTGGACCTGAAGCGACTACAGGTGACTACACTGTGGTCATGAGTGTGATGTCCATCCGCTTCACTGACGAACCGGTGCACGATCGTCTGCGTGAACAGGCGCGCCGTCAGCGTGTGGCGCTCTCCACGCTGGCCGAGCGGCTCATCGACGAGGGGCTTCGTTCCGAGGCTCATCCACTGGTGATCTTTCGGTCGGGGCCAGGTGGGAGGCGACCGGTGTTGGTGGGCGGCCCGGAGGTCGCCGACGTGGTTGGCGCGATCATCGGCGGCGATGTGCCCGTAGGCGACCGACGACAACGTGCCGCCGACTTGCTGGGCGTCACTGTGGTGGCGGTGGACGCTGCGCTTGCGTATTACGCCGACTTCACCGCAGAGATCGACGGATTCCTCGCTGAGCGGACACGACGAGCCGACGAGTTCGAAGCGGCCTGGCAACGACAGCGGGCGTTGCTCGAACGGTGAGGTTGCTGCTCGACGAGATGCACGCTCCGTCGGTCGCCGAGGCCTTACGCGCTGAGGGGCATGAGATTCTTGCGGTCGCCGCGGTGGCAGGTCTTCGCGGGGTCGCCGACGAAGACCTTCTCGTTTTCGCTGCCGGCGAGGGTCTCTCGATCGTCACGGAGAACGTGGTCGACTTCGCTGCACTAGGAGCGCGTTGGGTCGCCGAGGGGCGGGCACATGCAGGCTTGGTGTTCACCAACCCCAGGCGATTCAACCGCGCGACGCAGGCCTACCCCGGCAACCTGATCGTCGCGCTGCGCGAATTGATGCGCGAACCCCCAGACCTGAGTTCGTCGGGATCATGGTGGCTGTGATCATGGTGGTCGCTCCATCGCTGGTGCTCGACCTCTCCAATTCCGCGCGTCGGCACCGCTGCGTGCTGAGGCAATGTGCGAGCATGGTTTCATGAGCGACGAGACCGTCTCGGCCGACAGCCATCCCGCGATCGCCAATCGGATCGGACGTCTGGAACGTATGGCCGAACACCCCAGGTTGCGGCCCATCACTGCCACAGCGAAGCGGTTCTTTGCCATCGAAGGGCTCGACCTGGGTGGCCTCATCGCCGTTGAGTTGTTCACCACCATCTTGCCCTTGCTGCTCATCGCCTACGCCTGGTTCCAGAACTTCTCCTCCAAGGCGAGTGTGGGCGAGTTGTTCGTGCAGCAGTTGGGGGCCCACGGCAAGATGGTGTTCACCATTCGTCGCGAGTTCGGCACAGCGGCAGGGCTCCATCAGGTGTGGACCGTGGCAGGGATGATGGGGTTCCTGTTCTGGGGCATCCCGATGTCGCTGACGATCTCGCGCATGTTCGCCCTGGCCTGGCAGCGGCCGCAGTACTCGATCGGGCAGCGCCTCTGGCGTGGCACGGTGTGGTTCGTCATGTACTTGGCCACTGCCGCCGTGGTCGAGCGCATCATGCTCATCTCCGACCGACTGGTGCTGAAGCCCGTGCTGGTGCCACTGGCGATGGTTGTCTCGACGGTCTTCTGGGGCAGCACACCCATGCTTCTGGCCCCGAACGTGCCGCGCACCTGGCGAACACTGCTCGCGGCGGGCCTCACCGGCGCCGTGATCAATGTGGCGATCTTGCGCTGGGTGGTTCGCATCGTGTTTCCACTCTTGCTGTCGGGGTGGACAGGTTTCGGCCCCGTTGGGGTGGCGTTCACCATCATGACCTGGAGCGGTGTGACCGGCGTGGTGTGGGTGGTCGTGGCCTGTGCCGGTGCCGTGTTCAGTGAGCGCAGTTGGCTGCACACCGAGCAGCCCGTCGCGGCCACCAGCGTGGCAGAGTGACGGCATGCGATATCTGAAACTCGGCAGCACTGGTCTCGACGTGTCGGCGCTATGCCTGGGGTGCATGAGCTTCGGAGTGCCTGAACGCGGTAACCACGCCTGGACCCTGCCCGAAGATGCCAGCCGGCCCATCATCAAGCGTGCGGTCGAGGCGGGCATCAACTTCTTCGACACCGCCAATGCGTATTCCGACGGCACCAGTGAAGAGATCGTCGGCCGAGCCCTGGCCGAGTTCACGCGCCGCGATGAAGTGGTGTTGGCCACCAAGGTGTTCTACGCCAGCCGCCGCGGGCCCAACTCGGGCGGTCTGTCGCGCAAGGCCATCATGCACGAAATCGATGCCAGCTTGCGTCGCCTCGGCACCGACTACGTCGACCTCTACCAAATCCACCGGTGGGACTCGACCACGCCCATCGAGGAGACCATGGAGGCGTTGCACGATGTGGTGAAGGCCGGGAAGGCTCGCTACATCGGGGCGAGCTCGATGTATGCCTGGCAGTTCGCCAAGGCCCAACACGTGGCCGAACGCAATGGGTTCACCCGCTTCATCTCGATGCAGAACCACCTCAACTTGCTCTACCGCGAGGAAGAGCGCGAGATGCTGCCCCTGTGCGCCGATCAGGGGGTGGGCGTGATTCCGTGGAGTCCGCTGGCGCGTGGCAGGCTCACCCGCCCGCTCGAGGTGGTCACCGACCGCACCGACAAAGACCTCTACGCCAAGACGCTGTATCACACGGCCGATCACGAGATCATCGACACGGTGGCTGCCATCGCCGGCGAGCGCGACCTCACCATGGCCCAGGTGGCCCTCGCCTGGGTGGCTGGGCACTCTACGGTCACCGCACCCATCGTGGGGGTCACCAAGCTCGAACAACTCGAAGATGCCTTGGTGGGTGTCGACATCGAGCTCTCGACCGACGAGCGCACGCGCCTCGAAACGCCCTACACCCCGCAGCCGATCTACGGCATCAGCTAGCTCGTCTCGCACCAGCCGGACCATCGATTGCGTCAGGTGGTGTAGTCCTGAATCGTGCGGCCGTGCGAGCGGTCGGTGAGAGCGGAGGCGCGGGCTTGGAACTCGGCGAGCAGCGCAGCGCGGTCGATGGTGAGCAACTCCCGATCGCGCATCAGCACCCGGCCGGCCACGATGGTGGTGCGCACGTCGGTTGGTTGCACGCAGTACACCAGTGTCGCAGCCAGGTCGTGCAGGGGTTGGCAGTGGAACCCTGACACGTCGACGAGAATCACGTCGGCCTGGGCCCCTTCGCGCAGTTCGCCGATACGACCCTGTTGGCCGAGTGTGGCTGCCGCGCCCTGCCCGGCGAGTTGCAGCGCCAGACCACTCGGAAACCAGGTTGCGTCGGCTTCGGCTTGCTTCTGTGAGATGGCGGTGATGCGCATGTTCTCGAAGATGTCGAGCGTGTTGTTCGACGCCGCGCCGTCGGTGCAGTAGCCCACGGGCACACCGGCATCGAGGAGCGCCCGAATGGGGGTGAGCGGCCCCAGCGCGAACTTCAGGTACCCCTTGGGGCCATGGGTGACGCCCACCCGGTCGTGATGTGCCCCGAGCAGCGCGATGTCGCCGGGCACGATGCCATTGCCGTGAGCGATGATGACCCCTGCGTCGAGCACGCCGGTGCGGTGGAGCACCTCGATGGGGGTGATGCCGCGCCCCTCGAGACTCACGTTGGTCTGGTGGATGTCTTCGGCAGCGTGGGTGTGCACGCGCACACCGAGCGCACGCGCCGCGTCGGCAGCGGCGGTGAGGTCGGCATCGTTCACCGTGTAGGGGGCGTGTGGCGCGATCGAGGTGGTGATACGTCCATCGGCGGCACCATGCAAGCGCCGGGCGAAATCGACCGACTCGGCCAGCCCATCGGGGCCCTGCGAGCTGAAGAAGGCCGAACCCAGGTCGGCGCGGAGCCCGGTTTCACTGATGGCGCGTGCGGCTTCGTCCATGAAGAAGTAGTGATCGGCCACGGTGGTGACGCCGTTGGCGATCATCTCGGCCGCCGCCACCAGGGTGCCCACGTACACGTCGTGTGCGCCCACGTTCACCTCCATCGGCCAGATGAAGTCGTCGAACCACGCCTTCACCGTCACGTCTTCTGCGGCACCGCGGAGGAAGGTCATGGCGGCGTGGCAGTGAGTGTTGATGAGGCCGGGCATTGCCACGAGGCCCGAGGCGTCGATGACCTCGCGAGCGTGCGGCGGCGTACTGGTGCTCGGCCCGATGGAGGTGATCTCCTGGCCGGTGATGGTGATGGTGGTGTTGGGCGCGAACACCGCGCCACGGGTATCGGTGCTCACCAGAGCCGTCACCCCCACGATGGCCAGGTCGGCGAGCGGGGGAGTGGAGGGCGAGGGGTCGGGTGCGCTCATCGCCCCGACGTTAGTGCCCAGTCGCTGCGCGTCGGGTGGGTGCTGGCCGCGCGTGCGGAACCGGCACTGACGCAGCCGACCGTCGATAATGGGGCAATGGCTTCTCCCGAACTGCTCTGGTCGCCGCCCACCGATGCGTTCGAGCGCACGCGCATCGGCGCCTTCATCTCGTGGCTCGCCGAGAACGGATTTCCTCGGGTCGATTCCTATGACGCGCTGTGGCAGTGGTCGGTCGACGATCTCGCCGGGTTCTGGGCTGCGGTGTGGCAGTACTTCGCGGTGCAGTCGAGCACGCCGTACCAGCAGGTGCTCGTCGATGCCACCATGCCCGGCACCGAGTGGTTCCGTGGGGCGCAACTCAACTACGCCGAGCACGCGTTGCGCTGGCAGGGTGACGCGTGTGCCGTGGTGTCGCTGTCGCAGAGCCGCGCTCGGGTGGAACTGAGTCGCGACGAGCTGCGCGCCCGGGTGGCAGCGGTGCGTGCCGGGTTGGTGGCGCTCGGGGTGGGGCGCGGCGACAGGGTTGCCGCCTACCTGCCCAACATCGCCGAAGCGACCATCGCGTTCTTGGCAACCGCCAGCCTGGGCGCGGTGTGGAGTTCGTGCGCGCCCGAGTTCGGCGTGCAGGCGGTGCTCGACCGGTTCGGGCAGATCGAGCCCACGGTGCTGCTCGCGGTGGATGGCTACCGCTACGGCGAGAGGCCCGTCGATCGTTCGGTCGAGGTGGCACAGATTCGCGCTGGGTTGCCCACGCTGCGGGCCACGGTGATGCTGCGCTACCTGCACCCCGATGGGGCACTGCCCGATGGCGCGCTCGACTGGCCGCAGCTCGAACTGGCGGAGGCTCGTACCGCTGCGCTGGAGTTCGAGCAGGTGCCGTTCGACCATCCGCTCTACGTGCTCTATTCGAGCGGCACCACCGGGCTACCCAAACCCATCGTGCACGGTCACGGCGGCATCCTGCTGGTGCACCTGAAAGACCTGGCGCTCATGAGCGACATCGGGCCCGGCGACCGCTTCTTCTGGTTCTCCACCACCGGGTGGATGATGTGGAACTTCCTGGTGTCGGGGCTGGCGGTGGGCGCCACCATCGTGCTGTTCGATGGCGACCCGGCCGCCCCGTCGCTCGACGCACTGTGGCAGTTGGCGGCCGATGAGCACATCACCTGGTTCGGTGCGAGTGCGCCGTTCCTGGTGGCGTGCCGCAAAGCGGGGTTGCAGCCGGGGCGCCAGTTCGACCTCTCTGCGCTGAAGGCCGTCGGGTCGACGGGCGCACCGCTGCCTGCCGAAGGGTTCCGCTGGGTGTACGACGCCGTGAACCCCGATGTGCTGCTCTCATCGATCAGTGGTGGCACCGACATCTGCTCCGCGTTCGTGGGTGGCAGCCCGCTCACGCCGGTGTGGGCGGGCGAGATCTCCACGCGGTTCCTCGGCTGCAAGGTGGAGGCGTTCGACGACACGGCCCGCTCGATGGTGGGCGAGCAGGGTGAACTCGTGGTCACTCGGCCGCTGCCTTCGATGCCGATCGGGTTCTGGAACGACCCCGACGGTTCGCGTTACCGGGCTGCCTACTTCGATCACTATCCGGGGGTCTGGCGCCATGGCGACTGGATCACCATCACGGATCGTGGGTCATCTGTCATCACCGGTAGGTCCGACGCCACGCTCAACCGCAGCGGTGTGCGCATCGGCACGGCCGAGATCTATCGGGTGGTCGATGCGCTCGATGGCGTGGCCGACAGCCTCATCGTTCACCTCGAAGACCCCGCCGGCGAGGGGCCGGGCACCCTGGTGCTGCTGATCGCCCAACCCGATCGCAGCCTGGTGCTCGACCCGGCGTTGGTGGCCTCGGTGAAGGGTGCCCTGCGTGCCCAGCTCTCACCGCGGCATGTGCCCGACGAAGTGCATGCCGTGCCGGCAATTCCCACCACGTTGTCGGGAAAGAAGCTCGAACTCCCCGTGAAAAAGATCCTCCTCGGTGCCGCCCCTGATACGGTCGCCAGCAGAGGTGCCTTGCGCGAACCAAGTGTTCTCGACGACATCGCCGCATTGGCATCGAATCGAGCACGTGGCTCTGCGTAATGCACCATCAGTCACGTGGAGGTTTTGGCAATGTTTCGTCATGTTGTTCTCATTGGTTTCATTCCTGAAGCGACAGAACAGCAACGGCAGTCGCTGGTCACCGAATTGCATGGTTTACCTGGTGCGATACCCGAGATCCGTCGGTACGTGGTGGGGTTCGATGCAGGGTTGGCGGAAGGAAATGCCAACCTCGCCGTGGTAGCCGATTTCGACGATGTCGAGGGGTATCGGGTGTACGCCACACATCCGGCTCATGTACGAGTGATCACCGAGTACATTCGGCCCATCATGGCGAGTCGAACGGCAGTTCAACACGAATACCAGGTCCATCACAATGCCTGAGGTGCCCGGCGAAACCATCACCGACCCACATCTGAATCGCACTGCCGGGCTGCTCGCCGATGCCACGCAAGCCCGCACCGTGCTCGACGCCATCGAAGACCCCATCGCGGTCTGGGCGCCCGTCCACGACGACGCCGGTGAGGTGGTCGACTTCGTGTACGACTACATCAACCCTGCGTGCGCTGCCATGCTCGAACTCCCCGTCGACCGAGTGGTGGGCCAGCGGGTGTCGGCGCTCTTCCCGCGCATCGCGGCGTCGAACCGATTCCGGCTCTACCTCGAAGCCGCCGCCACGGGACGATCGGACGCCTTCCAAGACAGTTGGTTCTATGGCTCATCGGCCGGCCGCCAGCATGAGGTGAAGTTGTCGTGTGTGGGGGAGTACATCGTGTCGATCGCTCGCGATGTGAGCGAACGCGAACAAGCGGTTGCTGAACTGAGGCGTGCCGCACTCGAGCGAGCCGAAGCAGCCACGGCGGTGGCAGTGGCCGATGAGCGCGAACGCATTGCCACCGAACTGCACCAGAGCCTGGTGCGCGAGTTGTTCGATGCCAGCCTCAACCTCCATGTTGCCGCCACAGTGGCCGACGACGCCATGCGGGATCGGCTCACAACCGCCATCGAACAACTCGACAACGCCATCACCATGATGCGCGCCGCCGTGTTCCCTACTCGGCAGCGGGTTGCGGACGCAGACGGTGAAGACGAAGAGGTTCGCGATCTGCAACAGTGAGGTGATGGTCAGCCAGCACGATGTCACCCAGTTCGTCGACAACGGATACCTCGTGGTCGAAGATCTCGTTTCGCCCGCCGAAATTGCCGCGCTCATCGCCGATGCCGCCCGCTTCGCCCGCGGTGATTATCCGGTGTTGAACCCACCCACGTTGCCACCTGATGCCACCGACGATGTGGCCCTCGAGCACGTACTCGCCATCCACTTCCCGCACTGGGTGAGCGATGTGGCGCGCGACATGGTGACCCATCCGGGGGTCACGGAAGTGGTGGGGTCGTTGGCGGGTGCACACCTGGCTCATTGGGATGGGGCGGTGAAGTGCTGCCAGTCGATCTTGTTCGTGAAAGGTCCGGGCATGCCCGGCCAGGCGTGGCACCAAGACGAGCGATACATCGCCACCCGCGACCGCTCGCTCATCGGCGCCTGGATCGCGCTCGATGACGCCACGGTCGACAACGGTTGCCTGTGGGTGGTGCCGGGCTCACATCGCTCTGGCTATCTCTGGCCCGCGAAGGCCCACGAAAACCCCGATGAATACGACATCTCCGACGAGAGCTATGGCTTCGACGACGCGGGTGCCATTCCGGTGGAAGTGAAGGCCGGTTCGGTGGTGTTCTTCAACGGCTACACCCTGCACCGTTCGTTGGCCAACCGCACCCAGGGGTTCCGGCGGGCGTTGGTGAACCACTACCTCAATGCATGGTCGTTGCTGCCGTGGAAAACCAACGGCAGCGTGCCCGGTCTGGCATTGCCATTGCTCGACAATCGCGATGTGGTACCCGTGGGAACCGACCCGTATGCCTGGAAAGGGTATGCACCGACGCCGTCGAAGGTGGTGCTGCGGCCCATCGACGGGGTGTGGCCCGATACCGAGTCGGTTGCCACCATCTGAACCCGCCGCGCGGGTTCAGCGATAGAGGTCGAAGATTTCGGCGATTGCCTTGAACTGGCCACCCGAAGTCGACGACATCACTGCGATCGGCAGCACTCCGGTGGCCGCCCAGGCCTCGAGCTTGTCGCGCACCGCGGTGGGCGAACCCGAGATGGTGCAATCGTCGAGCCAGCGGTCGGTCATGAGGCCAGGAAGGGCGTCGCGGTCGCCAGCGCTGAGTGCCTGCTCGATGGCGGCCATCTCATCGGCGTAGCCAGCCTGCTTCCAGTAGTTGCGATAGTTGGGTAGGGCGATGTAGCCGCCCAGCGTGCGTCGGTGGATGGCTCGCGCTGCGTCGAGGTCGGCGTCGATGACCGTGGGCACCATGTTGGCGAGGAAGAACGAGCCACGGCGCTCGGTCGGCACCCGTGCCGCCTGTGTGGGCATGTACGACAAGGCAGCATTGGCCCACAAGGCGCCATCGGCCACCTCGAGGGCGAGGTCGAGCATCTTGTCGCGCAGGGTTGCGAGGTAGACGGGTGGCAGGGTGCCGGCGGCACGTTCACTCGAGCGCACTCGGGCAACGTAGTCGCGCATGTCGGCCAGGGGCTTCCCGGTGGCGATGCCAAGGCGATCCATGGCCGGCGCGTGGCTCACCCCGAGGCCGAGCCGGAATCGCCCGTTGCTCACTTCGGCGAGATGCCCGGCGGTGACGGCCACCTCCACCGGGTGTTGCTGATAGATCGGTTGGATACTGGTCCAGAACGGAATGGTGTTGGTGACGTGCGCCAATGAACCGCACAGGGCCAGGTTGCCGTTCAAGCCAGGGCTGGCCAGCCCTGCGAACCCGAGCCGTTCGGCCTCTGTGGCGAGTTCGAGCAGCGTGTTGCGCTTGGTGGGTGTACCGATGACGGACAATGCGGGGCGCTCAGACATGCTGCGACGGTAGCGTGCCCGCGGTGAGCGCTCAGCCGTCGAAGCACCCCGGCACCGGGCGGCCATTGCGCGTCGGCATGTTCAGCCCGTACAGCCTGTCGGTGCCGGGCGGGGTGCAGGCGCAGGTGATGGGGCTCGCCTCCGAACTACGTCACCTTGGCGTGGAGGTGCGAGTGCTCGCGCCGTGCGATGGCCCGCCGCCGGCAACGTTCGTGACGCCACTCGGAAGCAGCTTGCCCACCAATGGGAATGGGTCGGTGGCGCCACTGGCTCCCGATCCGTCGTGCCAGCTGCGCACCATCCGAGCGCTCAGCGAGGAAGCCTTCGACGTGCTGCATCTGCACGAGCCGTTCGTACCCGGGGCCACGCACACCGCATTGTTCGTAGGTGAGTCGCCCATCATCGCCACGTTCCACGCCGCCGGCGACAGCCTGGCTTACAAGTATTTGCGGCTTCCCGTGCATGCGGCCGGGCAACGCATCGCCCATCGCGTGGCGGTGTCGGAGAGTGCTCGCGAACTCGTGTACCGCTACACCGGCGGCGAGTACGAGATCCTCTTCAACGGTGTCGAACTCGATGGCTACCGCAATGCCGCCGCAGCACCCACCACTGCGCCCACGATCTTCTTCCTCGGCCGTCATGAAGAACGCAAGGGGCTCGACGTGCTGCTGGCCGCGGTGGCCACCATCCCCGACGATCTGGTGGTGTGGATCGCGGGGGAGGGCCCCGACACGGCCCGCCTGCGCGCCCAATACGCGGGCGACCAACGGTTGCAGTGGCTGGGCCGGCTCTCCGAGGCCGACAAGATCGAGCGGATGAAAGGGGCCACGGTGTTCTGCGCGCCGTCGCTGCACGGCGAATCGTTCGGTGTGGTGCTCATCGAAGCCATGGCCGCTGGCACCGCAATCGTGGCCAGTGGGCTCGAGGGCTACCGCACCGTCGCCACCGACGGGGTCGATGCGCGCCTGGTGGGCCCGGGCGACGTAGGCGCGCTCGCTGGAGCCCTTCGCGAAGTACTGGGCGACTCGTCGTTACGAGCTGCACTGGTGGCGGCGGGCGCGCGCCGGGCCGAGGCGTTCAGCATGCGCACCTTGGCCGAGCGATACATCGAGATCTACCGCGAGGTGTTGGCGTCGGCACGGCCAGTGCCTCCGCCCCAGCGACCGCCCTGGACTCGTATGATGATGTCAGCATTTGGCCGACGCGACACCGTCGCTCGGTCGTTCACGGAACGGAGAGGTTCATGATCTGGATCATCCTCGGTGTCATCGCCCTGCTGGTGGTGTTCGCCATCGTCGCCTACAACGGACTCATCCGGTCGCGGAACCAGGTCGACAACGCCTGGTCGCAGATCGACGTGCAACTCAAGCGCCGCATCGACCTCATCCCGAACCTGGTGGAGACGGTGAAGGGCTACGCGGCCCACGAAAAGGAAACGCTCGAGGCCGTCGTGAACGCCCGCAACGCCGCCATCGCGGCACCTTCGAGCGACCCGCACGCCACGGCCAACGCCGACAACATGATGACGGGCGCGTTGAAGCAGCTGTTCGCCCTGTCGGAGCGGTACCCCGACTTGAAGGCCAACCAGAACTTCCTCGCCCTGCAGGAAGAACTCACGGCTACCGAGGGCCGCGTGGCCTATGCGCGGCAGTTCTACAACGACAGCGTGCTCACCTATAACACCAAGTTGCAGACGTTCCCCACGGTGTTGTTCGCCGCGCTGTTGAAGTTCGCGAAGCGCGACTACTTCGAGGCTGACGCCGCCGATCGGCAAGTGCCGAAGGTGCAGTTCTGAGCCATCCGCCCTGTGGGTCGCTTCGCTGGCCCATGCGGTACATCGGTGGCATGCCCCCACGTCTGGCCGACCGGCAAGTACGCTGCGGAGTCTGATGTTCGACCTCATTCGTGCCAACCGCCGCAAAAGTGCTGCGCTCATCGCCGGCTTCGTGCTGTTGCTGGTGCTCGTCGGCTTCGCCGTGGGCGTGCTCACCAACCACGGTCTCGCCGGCACGCTCATCGCCCTGGGCCTGTCGGCCGCCTTTGCCTTCACCTCGTACTGGAAGGCCGATGCCATTGCACTGGCGGTGAGCCGTGCCCAGCCGGCCGACCCGCAGCAGTACCAGCGGCTGTACAACCTGGTGGAAGGCCTGTGCATCGCTGGCGGGCTGCCCAAACCGCGTATCTACATCGTCAATGACCCAGCACCCAATGCCTTCGCCACAGGGCGCGACCCGCGGCACGCGGCCATCGCCGTCACCACCGGACTGCTCGAGAAGATGAATCGTGTCGAGCTCGAGGGCGTGCTGGCCCACGAGCTGTCGCACATCCGCAACTACGACATCCTTGTGTCGACCCTGGCCGTCACGCTGGTGGGCGGTATCGCCATCCTCACCGACACGGCCATCCGCCTGATGTGGTGGAACGGTGGCCGGGTGCGGCGTGACGGCGACCGCAACGATGGCAACAACCCACTCGCGTTCGTGGGCTTCGCATTGCTCATCGTGGCACCCATCCTCGCCAAGATCATGCAGGCCACCATCAGTCGCAGGCGAGAAACCCTTGCCGATATCAGTGCGTGCCAGATGACGCGTTACCCACCTGGGCTCATTTCGGCCCTCGAGAAACTGCGTGACGACACCACGGTCACGCACTCGGCAACAACTGCAACTGCCCACATGTGGATCGAACAGCCCATGGCTGGTGTGGGCGATCGCGGCAAGCTCGGTTCGATCCACCGCATGTTCGATACCCATCCGCCGCTCGAAGAGCGCATCGCCTTGTTGAGGGAACTGTGAACCATCTCCGTCGCACCCATCTCCTTGCCGTTCTCGTTGGGGGTGCCGCTTTGGTGGCTGCCTGCAGTTCGAGTGGCGCTTCGAAGGCCACCACAACCGTTGCTTCCACCGAAGTGGCCACCACGGTTGCCGAAACCACCACCGAGGCACCCACCACCGAAGCACCCACCACGGTGGCCGAAACCACCACCACCGTGGCTGCCGCTGGGCCGGTCATGCCACTCACCGGCCAGCCCGTCGCCGACCCTGCGCTGGCGGCGCGCCCCGCGCTCGTGGTGAAGATCGACAACCATCCGCAGGCCCGGCCTCAATTCGGGTTGAACGAAGCCGACATCGTGTTCGAGGAGAACGTCGAGCACCTCACTCGTTTCGCCGCAGTGTTTCAGAGCCAAGACGCCAAGCGGGTGGGCCCCATTCGTTCTGGCCGCACCCAAGACATCGCCCTGCTCGGCCTGCTCAACAAGCCGCTCTTCGCCTGGAGCGGTGGTAACCCGTACGTCACCAACGCCATCAAGAACAGCGACTTCACCAACCTCAGCCCCGCCGCAGCAGGCGCCAAGGGTGGGTACTTCCGCAACAATCGCCGCGGCGAAGACTACGAACACACGCTCTACAACTCCACGCCTGCTCTCTATGACGCAGCAGCGGGTAGGGGCGGCACTCCGCCGCAGCAATTCACCTACCGTGCGGCCGATGCTGCTGCGGGCGGCGCACCGTCGGCCGGTGCCGACGTGAAGATGGACGGCGTCAACGTGTCGTGGGGGTGGAACGCGAAGGATTCGGTCTACCTCCGCTCACAAGATGGTCGCCCGCACAACGACGCCCTCAACGGGCAGGTGAGTGCATCGAATGTGGTCATCCTCACCGTCACCTACGTTCCCAGCCCAGCCGACGTGAAGAGCCCCGAGGCGCAAACCATCGGCTCTGGTGCAGTCTTCGTGCTCACCGGCGGCAACGTCATCACCGGCACCTGGACCCGCGCCGATCGGTTGTCGCCGTTCACCCTCACCGACGCGAGCGGTGCCGTCATCGCCCTCACCCCGGGTCGTACCTGGGTGGAGTTGGCTCGCGACGGTGCCGCCACCGTGAAGGGCTGAGTTCCTTCTCCCCGTGGCCCGCGGTACCTGCGGTGTCGCCATTGTCACCCGATATCGACTGTGGGTCGCCCCCGCCGCTAGCGATACGATGACACCATGAGTTCACCTTCAGGCACCACGGGTACATACGAGGTCAAGCGCGGCCTCGCCGAGATGATGAAGGGCGGCGTCATCATGGATGTCGTCACGCCCGAGCAGGCTCGTATTGCCCAAGAGGCCGGTGCGTGTGCGGTGATGGCCCTCGAGCGCGTGCCGGCCGACATTCGTCGCGACGGCGGTGTAGCGCGCATGAGCGACCCCGAGATGATCGAGGGCATCAAGGCAGCGGTCACCATTCCCGTCATGGCCAAGGCGCGCATCGGTCATTTCGTGGAAGCGCAGATCCTTGAGGCACTCGGTGTCGATTACATCGACGAGAGCGAAGTGCTCACGCCGGCCGACGAAACCCATCACATCGACAAGTTCGCCTTCACCGTGCCGTTCGTGTGCGGTGCCACCAACTTGGGCGAGGCATTGCGCCGCATCGCCGAGGGCGCCTGCATGATCCGCAGCAAGGGCGAAGCCGGCACCGGCAACATCGTCGAGGCTGTGCGCCACCTGCGCAACATTCTCGGCGACATCAAGAAGATCGGTGCTGCCAACGATCGCGCCGAACTGTTCCAGTGGGCCAAGCAACTGCAGGCCCCGCTGCCGTTGGTGCAAGAGATCGCCGAAACCGGCCAACTGCCCGTTCCGCTGTTCTGCGCTGGCGGTATCGCTACGCCGGCCGACGCGGCATTGGCCATGCAACTCGGCGCCGAAGCCGTGTTCGTGGGTTCGGGCATCTTCAAGAGCGACGACCCGGCACCGCGTGCCAAGGCCATCGTGGAAGCCACCACCCATTTCCGTGATGCGCACATTCTCGCGAAGGTGAGCCGCGGCCTCGGTGCGCCCATGACCGGTATCGGCATGGACGCCATCAACCAGCGTTTCGCCGAGCGCGGTTGGTGAGTATGCCCGCAGCGGCAGAGAGGCCCCCAGGTGCACCAGCACGGCACGCAACCCGTCATCGGTGTGCTCGCCCTGCAGGGTGCCTTCGCCGCGCATGAACGGGCGCTGACTCGCCTCGGTGCAGCCACCCGGCAGGTACGCACGCCCGCCGATCTGGCAGCCGTCGATGCACTCGTGATGCCCGGCGGTGAGAGCACCACGATGTCGAAGCTGCTCGACTCCACCGAACTGTTCGAGCCCTTGGCGGCGCGCTTGGCTGCCGGCATGCCGGTGTTCGGCACCTGTGCCGGCATGATCTTGCTGGCCTCCGAGGTGCTCGACGGGTTGCCCGACCAGCACCGTTTCGGAGCCATCGACATCACGGCACGCCGGAACGGCTACGGCCGCCAGGTCGACAGCTTCGAAGCCGATGTGCCTGTGCGTGGGTTCGACCGCCCGTACCACGCCGTGTTCATCCGTGCCCCCAAGGTCGAGCGCGCCGGTGCGGCGGTGGAGGTGCTCGCCGAGTACGGCGGCGTGCCTGTGGTTGCCAAGCAGGGGCACGTGATGGTGGCATCATTCCATCCCGAGCTCACCACCGATCTCCGCCTCCACGAATTGTTCGTCTCACTCGTCAACAGCGCTCTCGGTGCTTCCGCACCGGCAGGCAGCTGACCTCCACCTCGCCGATCACGGAAGGAACCGCCTCATATGTCAGGCCACTCAAAATGGGCAACGATCAAGCACAAGAAGGGCGCGGCCGACGCGCGGCGAGCCAAGGTGTTCGCCAAGATCGCTCGCCAACTCGAAGTAGCGGCTCGCGACGGGGGCGGCGACCCCAGCAGTAACGCCACGCTGCGCACCATGGTGCTGAAGGCCAAGGCGGCGCAGATGAACAACGACCTCATCGACCGTGCCATCAAGCGCGGCACCGGTCAGTCCGACGGAGGCAACTACGAGTCGATCATGTACGAGGGGTACGCCCCCGGTGGCGTGGGCCTGCTCATCGAGGTGCTCACCGACAACCGCAACCGCACCAGCGCCGATGTGCGCAACATCTTCTCCAAGCTCGGCGGTTCCTTGGCCGAGCCCGGTGCCGTTGGCTGGCAGTTCAGCCGCAAGGGCGT
Source organism: Actinomycetota bacterium (assembly GCA_037131575.1). Lineage (GTDB taxonomy): Bacteria > Actinomycetota > Acidimicrobiia > Acidimicrobiales > Ilumatobacteraceae > VFMC01. The sequence goes on from JBAXQV010000055.1 coordinate 15,698, forward strand.
CATCATCGCCACTGGTGGCGAAGACGACGTCATGATGGCCGCGCTCGATGCCGGTGCCGAAGACGTGGCCGCCGATGGCGAGGGCTGGCGCATCACCTGCGATCCGTCCATCGTGTACGACGTGCGTGACGCACTCGAGGCGGCGAAGGTGGGCATCGTGTCGGCTGACTCCACCATGGTGTCGTCCACCATCATCGAGGTCTCCGATCTCGACGATGCGAAGAAGGTGCTGCGCATCGTCGACGCCCTCGAAGACAACGACGACGTCCAAGACGTGTTCGGCAACTTCGACATCTCCGACGACATCATGGAAGCGGTCGGCTGATGAGCATCGGAGTGGGCGACAAGGCGCCTGAGTTCACGCTGCCGGGCACGGGCGGGCGCAACTACTCACTCAGCGAGTTCGCCGGCAAGCCGGTGGTGCTGGTGTTCTACCCGGGCGACGAC
>JBAXQV010000056.1:0-16130 GCA_037131575.1 Actinomycetota bacterium
CAGCGCCTGCCAAGAAGGCAGCGCCTGCCAAGAAGGCAGCGCCTGCCAAGAAGGCAGCGCCTGCCAAGAAGGCTGCCCCGGCTGCGAAGAAGGCAGCGCCTGCCAAGAAGGCCGCGCCGGTCAAGAAGGCCGCTTCTGCTGCGAAGAAGGCCGCCCCTGCCAAGGCAGCCACGAAGAAAGTTGCGCAGCGCTAAATCGTGTCGCGCCGAGCTCGCCTCGACGCCGAATTGGTGCGCCGAGGTCTGGTGGTCAGCCGCGTCGAAGCGAGCAGGTTGATCGATCTGCATCGCGTGCTGGTGAACGGCGCCATCGCCGACAAGGCCTCGCGGCAAGTCGACCGTGGTGATGCTGTTGTGGTTACCGGCGAACCTGCCCGGTTCGTGAGTCGCGGCGGCGAGAAACTCGATCATGCGCTCACGTCGTTCGCCATCGAGGTGACCGGCGCACGAGTGCTCGATGCCGGTGCATCCACGGGTGGCTTCACCGACTGTGTACTCCAGCGTGGCGCAACTGCCGTGGTGGCCCTCGATGTGGGGCATGGCCAACTTCATCCGAAGATCCGAGGCGATGAACGCGTGCTGGTGATCGAGCGCTTCAACGTGCGCGAACTCACCGTCGAACACTTGCCGTGGCGGCCCGAGGTGGTGGTGGCCGATCTGTCGTTCATCTCGCTCACCAAAGTGGTGGGTGTGTTTGCACAGGTGGCCTCGCCGGGGGCCCCGCTCGTGCTGTTGGTGAAGCCACAGTTCGAAGCGGGTCGGCAGGAGGTGGCCAAGGGGCGGGGCATCATCACCGATGCAGCGGTGCACGAGCGAGTGCGCGGTGAGGTGACGTCGGCGCTCGAAAGCGTGGGATGCACCATTGTTGGCTGGTGCGACTCGCCAATCACCGGCTCCGACGGCAATCATGAGTTCTTGGTGCACGCTACGGTCGGTACAGGAGAATTGAACCCATGACCCGAGTGCTGTTGGTGGCGCATCGAGAACGAAGTGAGGCGGAATCGCTGGCGGGTGTTGCTGCCACGTGGCTTGCCGAACGCGGGCACCAGGTGTGGATGATTCCCGATGATGCCGAGGCGAGCGGGCTGGCGTCGCTGGCCAGCGACGATGCCGCCTCCACGGCCGAATTGGTGCTGAGTCTCGGTGGTGACGGCACCATGTTGCGCGCCGTGCAACTGCTCGACGGTGCCGAGGTGCCCATCATCGGAGTGAACGTGGGCTTGCTCGGTTACCTCACCGAAGTGGAACCGCACGGCATGCTCGCTGCGCTCGAACGATTCCTCGTCGGCCCCGAGCGCGCTGCCGGCGACTGGGCTGTTGAAGAGCGGATGATGCTCGATGTGAGCGTGCAATTCGCCGATGGGTCGCCCGGGCAGCACATCAGGGCACTCAACGAAGGTGTGCTCGAGAAGCAAGAACCTGGTCACACCGTGCGAATGATGGTGCGCATCGACGGCGCCCCGTTCACCTCGTACGCCGCCGACGGCCTCATCGTGGCCACTCCTACCGGTTCCACCGCCTATTCGCTCTCAGCGCGCGGCCCCGTGGTGTCGCCCCGGCATCGCGCCCTGCTGCTCACGCCAGTGTCACCACACATGATGTTCGATCGATCACTCGTGCTCGACCCTGAAGAGCGGGTGGAGGTGGAGGTGGGAGGCCATCGCCCCGTGGTGTTGTCGATCGATGGTCAGCGCTCATGTGGCCTTACCGCCGGCGACACGGTGAGCTTCGCCGCCTCGGCAACGTCGGCTCAGTTCGTCCGTTTCGGAGAGCGCCGCTTTCATCAGATCTTGAAGGCCAAGTTCGGGTTGGCCGATCGCTGATGCTCACCGAACTGCACATCGAGAACTTGGGCGTCATCGAATCGCTCGATGTGGTGTTCAATGAGGGCCTCAGCGTGCTGACGGGCGAAACCGGTGCCGGCAAGACGATGCTCATCGAGGCGATCAGCCTGCTGGTGGGCGACCGCGCCGAGCCGTCGATGGTGCGACCCGGGGCTAGTGAGGCCCGCGTGGAGGGGCGCTTCGTGGTGGGCGACGATGAAGTGGTGCTGGCCCGGGTGATACCGGTCTCGGGTCGCTCGCGAGCATATGTGAACGGCCGTCTTGCCACGGTGGCCACGCTCGCCGAACAGTCGCTTCGTCTGGTCGACATCCACGGTCAACATGCGCATCAGAGCCTGCTCAGCCCGGCCACCCAGCGCGACGCGCTCGACCAGTTCGCATCCATCGACCTTGGACAACTGCGCAATTGTCGCGCCCGTCTCACCGAGATCGATGCGGCTCTGGCAGCACTGGGCGGCGATGCGCGCACTCGTGCCCGCGAGGTCGACCTATTGCGCTATCAACTCGAAGAAATCGATGCGGCCGGTATTGACGATGCCGATGAAGAGCGCGAACTCGAACGACGTCACGACCTTCTTGCCGACGCCGTTGCTCACCGCGAAGCCGCAGCGTTGGTGCTGGGACATCTCGACGACGACGGAGGCGCACTCGACGGTGTGCGTGCTGCGTTGGCTGCACTCGGTTCACGCACACCATTCACCGACACAGCCGAACGCCTGCGCACAGCGCATGCCGATCTCACCGAGGTGGCCAGCGACCTCCGACGCGAGGCTGAGGCGATCGAAGACGATCCGCGCCAACTGGCCGAGGTCACCGAGCGTCGTCAACTCCTACGCACGATGCGTAGGAAGTACGGCGACACACTGGCCGATGTGATCGAGTTCCGCGATCGCCAACGCGCCCGGTTTGACGAATTGGCCGGCTACGAACAACGAGTGGCCCAACTCGAACTCGACCGGGTCGGCGCGCTGCGTGCCGAACGGAAAGCGGCTGCAGCGGTCGGGGCAGCGCGCCGGGCCGCCGCCGACGAACTGGCCAAGGCTGTGCAAACCCGCTTGCGAACCTTGGCCATGCCACGTGCCAACCTCACGGTGGCGGTGGGCGCCGACGACCCAGGTGATGACGTGACCATGTTGTTCTCGGCCAACCCTGGGCTGGGGCTGCTCCCACTGACCAAGGTTGCCTCGGGTGGCGAATTGGCGCGCACCATGCTGGCGTTGCGGTTGGTGCTGAGCAGTGCTCCCTCGACGCTCGTGTTCGACGAGGTCGATGCCGGCATCGGCGGTGCCGCAGCAACAGCAGTGGGCGAGGCCCTGGCCCTGTTGGGGCATCAACATCAGGTGCTCGTGGTCACTCACTTGGCGCAAGTGGCAGCGCTCGCCGACGATCACCTCGTGGTGCACAAGGTGATCGAGAACGACATCACACTGGCGCGTCTGGCCCGAGTGGCCGACGATGCACGCGTTGGGGAAGTGGCGCGCATGCTTTCGGGCAACCCCGATAGCGCCGTTGCCCGAGAGCACGCGGCGGCACTGCTCGCCGAGGCTGCCCCCCATCGGTCGGGTGCCACAGGCGCCCCATGACGGCGGTGTCGTGACCGCGTCGGTGGCCGCCGCTGCGCCCGATCGGGGTGAGAGCGTGGCGCACGACACTCTGGTGGTGACCGTTGGCACCCTCGTGTCGCGCCTCACCGGTTTTGGCCGCGTGCTGGTGACGGCGGCGGTGTTGAGCAACGGCGTACTCGGCGACACGTACCACACTGCCAACACCATCCCGAACCTGCTCTTCGAACTCATCGCCGCTGGTGTGCTACAAGCCATCCTCATCCCGTCGTTCGTGGCGGCACGACGTGAAGGTGGCGACGATCAACTCGGCGAATCGACCGGGGCCATCACCGGCGTTGTGCTGGTCGCCCTGGGTGTGGTGAGTGCGGTGTTCGTGCTTGCTGCGCCGCTGATCGGGTGGCTACTCACGCTCGCTGGCGACCAAGCGCTCCAACACGACAAGCGGGTCCTCATGACGCGCATGCTGATGGTGTTCGTACCGCAAGTGCTGTTCTACGGCTTGGGCATGGTCACCTCCGCCGCTCTGGCGGCCCGGCGTCGCTTTGCTGCAGCAGCGTTGGCACCTGCGGTGAACAACATCATCGTCATCGTCTGTCTCCTTGCGTACCGGTCGACCCCTCACGGTGCTCCACCGTCGATGCATCTCGACTCATGGCAGTTCATTTGGGTGGTGGGTGGCACCACACTCGGTGTCATTGCGTTCACCGCCGTGCCTGGGGTGGTGCTGAGCCGACAGGGGGTGCGGTGGCGGCCGAGGTGGGCCCCGCATCATCCTGCGGTGCGCTCCCTGCGGCGCTCAGTGGGTTGGGCCACATTGTCGATCGTGGGGACTCTGGTGCCCACTGCGGCTGCCTTGGTGCTGGGCTACCGGGTGGAAGGTGGCGTGGCCATGTTCACCATGACGTTCGCCTTCTTCGTACTGCCGCATGCCTTGGTAGCCGTTCCTGTCGCCACCGCCCTGGCTCCGCGGGTGGCCGACGCATGGCAACAGGGCGACCGTGTGTACACCGGCGAGTTGATCGACCGAGCAGCGCGCACCATCGTGCCGGTTCTGTTACTCGCGGGCGCAGGCCTGGTTGCGCTGTCGTGGCCGATCGCCCGAGTTGCTTCGTTCGGTCAGGCGGCAATCTTCGGAACGGCTCCCATCGCCCATGCGCTCGCTGCGTTCGGCGTCGGTTTGGTGGGTTACGGCATGTCGTTCACGATGCTGCGCCTGTTGTTCAGCCTGGGCGATATCCGCGGAGCCTCACTGCTGGTAGCAGCGACCGCAGTGGTGGGCGCAGGGTTGATGGCGGTCTTGGCGGCTTCCATGAGCGATCACGAGCGCGCCACGGCGCTGGCGCTCGGCTACGGAATCACCCAGACGCTGGTGGCGGCCTTGCTCACCTGGAGGTCGCGTGCGGTCACCGGCTATCCCACGCGACGATCGGTGGGCCGTCTCGGTGTGGGTTCGGTGGTGGCAGCAGTGGCCGCTGGTGCCGTCATGTGGGCGGGTCAGGCGCTCTTGCCGCCCACGCGGCTCGGTTCGCTGCTGGCCATCGTGGTGTGCGGTGTTGTGGGTGTGGGCGTCTTCTTGGCGGTGGTGGGAACGTTGGCCGGTGTGAGCGTCACGGCACTGGTGAAACGCGGTGACATCGCCGGGTCGGTGGCCAGGGTCGATGTGCCGTTCGACAGCCACGATGGCTCGACGACATGAACTGCACGAGGCTTTCCGCGAGAGGATCCGCGCGATGCTGTCCGACTGCGGTAGGGTGCAATCCCGTTGTCAGTTCACCGGTAACGGAGGTCGTTGGGAATGCCTAAGCACGTTTTTGTGACAGGAGGCGTTGCCAGTTCACTGGGCAAGGGCCTCACCGGCGCCTCACTCGGCCGGCTGCTGAAATTGCGTGGTTTGCGGGTGACCATGCAGAAACTCGACCCGTACATCAACGTCGATCCGGGCACCATGAATCCGTTCGAGCATGGTGAGGTGTTCGTCACCGACGATGGCGGAGAAACCGACCTCGACCTCGGTCACTACGAGCGGTTCATCGACGAGAACCTCTCGCGCAACTCGAACGCCACCACGGGTTCGATCTATCAGGCTGTGCTCGCCGCCGAACGTCGCGGCGATTACCTCGGCAAGACCGTGCAGGTCATTCCGCACATCACCGATGAGATCAAGCGCCGCATCAAGCGCCTCGCTACCGATGACGTCGACGTGGTCATCACCGAAGTTGGCGGCACGGTGGGCGACATCGAGATCCTCCCGTTCCTCGAGGCCATTCGCCAGTTCCGCAAGGAGGTGGGCCGCGACAACGTGTGCTACATCCACGTCACCCTGGTTCCGTTCATCGGCCCGAGCGGCGAGCAGAAGACCAAGCCGACGCAGCATTCGGTCACCGAATTGCGTAGCCGCGGCATTCAGCCCGACGTCATCGTCTGTCGCAGCGAAGAACCGCTGTCGAGCAGCCTCAAGCGCAAGATCTCGGGCCTGTGCGATGTCGACGAAAAGGCCGTCATCAACGCCGCCGACGCCCGCAACATCTACGAACTGCCGCTCATCTTGCACGGTGAAGGCCTCGACACCGTCGTGTGCGATCTGTTGCGCCTCGATGCGCCCGTCGATCTGGCGCCCTGGAAGCAGGTGGTCGACAAGGTGGAAGCAGCCACCAAACCGGTGAAGATCGGCCTCATCGGTAAGTACATCGACCTCCAAGACGCGTACCTGTCGGTGGTGGAGAGTTTGAAGCATGCAGGTTTCCACCACGGTTCGAAGGTGGAGATCGACTGGATCCAGGCCGAAGACGTGGAAGGGTTGCTCGTGGCGGGTCGGTTGGCCGATCTCGACGGCATTCTCATCCCGGGTGGGTTCGGCGAGCGCGGATTCGAGGGCAAGATCGCTGCTGCCGGGTATGCCCGCGAGCACGACATTCCCTGCCTCGGTATCTGCCTCGGCCTGCAGGCGATGACCATCGACTTCGCCCGCAACGTGATGGGGCTCACCGATGCCAACTCCACCGAGATGAACCCGCTCACCACCAACCCGGTCATCGACCTCATGCACGATCAGCGTGATGTCACCGACAAGGGTGGCACGCAGCGGCTGGGTGCGTTCTACGCCATTCTCGAACCAGGCAGCCGGGTGGCCCAGGCGTATGGCGAGCAAGTGGTGAGCGAGCGACACCGTCACCGTTACGAACTCAACGCACAGTTGAAGACCCGCCTCGAGAAGGCCGGTTTGCGGTGCAGCGGCCTATCGCCCGATCGTCGCCTGGTCGAGTTCATCGAGCTCGACGACCACCCGTTCTGGGTGGGCACCCAGGCACATCCTGAGTTCAAGAGTCGCCCCGATCGCCCGCATCCGTTGTTCCGTGAATTGATTGCGGCGTCATTGGCTCGTCGCGAGGCGCGAGCGCCGCACCTGTTCGTGGTCGACGAGTCGGTGGCGCCGCCGTCGGTGGCGTGAGCGGCTTTCGACACCTCGACGATCGACTGGTCCATCAGGGCCATGTGTGGCATGTAGCCGTTGCCCGTTTCGAGGCCCCCGATGGGGAGCCGTTCGAGCGCGACATCGTGCGATCGCCAGGCGCCGTGGCTGCGGTGCCGTTGCTGTTCGACGCCGAGGGTCGCGCCTCGGTGGTGCTGGTGCGCCAGTACCGCCCCGCATTTGCCGAGATGGTGCTCGAGATCCCGGCCGGTATGCGCGACGTACTCGATGAGCCCACCGAGACGACAGCGGCGCGTGAACTGGTGGAGGAAGTGGGGCTCGCGGCCGCGCGACTCGAACTGCTCAATGAGTTCTATCCATCGGTGGGCATGACCAATGCCGTGGTGTGGGTGTACCTGGCCACTGAACTCACCCAGGTCGAGCGTGAGACGCACGGCCCCGAAGAGGCACATTCCGAGGTGGTGCACCTGCCGCTCGACGATGCCATCGCGCTCGTCGCCAACGGCACCATTCGCGATGCGAAGACCATCATCGGCCTGCTGTTGGCACAACGTCGCCTCGCTGAAGGCGATCTGTCGGCGCAGGCCTGAGGCAGGCGAACAACGCGATGCGAGTGGGCCGCGACGAACCCCTCGACGCCGATGAACTACCGCTCGAGGCCGAGGCGTTCCTGTCGTGGTTGCTCACCGAACGGGGTCGATCGGCGAACACCCTGGCTGCCTATCGGCGCGACCTCAGCGCGTATGTGCACTGGCTCACTCGACGCGGCAGCGACCTCGCCAGCGTCACCACCGGCGACCTCGAGGCGTACCTCGCCGAACGGCGCGGTGCGGCGGCGCCGTCGAGCGTGGCACGTCAACTGGCCGCGGTACGCATGCTCCATCGCTTCTTGGTGACCGAGGATGAACGGGGCGACGACCCCACTGCCGGGTTGGCCGGTGTGCGGGTGCCGGCCGGCATTCCCAAACCGCTGAGTGAAGCCCAGGTCACCAGTCTCATCGACGCTGCGCATGGCACCGACCCCGTGGCGCTCCGTGATCGGGCCATGCTCGAATTCCTGTACGCCACCGGCGCGCGTATCAGCGAAGTGTGTGGTCTGTCGCTCGGCGATATCGACCTCGACCATCGTGTGGCCCGTCTCTACGGCAAAGGGTCGAAAGAACGCCTGGTGCCCTTCGGGCGAGCGTCCGAGACGGCGCTGCGCGACTGGCTGAGCGAGTCGGGCCGTCATCATCTCGAGCCGATGCGCTGGGCGCGGCGCGGCGATGCCGAGGCAGTGTTCTTGAACCAACGCGGTGCTCGCCTCACCCGTCAATCGGCATGGGCGGTGGTGAAGCACTACGGGCGCTTGGCCGGCATCCGCGCCGATGACCTCTCGCCGCATGTGTTGCGCCACTCGTGTGCCACGCATCTGCTCGATCACGGAGCCGACCTGCGCGTGGTGCAGGAACTGCTCGGCCACGCCTCGGTGTCGACCACGCAGGTGTACACGAAGGTGAGCCAGGAACGCCTACTCGCTGTGTACCGTACGGCGCATCCGCGAGCCATGGGGAGGCGGTGACCATGAACAATCACGTTGGGCCCAATCACGTTGGCCATCTCATCCGCCGGTTCACCGGTTCATTGTCGCGTCGACCCCCCGATGCGGGCGACACTCGGTGGGTCGCAGCGCAGCTCACCTCGGGCGAACTGGCGCTCTGGGTGCGGCTGAGCGCGGCCGATCAACGCCACTCGATTCTGGTGGCGCGTCGGTTCATCGAGCGGTACCCGATTGCCACACGGCCCGAGATCGCCGGCGCGCTGCTGCACGATGTGGGCAAACTCGACGCAGGCCTCGGCACCTTTGGCCGGGTCGTCGCCACGGTGGTGGGCCCACGCACCGACCGATTCCGTCGCTACCACGACCACGAAAGCCTCGGTGCAGCCATGTTGGCGCAGGCCGAGTCGGAGCCGCTAACGGTGTCGCTGGTACTGCGCATCGGCCCGGGTTCGGCGGCACTCGAGGATGCCGACGACATCTAGCGGAGCAGCGCTGGGCGGGGTTGCTGTCGGTGTCAGCGGGGGAGCAGGCCGATGTTGGCATACGCCCGAGCAAGTGTGGCCTGAGCCACCGCGCCTGCCTTGTCGGCACCCTTGCGGAGGAGTGAGCTCAGTTCGGCAGGATCGTCGATGAGTTCGTGGTAGCGGGCCTGGATGGGGCGCAGGAGTTCGACCACCGCCTCGCCCGTATCGCCCTTCAGTGGCCCGTACTGGGTGTACTGCTCGGCCAGCACATCGGGGGCCGTGCCGGTGCATGCCGACAAGATCTCGAGCAGGTTCGACACGCCGGGCTTGGTTTCCCGATCGAAGCGCACCTCGCTGGCCGAGTCGGTGACGGCTCGCTTGAACTTCTTCACGATGGCGGCCGGATCGTCGAGCAGGTTCACCAGGCCACTGTCGCTGGCGGCCGACTTCGACATCTTCGAGGTGGGATCTTGCAGGTCCATCACCCGTGCCCCAGCCTTGGGGGTGACGGCCTTGGGCACGACGAATGTGTTGCCGAACCGCCCGTTGAAACGGATGGCGATGTCGCGAGTGATCTCGATGTGTTGGCGCTGATCGTCACCCACCGGCACTTCGTCGGCGTCGTAGAGCACGATGTCGGCGGCCTGCAGGGCAGGGTAGGTGAACAGCCCGGCCGAGATGAACTCACCTTCACGCTTGGCCGATTTGTCTTTGAACTGGGTCATTCGGCTCAGTTCGCCGTAACTCACCGTGCATTCCATCACCCAGCCGAGTTGCGTGTGCTCGGGCACATGGCTCTGCACGAACACGGTGGCGATGTCGGGGTCGAGCCCTACTGCGAACAGCATCGCGGCCATCTTCGTGGTGGCTTCGCCCAGTACATGGGGCTGATCGGTGATGGTGAGCGCGTGCAGGTCGACGATGCCGTGGAACGCATCGCACTCGTGCTGGCCCGATACCCAGTTGCGCAGCGCCCCCAAATAGTTGCCGAGATGGACATCGCCGGTGGGTTGGATGCACGAGAGCACTCTGGTCCGCTTCACGATCGGCAACGCTACCGAGTCGGCGGCGGCCACACGGGCTAGTTTTGAGCCATGTCGTTCGAAGTGGCCACCCCTGTGTACGAGGGTCCCTTCGATCTGTTGTTGCATCTCATCCTGAAAGAGCAGGTCGACATCTACGAGGTGTCGTTGGCGCGCATCGTCGACGCCTACCTGGTGGAGGTCGAGCGGTTGCAGTCGATCGACCTCGACGTGGCCACCGAATTCCTCATGATCGCGTCCACTCTGGTGGAGTTGAAGGCGCGCCGGCTGCTACCGGGCCGCGACGATGTCGACCTCGACGACGAACTGGCGTTGTGGGAAGAACGCGACCTTCTGCTCGCTCGGTTGCTCGAGTGCAAGACCTTCAAAGATGTGGCGTCGGTGTTCTCCCGCCTCAGCGATGAAGCCGATCATCATTTCCCTCGGCAGGCGGGTGCCGATGAACGCTTCGCCGAACTGGTGCCCGATCTGCTCGACGGTGTCACCCCGAAGCGCATCCATGCCGCATTCATGCGTGCGGTCACACCGAAACCCGCACCCCGCATCGATCTGTTCCACGTTGCGCCGGTGCGGGCCAGTGTTGCTGATGCCGTGGTGGAGCTGCTCGACGAGTTGCCGCGTGTGGGGCGGATCAGTTTCGCCCGGCTCACCTCGGGCCTCGTCGAGCGTCTGGAAGTGATCGTGCGTTTCCTCGCTCTGCTCGAACTGTTCAAACAGGGCATGGTCGAGCTCGACCAGACCGAGCGCTTCGGCGATATCGAGATCGTGTGGAATGCCGTGGGCGCCGGTGTCGGCGGCGATGCCGCCCTGATCGACGATTACGACGGCTGAGCGAACCCCTGGAACGGATGCACTGATGAGCGACGAACTGAACCCTTCCCCGAGCATGCCCGGTGTGCCCGATGCCGAGTCGGTGCGCGCCATCGAGGCCATCGTGCTGGTCGCCGTCGAGCCCGTTCCCGGTGACCTTCTCGCGCAACTCCTCGAACTACCGGTTGGTGTCGTCGAGAGTCTGTGCGCGGAACTGGCGGCCAGTTACCGCGAGGCAGGGCATGGGTTCGAGTTGGCGAAGGTGGCCGGTGGATATCGGTTCCAAACGGCCGCCGATCTGTCGCCGTATGTGGAGCGCTTTCTGCTCGACGGGCAACGCGCGCGCATGAGCGGTGCAGCGCTCGAAACCCTCGCCATCGTCGCGTACAAGCAGCCGATCTCCCGGGCACAGGTGGCATCGATTCGTGGCGTCGACCCCGATGGCGTGCTGCGCACCCTGCAGGCGCGTGGTTACATCACCGAGGTCGCCCGCGACAATGGGCCGGGTCAGGCCATTCTGTTCGGCACCACGCCGCAGTTCCTCGAGAAACTCGGCTTGGCCTCAGTGGCCGATCTCCCGCCCATCGCCGAGTTCGTGCCCGGCGCCGATGTCGTGGAAGCGCTCGAGCAGGGGCTGCGCGTCGAGCCGATCACACCCGACACTGCGCAGTGAGCGCCGACAACAGGCCTGGCGGGCGAGTGCCGGAGAAGCCATTGTGGGAACAGTGGGAAGAGCAATCGGCTGCGCTGCCGCAGGGCGAGCGGTTGCAGAAGGTGCTTGCGGCATGCGGATGGGGGAGTCGACGCGTCTGCGAAGACCTCATCGCCGAAGGCCGAGTCACCGTGAATGGCGATGTGGCCGTACTCGGGAGGCGCGTCGACCCCGACAGCGACCGGGTGGAGGTCGACGGTGTCCCGGTGGGCGTGAAGCCCGGCCTGGTGTACTACCTGCTCAACAAGCCGGTCGGTGTGGTCACCACGGCCCACGACCCGCAGGGCCGCCCCACCGTGGTGGAGATGGTGCCCGATGAACCCCGTGTGTTTTCGGTGGGTCGCCTCGACGTAGCCACCGAAGGGCTGCTGCTGCTCACCAATGACGGCGCCCTGGCGCAGCGGCTGACGCACCCGAGTCATGGTGTCGACAAGGAGTACCTCGTGGAGGTGGAGGGCGGCATGGTGGCACCTGGAAAGCTCCGCGCTCTGCGCGAGGGCGTCGAACTCGACGACGGCATCACCGCACCCGCCACGGTGTCGCAACCCTCGCCCGGTGTGCTGAACATCGCCATCCACGAAGGTCGTAACCGGCAGGTTCGCCGCATGTGCGACGCCATCGGCCACCCCGTGACGCGTTTGGTGAGGGTGCGCATCGGCACCCTGCACGACCGCACATTGCGCCCTGGCCAATGGCGCATGGTCGAGCCGAGCGAGTTGAAGACTCTCATCGAATCAATCGGCTCGCGCGCTCCCCGGTAGATTCGACCATCGTGGTCAATACGCCGTCTCCGGAACTCGCCGCCTCGCGTGCACCGCGGCGCGCCAATGTGGCCGGGCTCGGGCTCATCGGGGGCTCCATCGGCCTGGGGCTCGCCGAGCGTGGCTGGGTGGTGTCGGGCACCGACGTCGACGCTGCCCGGGTGCAGCGCGCCATCGACATGGGCATCATCGTGTCAGCAGGCATCGACCCCGATGCTGAGATCACGTTCGTCGCCACACCTGTGTTGGCGCTCGCCGATGGGGTGCGTGCGGCGTTGATACAGACGCGCGGCATCGTCACCGATGTGGGCAGTGTGAAGGCAGGCGTGGTGGCGGCAATCGATGACGCTCGTTTCGTCGGCGGTCACCCCATGGCCGGAAGCGAGCTCGAAGGTCTCGATGGCGCCGACGGATCGATGTTCGAGGGCGCCATCTGGGTGCTCACACCATCGGCAGCCACTGCCGACACCACCTTCAGTGCGGTTGCCGCGGTGGTGGCCGAACTCGGGGCCGAGGTCATCGCCCTGCCGGCCGACCGGCATGATCAGGTGGTTGCGGTCATCAGCCATGTACCTCACCTCACGGCGGCAACGTTGATGGGCCTCGCAGCCACGCGCGCCGAGGAGCACGCAGCGCTGTTGCGCCTCGCAGCCGGTGGTTTCCGCGATATGACCCGCATCGCGTCGGGCCACCCGGCCATCTGGCTCGACATCTGCGCGCAGAACAAGGTGGCCATCCTTTCCGCCCTCGATGACCTCATCGCCGGTCTCGGCACCATGCGCGAGGTGGTCGACGCCGACGATCGCGATGGGCTGCTCGAGCTGTTGCGGAGGGCACGTGAAGCGCGCTCGAACTTGCCGAGCCGGGTGAACCAGCCGTCGGAACTCGCGGAATTGCGTATCCCCATCCCCGACCGTTCCGGGGCTGCGGCTGGCATCTTCACGCTCGCCGCCGAACTCGGGGTCAACATCGCCAACTTCGAAGTGGTGCACAGTGTGGAGGGCAGTCGCGGTATTGCCATCGTGCTCGTCGATGCCGCATCGGCCGAGGTCTATCGCGGAGGGCTGCTGGCTCGCGGGTACAAACCTGCCGTGCAGCGATTGCAGTGAACGCTGCCGCTGGGTCGGCACGGGGGCCCATGCTCGTCGAGCCTCTCGATGCCCCGCTCAGCGCAGTGGTGGAGGTGCCCGGTTCGAAGAGCATCGCCAACCGGGCACTCATCTGCGCGGCGCTCGCCGACGGCCGTTCGGTACTACGTGGCGTGGCGCCTGGCGACGACACCATGGCGATGCTCGACTGCATTGCGGCTCTCGGCGCCGGCATCGAGCCCGAACTCGAAGGCCGTGTCGACCATCTCGCAGTGCAGGGCACCGGTGGCCACCTGAAGCCAGGCCCCATCACACTGCCCACGCGCCTTGCCGGTACCACGTCACGGTTCATCACAGCGGTGGCTGCTCTGGGCGAGGGGCCGTACCTCGTGGATGGTGACGAAGCGCTTCGTCGCCGCCCGATGAGCGCACTGCACGACGCGCTGCAAGCGCTCGGCGCGTCGCTGGTGTCGTCCCATGAGTCCGGCCACTTGCCGGTGACGGTGCGCGGCCCGTTGCAGGGTGTACGAAACGCCAACCTTGCCATTCGTGGCGACGTGTCGAGCCAGTACATCACGGCGCTCATGCTCATCGCTCCGTATCTGGCCGATGGTGTGCGTATCGACCTCACCACGCCGTTGGTGTCGCGTTCGTATGTGGGCATCACTGCGGCCGTGATGGCTGCCTTCGGGGTGAACGGTGTGGAGGTGGGCGAGCAGCACGTCGTGGTTCCCGCCGGGCGCTACCGGGCCACCGACTACCACGTCGAACCCGATGCCAGTTCGGCGAGTTATCCGTTGGCAGCGGCGGCCATCGTGGGCGGCACGGTTCACGTGCCAGGTCTCGGCGCCGATTCTCTCCAGGGTGACGCACTGTTCGCTCAGGTGTTGGCCGATATGGGCTGCGATGTGGTGGTGAACGCTCGTGGCACCACGGTCACTCGAGACGGCCGACTACGCGGCATCGACATCGACATGGTCGACATCAGCGATCTGGTGCCCACACTTTCGGTCGTCGCCCCGTTCGCCGACACTCCTACGACCATCCGCGGTGTGGGCTTCATTCGTGCCAAGGAGAGCGACCGGCTCGGCGATCTGTCGGCCGAATTGCGTCGCGCGGGGGTCGATGCCGAAGAGACCGCCGACGGGCTCGTCATCCGCCCGGGCCTTCCGCACCCGGCGGTGCTGCAGACACATCACGATCATCGACTGGCCATGTCGTTTGCGCTCATGGGTCTCGCTGTTCCCGGTATCGAAGTGGCCGACCCCGACGTGGTGTCGAAGAGTTGGCCCCACTTCTGGGACATGATCGACGAGCTATGAGCACTCGGCCGGTGGTTGCAGCGTTCGACGTCGATGGAACCCTCACCGTGCGCGACTGCGTACGGCCCTTCCTCGAACGACTCGGTGGAAAGCGCGGCTTGCTCGTGGCTGCCGCGCGTCAACCCGTCGGTACGACCGGCAGCGTGCTGCGGCGCGATCGCGATCAACTGAAGGAAGTGATGGTGGGCGGCGTGTATCGCGGTCGGTCGGTCGACGAGGTCGATGCGCACGGTCGCGAGTTCGCGGCCATGGTTGCCGAGCAGTGGTTGCGGCCCGACACGGTGGCGCGGCTGCGCTGGCATCAGGCGATGGGTCATCGCACCGTGATGGTGTCGGCCTCGCTGCGTTCGTACCTCGACCCTTTGGCAGCCACGCTGGGTATCGAACGGGCGCTGTGCACCGATGTAGCGGTGGCCGATGCTCGCTATCTCGGTGCCTTGGTGGGTGCCAATTGCCGAGGCCCCGAGAAGGTGGTTCGCCTGCGCACCTGGTTGGCTGCCGAAGGGCTCGACGACGCCGAACTCTGGGCGTACGGCGATAGCAAGGGCGATACCGAACTGCTGGGTGCAGCCTCCCACGCCATCTGGGTGAAGGGAACTACGGTGCAAGCCGTGCCGTCGCCCGAGTCGTCCGCCCCCGACGCGGGAGCATCACGATGAATGCAGCGCTCGGCAAGGCCCTGCTGCGCGAGGCCCGGCCCAAGCAATGGGCGAAGAACCTGCTCGTGTTCGCTGCGCCCGGCGCAGCGGGCGTGCTCAACAACCTGTCGCACCTCTGGCCAGCCATCGTCGCCTTCATCGCGTTCTGCATGGTGAGCAGCGGCACCTATTACTGGAACGACATCCTCGATTACGACAGCGACCGGGTGCACCCCACGAAGTGCAATCGGCCCATTGCCAGCGGAGCGGTTCCCATGGCCCTGGCCCGTGTGGTGGGCACGGTGTTGCTCGTCGGCGGTATCGGGTTCTCGGCCGTGGCGCGGTGGCAGACCATGATCGTGGTTGCCACCTATGTGGTGATCACGTCGTTGTACAGCAAGGTGTTCAAGCACATCGCCGTGGTCGATCTCGTGGCGGTGGCAGCTGGGTTCGTGGTCCGCGCCATCGGCGGCGCGGTTGCCACCAACGTGCCGATGAGCACGTGGTTCCTGCTCACCACTTCGTTCGGTTCGATGTTCATCGTCACCGGGAAGCGGTATGCCGAACTTCGCGATCTCGGTAATGGTGCGGGTACCCGCGCCACCCTCGGCGAGTACACCACCGAGTATCTCCGCACGGTGCTGTCGATAAGTTGCGGTGCGGCGTTGGTGTCGTACTGCATGTGGGCGTTCAACACCAAAGAGATGGCCGGAACCAATTGGCCGTTCTATGAGTTGTCGATCGTGCCGATGGCCATGGCGTTGTTGCGATACCTCTTGGTGCTCGAACAGGGCCATGGTGCGGCACCCGAGGAGATCTTCATCGCCGATCGCACTCTGCAGGTGCTCGGGGTGCTGTGGCTGGTGGTGTTCGGCCTAGGTGTGTATGTGTGACCGGTGTGTACGTGTGACCGG
>JBAXQV010000057.1:0-16095 GCA_037131575.1 Actinomycetota bacterium
GCTGGGCTGGCCGCATCGTGGCACCGACATCGCTGATCTCACGCATGACCACGACCCCGGCGTGCTCCCGGCCGATCTCGACGGTTACCTGCCTTCGTTGGGGTCGACCGCGTAGCTCGGCACCCGCAGCACACCCCGGGCCGCTTCGCACGGAGCGACAGGGAACACGCCCGAGTTGAGCCACACCAAGAACCGCGGCAGCGACATCGGCCGGCTGATGCCGTAACCCTGCACCAAGTCGCAACCGAGTGCCCGCAAGCGGTCGATCGTCTCACCGGTCTCGGCACCTTCGGCCACCACCTTCAGCCCCAGGTTGTGGCCGAGGTCGATGGTGGAACGCACGATCACTTCGTCGCGGGCATCGGTGCAGAGGTTGGCCACGAAGCTCTGGTCGATCTTGATCTCCGACGCAGGCAAGGTGCGCAGATAGCTGAGCGAGGAGAAGCCGGTGCCGAAGTCGTCGATCGACAGACCCACACCCATGCTCTGGAACCCGAGCGCGGTGGCCATGGTGCGCGGACCCTCTGCCAACAGGGAGGTCTCGGTGATCTCCACCACCAACTGGTCGGCGGGCAGTGCGTGGGCCAGCAGCGTCGACTCCACGAAGGGCAGCAACGTTTCATCGAGAAGATCGAGCGTCGAGAGGTTCACCGATACCGCAAGGCGGTAGCCGAGTTCGTCGAAGAGCCGTGTCGCTTCCACGCTTCGCTCGAGCACCAGGCGGGTGAGCGAGGTGATGAGGCCGGTGCTCTCGGCCAGAGCCACGAACTCGGGTGGAGGCACGAACCCGAGTACGGGGTGCGGCCAGCGCACCAGTGCCTCGGCGCCCACCACCATGCCGGTACGCAGGTCGAGTTTCGGCTGGAAGTACACCTCGAGGGTGCGGTGTTCGATGGCAGCGCGCAGGTCGCCGAGCATCGACAGCCGATCGGGTGTGTGCCGGTCGATGTCGGCGCGGAACGGCTCGATCGACGTGTGCTTAACCTTCGCTTCCTGCATGGCGATGTCGGCTCGCCGTAGCACCGTGATGCCGTTCTCGATCATCGAGTTGGCATCGACGTAACCGACGTTCAAGGTGACGTGCACGTCGTAGCCGCCCACCTGCAATGGCAATTCACCGGCAGCGAGAATGCGCCGGCCAAGCGCCACGGTGTCGACGCCGGTGCGAAGGTCGACGAGCACTGAGAATTCGTCACCGGCGGTTCGGGCCACCAAACCTTCACCGCCCACAACGTCGCAGAGACGATGCGCGAGGCCGGTGAGCATTTCGTCGCCAGCCATGTGGCCGAGGGTGGCGTTCACCTCGCGGAGGCGGCTCACACCCACCAGCAGCAGGGCAGTTGAACCGGCCCTCGATTCATCGGCCAGTACATCGGTGATGTGTCGCTCGAACCACACTCGGTTGGGGAGGCCGCTGAGGTGATCGTGGAGTGCTTCGTGGGCGATCTGGTCGTGCAGCATCGTGTTGCGCAAGGTCAATGCCACGCGATCGGCGATTGCGGCGAGGCGCACCACTTCGCCATCGTCGAACATTTCGGTCGCGCCGAAGCGGTCAGCGACGAGGAAGACGCCGATGACGACCTCGTTGTCGAAGAGCGGAGCCAGGATCGCGTTCGTGGAGTCGAGTTCGCTGCCGAGCGTGATTCCCATCTCGTTCAGTTCGGCGATGGTGACCAACCGTGCCTCGGGTGGCTCGGTGCCCTCGCTCGCCGTGCTGGCGAGCACCTCGAGGCCATCGATGGGCGCGCCGATCCACGTCATGATCGGGCGCGTGTGTACCTCGAGTCCGAATTGCACCAGGGCCACGCGGCTGCAGCGAAGGCGGTGTGAGATCTCCTCGAGCGCAACGTCGACCACTTCCTGGGGCCGCAGGGCCCGGCCGATCGACGCCGACAACAGGTGCAGGTCTTCGAGGTCGTGGAGGCGCTGAGCGGTCTTTTGATGGCTGCGCAGCACCAGGAACACGCCGAACAGCGGTACCAGGAACACGACTGCCAGCTTTGGCCACGCCACGGTGAAGGCGGTGGCGATCACGCCGGTCACGCCCACGATGAGGTGCCGTGGTACGTCGATCATCAACCGACCGAGCAACCTCGGGCGATCGTCGCCGGCCACGATGCCGAGGGCGAACCAGGTGAGCAAATCTTCGAGCATCGAGATCAACACGAGAATGACGATGAGGCCGAGCAGTGAGCGATTGTTCCAACTCGTCGCATCGCCGAGCACTGAACGAAGGCCGAAGGCGGCCACCACACTGCACACCCGGAGGCCGAGGTTGAACGCCAAGACCGGGCCGCCGTGTCGATTGAACGACCGGGCTAGCGCAATGCCGAAGACCAGCAACTCGGCCACCACGCGCACGGCAATGGTCGAGCGCACGTCGAGGAAGACCAACGACATCGCCATCGGTACCTCGGTGAGCGTGAAGTTGTATACCGAGTTGTGCCCTTCAATGTCTACTTTGAGCAGCTGGGAACCGAGAAACCCGGCACAGATGAGCGGCGCCGCCCACCAGGGGCTCTCCAGGATTGGAGACGAATGCCAGAGCGTGAGGCGGGCCACGGTGAGACCCACTGCGATGAGCGCAACGCCATAGGCGAGCAGGGCCGAGGTCGCCCGACTGGGGGCGTCGTGAGGCGCAGCGGACCCCTCGTCATCGTGTTCCGCTACCGACTCAGTCACTGCATCACCTCCTCACCGAAATGCTCTGATCGTTTTCGGCACATTTGCCACTGAACATGAGTGAAGGGTGAGTCGAGATTCGACTCACCCTTCACACGAATTGTCAGTACCCGATCGACTGTTCAGATCACGACGTGCCTGGCACGATGGATGAGTGGGTCATTTGGGCTTGGTGTAGGAGAGTCCGCCGCCGCTGAGGGTGTTTGCAACAGTGGTGGTGGTTGCCTTGACCGTGGTCGTGGTTGCCTTCACGGTGGTGGTGGTTGCCTTGACCGTGGTGGTGGGTGCCTTGACCGTGCCGGCCGCCGACACACTCGAGGTGCCCGCGGCCATGGCTGCAGCGACGATCACCACTGAGGTGGCGGTGATGATGCGGAAGCGGCGGCTCGGGCGGGGTGTTTGTGCGGTCATGGCGGTTCCTCTCGGCGATTACTCGTCAGTGATGGGAATGACAGTTCCCGCACAGCGGTACAGGCGCCACGCTCTGCTGGCCATCTTGCGCACTCTCTGAGAATTCGCGAGAGGCCTTGACGATGTATGGGCCACGGGTGACGCTGCGTCACCATGTGCGTCGCGAAGTTCACCATCCGCGGCGAGCAACCTCGCAAGAGACTGCTGATCAGAGGGTGAAATACCCCATCACATCGGCCACCAGGTCGATGGTGCCCGAGTTGTTGTACAGCACACTGGAGCCGTCATCGCCCAAGCGGGCGAGCACCATGTTGGGCACCACCTGACCTGAGACGACGTTCAGATTCGATGAAGCGGGTCGGCTGCGCCCCGATGGAAACACCGTGACGAAGGTGCCTTGACTGGCGAGCACCGCGGTCACGTTCATCAACACGGCGGAGCATCCGGTGGCGGGAACACCGCTGCGCCCGGCCAGGGTGACCGGCACCTCGCCCCTGCTCACACGGCCCTGTGGAGCACCCACACCGCTGCGCGTGTCGAGCGCACGCTGGGGTGACACTGGTACGAAACGCGAGGTTGCACCTTCGCAGAACGCTCCGAACACGTCGACCACCACATGTGTGCTACCGGCGGCGTTGAAGATGCTCACCTTGCCGCCAGTGCCCACTCGGGCGAGCACCATGTTGGGGATGGTCTGCCCTGGGGCCATGTTCACGCTCGATGCCAACGGCATGGTGTCGCCGGTGGGCCACACGGTGAGGTAACTCGCCGCTGTGGGCTGGGTGGCCGTGATGTTGAGGGCCACCGACTGGGCGTTATCGGGCACGCCGGCGATGCCGGTGACCTGCACGTCGATCCACTGCCCGGCCTCGATCGGGCTGGTGAACCCGCCGGTACCGTCGCGTGTGTCGACCAGTCGGGCAGGGTCGATGGTGCACAAACCGCAATCGCTGTCGGGCGTGAAATACCCGACCACATCGGCGATCACATTCACGGTGCCGGTGTTGTTGTAGATCTCGATGGCACCAGCGAGGCCGACACGCGCGATCACCAGATTGGGGGTGACCGCACCCGGCGCGGGGTTGAGGTTCGACGCCACCGGGCGTGCCTCTCCGTGCGGGTACACGGTGACGAAGGTGTCCTGGGTGGCATTCACCGTGGTCACGTTCAGTGCTACCGCCACGGCGTTGGCAGGAATGCCGTAGTGACCCGCCAACGGAAACGCCCACGATTCCTGTGCACGAAGCGGTATGGAGCGCCCGCCGGTGCCATCGCGGGTGTCGATCACACGCACCGGGTTGAGTGCTTCGAAGCCGCTGGCTTGTGAGTCGGGCAACACCACGGCGGGCACCGAGGGTTGGTCGCTGGGAACACCGGCCGGGGCCGCGGTGAACAGGTTGAGTGCTTCGAAATTGCCTTCCACGATGGTGCTCCCGCCGCCGCCCAACCAGCCGTCGACAACACTGCCGATCACCGCGCGGAAGTCGAGGGTGTGCACCATGCGATCCCAGCGGCTGAGGCCCGCCAAGATCGGTTGCGAGCCGTACAGACCGCCGCGAACTCGGCTGCCGATCACGAACATGCTGCTGGCCGTGCCGTGGTCGGTGCCTGCCGAGCCATTGGAATACGACGTGCGGCCGAACTCCGACATCGTCATGAGCGTCACCTGATCGCGAAAGCGCGGGTCGAGTTCGGTCATGAAGGCGCGGATACCGGCGTCGAGATCGGCGAGAAGCACACCGTGGTCGCCGAGTTCCTTACCGTGGCTGTCGAACGAGTCGAACGGAATGTCGACCACGCGCAGGCCGAGGTCGGCGTTGATGAGCCGAGCTGCCATGGTCATCTTGCGCGGGAAGGCGTGGTCGGGCAGCGCGTTGTTGAACACGGGGGCCACTTGGTCGGCCACCGTGAGCTGACGCTGCATGGTGGCGGCGAACATGTCGTGCAGAGCACCGTGGCCCGAAGCTGCCGACGCCATGGTGCGGAACCCGTCGTACATGCGCAGGTCTTGCGGATCACGAAGCTGGCCGAAACTGTTGCCCACAGGCGACACGGCGAAGCCACGACGCTGCCGACCGAGCAGATGGAGGGCCACCGACGTGTCGATGGTGGCTGCCGCCATGTCGGCGGTGCCGACAGGCAGCCCGTCGAGCCAGCGGCCGATCCACCCGGTGGGCGTCGCCCCGCCGACGAAGCTCGAGTTCATCCACGTACCCATCGACGCGAAGTGCGAGAGATCGGGGTTGGGGTAACCCACACCTTGCACCACAGCGACCTGGCCGGTGTCGTACAGCGACTTCACGAAGCCGAGGTTCGGGTGCAGGCCCACGGAGTTGTTGATGCGCAACACATCGGATGGTGCGATGGCCACAGCGCCGCGTTGCGAGTAATAGTTGCCATCGCTGTACGGCACCACGGTGTTGAGGCCGTCGTTACCGCCGTACAACATGATCGTGACGAGGATGCCGTCGGTGGGTGCCACGGGCTGGCTGGCGAATGCCTCGTGAGCGCTGGACAACACGCCGTCGGCCATGGTGCCTGCAAGGGCACCCCCCGCAACGCCCATGCCCACGGCTTGCAGGAAGCGACGGCGACTGAGGCTGCCGACTCCCGCCGACAGGTCGGGGCTGGGCGCAGCGAGCAGTCGACGCGCCTCATCGGCGGTGTGGTCACGGCTGAGCATCGAGTGTCTCCGGGCGAGCAGGCTGGCGGTTCATGCCATGTTGAATTCAGGTGTGAGCATGGTCATGGTGAGCAAGTTGGTGGGTGCCCACCAGCTGTTGGCGCCGTGTGCCTCGCGTTCGGCACGTTGCGCATACGCGAGACCAGCTCGTGTGGTGGCCGACATCGAGGTGATACCGAACATTGCTGCCGTGGCATCGATGGTGTCGCTGATGCTGAGGGTGTTCAGGTAGTCGAACCTGCTGTCACCGCGCAGGTTCCAGGTCACTCGCCGCGCCGCCAGCGCTCGGCCGCTGATGGCGCTGGTGTTGAGCCAGTACGCGTTGGCCTTCCACCCGGCCACATTGGGTGGGTTGAACAGGCGTTGGCCCATGTACTCGCTGAGCCATGCACCGTCGGTGACCATGGGGTCGATACCCGTGTGATAAATGATCGCGGCGAGGAAATCGGTGGGGGTGCGAACCAGCCCTTGCCGGGCCGTGGTGCTGTAGAACTCGGGGTGCGTGAGCAAGGCTTTCAGCAATGGCTTCAGCTCGAGGTTGTTGGCCACGAACACGTCGGTGAGCGCGTCGATCACCGTCGCAGGCCCACCCGGATAGGCGAAGAAGCTCCACAGCTTGTTGGTGATGAACCGTGCCGCAATGCGCCGCTTGGTGGGGTTGTCGCGCAGGACGTGGTCGATGATGTCGGGCCCGTTCCAGTTCTTGGTCACGCCGAAGAAGGTCTTCATGCCCGAGTCGTGACGGTCGGCCGAGAAGCGATACGTCCAGTCGCCGAAGGGACCAACACCGTGCCCGGTCCAGGCTCGCGCTGCAGCCTCTACGTCGGACTCGGCGTAGTTACCGATGCCCAGGGTGAACAGTTCGAGCAGTTCACGAGCGAAGTTCTCGTTGGGCGAACCTTTCACGTTCAAGTCGTTGCTGAGGTACACCACCATGGCCGGTTCCAGTGCCATGCGCTGTGTGAGTGTGAGCAGGTTGCCGAGAGCCAGGTCGCGGTAGAGCTGGTTCTGCTGGGCGATGTGCCCCACACTGCGAATACCGGAGAACAGCGAACTGGTGAAGTGCCCGTGCCAGAACAGGGTCATCTTCTCTTGCATCGGCCGAGGGAGGTGCACCATGTTGCCCATCCACCACGCCCACGCGTCGACGAAGGTCTGCCAGCTTGCGTCACGGTTCGCCAAGATGGCACCGGGAAACCGTGGGTTGGCGTTGGGGCCGAAGTCGAGGATGTTGTCGACGGCCTGGTCGATGCTCATCGACGCCAACTCGTTCAAACGCTCGGGACGCGCGACGAATTCGGTTCGGCGTAGTACGTGTTCGAGATCTGCGCGAGCAGCCACTACGTCTCCTTGTTCAACGTGCTTCAACGGGAGTATCGACACCCCGCAGAGGCGTCTTGACGAACTGCAGATCATTCGGTACGGACGTCCTGTCGACCCTCTCTCAGACCGTGTGATGTGTACCGATGCCGTCCAGTAGGTCTCACCCTCCCCACCCGTCCGACCCTGATTGCCGGGTGTTGCCGCCGTAGGGTTCGCCTCATGCCCGGTCTCCACGAACCCGCAGTGCAGGACGACCCGTTCGCCTATTACGCCGAGCGTCTGGCGCAGTGCCCGGTGTGGCACGAGCCGGGCCTCAATCAATTCGTCATCGGTGGACATGCCGAACTGCGCGAATCGCTGATGGACATCGAGCGTTTCTCCAGTCAGCCGGCTCGCCCCGGCAAGGCCAGTGACGCGGCCATCGCCCACCATCAGGTGCTCGCCGAACGCGGTTGGCCGCGGCAGGCCACCCTGCAGCGCACCGACCCCCCGGTGCACACCCGCTACCGCAAACTGCTCAACCGGGTGTTCACCCCGGCCACGGTGCGCGGCTTCACGCCGTACATCGAGAGCATCATCACCGAGCTCGTCGATCGGTTCGCTGCCGCCGGAAGCTGCGAGTTCGTGGCCGACTTCGCGCTGCCACTGCCCGGCATCTTCATCGCCGAGCAGTTGGGGCTCGACCGCGCCGACTATCGCCGCTTCCGCCGGTGGGCCGAAGCGATGCTGGCCCAGGCCAATCGTCCGCTCAGCGTCGACGAAGCCATCGCCGAGGCAGAGCTCGAACTCGAGGCGCAACACTTCCTGGCGGCCGAGTTCGAAAAGCGCCGTGAGCAACCCACCGGCGACCTCATCTCGATGCTGGTGCATGCCCACCGCGACGACGAGCAGCCGTTCACGATGGCCGAGATGCAAGACCTGCTCCATCAATTGGTCACTGGCGGGTTCGAAACCACCACGGGTGCGTTGTCGAGTGCGATGTGGTTGTTGGTGCGCTATCCCGACCAGCAAGCGCTGCTGCGTGAGCAACCCGACCTGATGACCAACTTCATCGAGGAGGTATTGCGCTTCGACAGCCCCGTCCAAGGGTTGTGGCGCAAGGCCACGTGTCCGATGGAAGTGGCTGGTGTGGCGATTCCTGAAGGCTCAGCAGTGATGATGCGTTTCGGTGCAGCCGGCCACGACCCGCGCGTGTTCGACGAACCGGAACGGTTCGACATCACCCGTCCGAACGCACGCAATCATGTGGCGTTCGGCTTCGGTGCACACTTCTGTGTGGGTGCCGCATTGGCTCGTCAGCAGATGCACAGTGCGTTCACCATGCTGCTCGACCGGCTCGACGGTTTCGAGCTCGCCGAGCCGATGCCTCAGCCAGCGCACGACCCCAGCGTGTTCCTGCGGCCCATGAAGCGGCTCCCCATTCGCTTCACCGCGAAGTAGTCGCCGCCCAGGGTTGGAGTTCAGCGGAACCGCTGGAAGAACGAGCGGATATCGGCCACCAACAACTCGGGTTCCTCCATGGCGGCGAAGTGGCCACCCGAGGGCATGGCCGTGTACTGCACCACGTTGTAGAGCTGTTCGCTCCACACTCGCGGCGGCCGGTTCACTTCCTTCGGGAACAGGGCGATGCCGGTGGGCACTTCCACTCTGCCCTCGATGGCACCCAGGCTGCCGTGGCGCATCGTTTCGTAGTAGAGGCGGATCGACGAGTTGATGGTGCCGGTGACCCAGTAGATGGTGATGTTGGTGAGCAGTTCGTCGCGGGTGAACCGGCTGAACACATCACCCCCGCAGTCGCTCCAGGTGCGGAACTTCTCGAGGATCCAACCGGCGAGGCCAGCGGGTGAATCGTTCAGGCCATAGGCCAGCGTTTGCGGCTTGGTGCCCTGGATTCGTTGATAGCCGGTTTCGTGATCGCGGAAGTGAGCGGTATCGGCGAGGCCCTGCATCTCATGCGGCTCCACGCCGGCCATCGGGTCGCCCTGAGGCGCGCGAGGAATGGCCATGTTCACGTGGATGCCGTAGAGGTGCTCGGGGTCGAGTTGCCCGAGGTGGGAGGTGGCAACCGCACCCCAGTCGCCGCCCTGTGCCCCATAGCGGGTGTAGCCGAGGCGAGCCATGAGTGCAGCGTTGGTGGCCGCTACGCGGCGGATGTTCACGCCGGTCACGTTCGTGGGGCCGCTGAACCCGTAACCCGGTATCGAGGGCGCAATCACGTGGAAGGCGTCACGAGCGTTCCCGCCGAATGCGGTGGGGTCGGTGAGCGGCCCGATGATGTTGCGGAACTCGGCGATCGACCCAGGCCATCCGTGGGTGATGATGAGCGGCATGGCATCGGGGTGCGGGCTGCGTGCGTGAATGAAGTGCACATGCAGGTCGTCGATGTCGGTGGTGAACTGCGACCAGCGGTTCAGTTCGGCCTCGGCGGCACGCCAGTCGAACTCGGTGCGCCAGTAGTCGCACAGATCGCGCAGTGTGTTCAGGTCGGTTCCGTACGTCCACTCGGTGCCGGGTATCTGATCGGGCCAGCGGGTACGGGCGAGCCGGTCGCGGAGGTCGGCGAGCACCTCATCGGGCACGGCGATGGTGAAGGGCCTGATGTCGTTGCTCATCGCCTCAGTCTTGCCCATCGACACCGTGGAACAATGAGGGGATGACGCAGGGCTTTCCCACACCCATCACCCGCGATGCCAACACACTCGTCGGCCCCATGCGTGCCCCGAAGCAGATGTTGGCCGAGCAGGAGTACGACGGGCACACCAGCGTGCACGACGACGCCACTGCCGACAAGCTCGGCCTGCCGGGCGCACCCATCGAGGGCCCTACGCATTTCAGTCAGTTCGACCCCTTGGCGGTGGAGGTGTTCGGGCCGGCGTGGTTCGAGCAGGGTTGTATCAGCGCCCATTTCGAGACGATGGTGGTGGAGGGCGAACAGGTGCAGGCATCGCTCACCCCGTTGGGCCCGGTATCGGCCCGGGGTCGCGCCGTGAAGGCCACCGGTGAACCAGTGCTCACCGCATCGCTCACCCTCGGCGATGAGCCCACCGAACTCAACGCGCGCATGGCCGCGATGCTGGCGAAAGACCCGGGCGAACTGTTCATCGTCGACGGGCTCACCCTTGGCAGCACCACGCCGCCAGCCGCCACGTCGATGGGTTTCGATGAATGGAACGGCAACCTCTACCCGTTCAGTCTCGCCGACAAGATGCGCTACATCACCGAACCCTCGCCGTGGTACGTGCCCGGCGAACCGTCACCGTGGGGAAGGGCCGTGGTGCCCACCGAAATGCTCAGTGTGTTGGCGCACAAAGTGGGCGCCCACTTCCCGGTGCGTGGGCCGGCCGTGGGCCTGTTCATCGATCTCGAAGTGAAGCGTCACGCCCCGGTGTTCGTGGGCGAGCAGTTCACGGTCACACACGAGATCGTGGGCGTGGGGCAGAGCCGCCGCGTGGAGAGTTACTGGACCCGGAGTCGACTCGTCGATGCTGCTGGCACCATGGTGGCCACGGTGCTCTTGCACCAGGGCGTGTTCAAGGCCTCGTTCGCCGAGTACCCGGCCGATCGGCTCTGACGATCGACGCGCCTTACGGCGCGGTGTTCTCGAATTGGTAGGTGTTGGCGAGGTCGTCTTGGATGACCGTGGCCTTCCCGTCCACATCGGTGACATCGAGGTTGCTGGTGAGTGTGCGCGAAGCGAAACTCCACCCGGCCGGGAGCTTCAACTTCGTTGCGAGACCGGCCAGGGTGTCGATGGTCTGCGTCGGGTCGATCATCAACGAGTACGACTGCATCACGTATTTCTTGCCCTCGGGGCTGGTCAGTTCGAACACGGGCGCACCTGCGCTGAACTGGAACAGGGTCTTGCGGTTCACAGTGCGCTCGGCGTAGGGGTTGGTGCTCGGCAGGGTGGTGCCGAAGTCGATGGTGGCGGCATTGATCATCTCCAGCGACCCGAAGGTGTCGACGGGCGCTGTCTTCACGATGTCGGTGACGATGTGGTCGAGCGTCCAGTGCCGCGGGCCGTTGGCGATGGCGGCGAGCGCACCCTTGTCGGTCTTCACCTTGGTGAGGTCGATGGCCTTCCACTGCTCGTCGGGGCAGAAGTTGCGGCTCGATGTGGTCCACACATTGCCCACCAGATGGTCGGCAGGCTTGGTGAGCAGCAAGATTTCGCAGTAGCGGACATCGCGCAGTTCGCGTGGCGCTGCACCCGCTGTCGTGGTGGGCGCTGCGCTGGTGGCCGGCACGGTGGTGGCCGGCATGGTGGTTGCGGCGCCGGTGGTGGCTGGAGCGCTGGTGGCAGTGCTCGTGGCGGTCGATCCGCACGCAGACACGCCGAGGCAACACAGTGCGAGCAACCCCACCGAAGTCTTTTGACTGAACATGTGCCACAACCTAGCCGTGGGCACGATATCGGTGGCAGTCGGGCCGCGTAGCGAGGGCCACAGAGCCATCTGAAAGGCTGACCATCAGACGAAGGGAACGCAGTGTCGGCAGAGCGCACAACATCAGACGCCAGCACATCGCTGGCAGGCAAGGTGGCTCTCGTCACCGGTTCCACCGCCGGTATCGGCCGAGCCACCGCGGGCGTGCTCGCCGCGGCGGGCGCAACCGTGGTGGTCACTGGTCGGCGCAGCGAACTCGGCGATGAGGTGGTGGCAGCCATCGCCGCGGATGGCGGCTCCGCAACGTTCATCGGCGCCGACCTACGCGTCGCAGCCGATATCGAAGCACTGGTGCAGGAAACGGTCGCCATGTTCGGTCGACTCGACATCGCCTTCAACAACGCCGGAATCTTCGACCGCATGCACGAGATGCATCGATATGCCGATGACGCTTGGGACGAGATGATCGCGGTGAATCTGTCGGCCGTGTTCCGCTGTATGCGCGCCGAGATCGCCGCGATGATCGTAGGTGGCACCGGCGGAGTGATCGTGAACAACGCCTCGACGGTGGGGCATCGGGGCAGTGAGCGGGCGAGCCCGGCGTATGTGGCGGCCAAGCACGGGGTGATCGGCCTCACTCGCCAGGCGGCGCTGCAGTACGTGGGCCAGGGCATTCGAGTGAATGCCGTCTCGCCGGGGCCTACCGCAACCGACGTTGCGGCACCGCTGGTTTCGCAGGGCGCCGACGCCGTTTCCGCTGCGCTGCGCCAGTTGAATCCCACAGGTCGTTTCGTCGATCCGGCCGACGTGGCGCGCACGGTGCTATTTCTGTGCTCCGACGCGGCAACGATGATCAACGGGCACGACATCGTCATCGATGGTGGACAGCTCGCCAAACTCTGAGTGGAATGTGATCGAAGGGGAATCGCATGGAACGCGTCGTGGCACGACCGACCATCGTGCATCAGCCAGCGCCCGTCGAGCCGGGGGAACTCACCGCCGAGCGCTACCTCTCGCCCGAGTGGATGGCCCGCGAGCAGGCTGAGCTGTGGTCGAAGGTGTGGCTGTTCGCCTGCCTCGAGCGCGACGTCGCCGAACCCGGGCAGTTCATGGTGTTCGACATCGCCAACGAATCGATCCTCATCTCCCGGTCGGCCGAGGGTGCGCTCGGCGCGTTCTACAACGTGTGCCAACACCGCGGTATGCGCCTGGCGTGTGAGCCGTCGGGCTGCGTGAAGAGCTTTGTCTGCCCGTACCACGGCTGGACGTATCGCCCCGACGGTCGCCTCACCGTGGTGCCCGACCACGAACGCTTCACCGGTGGTGTCGACCGGACCGAACGGTCGCTCAAGCCGGTGCGTGTGGAGGTGTGGGCCGGTTTGGTGTGGATCTGCATGGATGCCGATGCGCCACCGTTGGCCGAGTTCTTGAATCTCACCATCGATCGCGTCGCGCCCTACCGGCTGCACGACATGACGCTGGTGGGCGACCAGACCTGCCACCTCGACTGCAACTGGAAAGCGGTGTTCGACAACTTCGGCGAGCTCTACCACGTCGAGCACATCCATCCGCAGCACAAGATGTTGTTCGATTGCCCCACCGCGCAGATCGACCTGTTCGCCAACGGCCACACCGCAGTCACCATCGATGGCCACATCGTGAACACCCGGTTGCCGATTCCCGAGTCGCCCAACTATTACCTCGAGCATCAGTTGAAGATGTACGGCGCCGACCCAGCCGAGTACGAGGGTCGGGTACTCGACATTCGGGCCGATGTGCAGAAGTTGCGCCGCGATGCCGGGCCACGGTTGGGCTTCGACTACCAGTTGCTCACCGACGAGCGGCTCACCGATATCGAGCAATACAACATCTTCCCCAACACGATGATCACCGTGCAGCCCGATAGCGCGCTCATCACCCGGGCGCGTCCGCATCCGACAGATGCCGAGAAGTGTCTGTGGGACAAGTTCACCTTCACCATGCAACCGCGTGCCGAGGTGGCCGAGCAGGCCGGCGTACCGTTCGAGCCGGCGAACCCGGCGCTCGTGGAACCCGTCACCCGGCCCGAGCACGACGAGTTCGACCAAGACGACATCATCGCCGGCCGCAAGACGATGACCATCACCATCGATCAAGACATCCATCTCATCCGTGATGTGCAGCGCGGTATGCGCTCGCGCGGGTTCGACACGGCGCGCCTGTGCGACGACGAAGTACGTATTCAGCACTACCACGACTGGCTCGACCACACCCTGGGTGTGCGCTGACGCGCCCCATCCAACCTCGAAGGAGTATCGATGACTCATCCCACCTGGCTCGGCCCGATCCGCCAATCGGCGTTCATCGTGAGCGACATCGAAGCAACGGCCCGCGAGTGGGCCCGCGTGCAAGGTGTGGGCCCCTGGTTCCTGTTCGACGTGTCCATCGACGGCACCAACTACCGCGGCGACACGGTGCCGATGCGATCGCGAATGGGCCTGGCGCAATCGGGCACCCAACAGATCGAACTCATCGAGCCCGACCTCAGCGTGCCGTCGCTGTATCGCGAGTTTCTCGAGGCGGGCGGCACCGGCATGCACCACGTGTGTTACTGGGCCGATGTGGCCCGAGCCCGCGATCACTTCGTGAGCACGGGTGCCGAGGTGGTGCAGGAAGGTGTCACCGCTAACGGCAACGAGTTCCTCTACGTGACCGGTAGTTGCGGTGTGCCGTACGTCGAGTTCGTCGATCCGGCGGGCGGCATGCTCACGTTCTTCAACCGCATCGCTGCTGCGGCCGAGACTTGGGATGGCGTCGACGCCATCGTTCGATAGGAGCACGTCGTGGCATACACCCTGCAACAACTGTCCGACCGCGAGGCCATTCGCGACTGCGCGATGCGCTACAGCCACGGCCTCGATCGTCTCGATGCCGACTGGATGCGTTCGGCGTATTGGCCCGAGGCCATCGACGAGCACGGGAGCTTCAACGGCAACGCGCACGACTTCGTCGACTACTGCATGACGGCCCACGACCGCTGGCGGTGGACGATGCACTCGATCTACACCCACCAGATCGAGCTCGACCCCGACGGCGTGCATGCCCGTGGCGAGATCTACAACATCACCAACCTCGGCAGGGTCGACAGCAACGTGATCGACACCTGGTACGGCCGCTACCTCGACCTCTACGAAAAGCGCGGCGACGAGTGGCGCATCCTGCACCGGGTGTGCGTGCACCACGGCGACACCACCTCAGGCGAGATGGCCCCGATGATGAATCGAGCCTCGCTGTACCGCGACGGCGAGTTCGACCGCCGTTCTTCGGGGAGGCCCATCGGGCCGTGATGGTTGGTGGCTGCGCCCGTGGTGTGCAGCCGTTGATCAGCCGGTGGTGACGGCCGGTTCGGTGCTCTCGGGCGCGCTGGCGCCAGGCTCGGTGCCTTCGGGCACGCTCGACTCGGGCGTGCTGGCGCCAGGCACGGTGCTTTCGGGCACGCTGCCAGTGGGCTCGGTGCCGGTGGGTGCCGGCAGCGCATCGCGCAAGGTACGCCGCACGTTCTTCACTTCTTCGAAGATGCTGCGCAGTTCGGCGACGGTGGTGGCGGCGACGAGCTTGCTCGTGAGCGAGTCGAGCTGATCGTTTGCTACGGCCGCAAGCTGGTCGGCTCCGGGCGCCCCCGAGGTGGACACCTTGGTGGCGAACTCCTTCACTCGGCCGATGGCGGCCGCGAGGTGGCTCTTCATCCGGGCGATGCGTTGAGCTTCGTGTTGGGCGATGATCTGCTCGGGCGTCTTGCCGCCATCGTCGCCCGCTGCCGCCAGCGAGTCGCGTAGTTCGGTCAACTGGGCAATGGCCGCGGCCTTCACGTCGTCGGGCAGGTTCGAGGTTCCGATTTTCGCAATCAAGGCATCGACCACGGCCACAGATCGACCGTGGGTGCCATGCTCGCCGCCCTCGCCGCCACCAGCAGGTGGAGCCACGGTGGCGGGGATCTGCTTGTTCACGGCCTCGAATGCTTTGCGCACGTCGTCGCGGGTGACCGGGTCGCCTGCCGTGAGGTGGCCCTTCAGTTCGGTGAGGATGGCGGTGGCTGCAGTCTTGGCATCTTCGGCTGCGGCCGATGCCTCCACCTTGGCGAGCGCCTCGTCGATACGCACCAGCACCTTGGCCTTCTCGGCATCGCTGAGCGGACGTGGGCCTGCCTCGGGCGAACCGGGTTCGCTCGAGCCGGTGACCTCGGTGGACTCGGTTGAACTCTCCGCCTCGGGTGCGGCGGTCGGGTCGATGCCGACCGTGCCGGGCAAGGTGGAGGGCGGCGTCTTGGGTCGCTCGCCCACACCGACGAGTTGCTGCACCTCGGCAAGCGCAGCTTGAACCGAGTCGCGTGAGATGACGCCACCGGCCGACATCTGCGACTTCAGCGCTGTGAGCTTGGCGACGGCCATGGTCTTCACATCGTTCGAAGCCTTCGACGACTGCACCTTCGCGATGAGTTCATCGATCTTGGCGATCAGTTCGGCTGCCTTCTTGGCATCACCGTTGCCCTTGGGTGCCGATGGGGCCGGGGCCGGTGTCGATGGGGCCGGTGTCGATGGGGCCGGTGTCGATGGGTTGGGGGCCGACGCAGGC
>JBAXQV010000058.1:0-15939 GCA_037131575.1 Actinomycetota bacterium
GGGTGCCCCCGATGCCTGGGCGAAGGCGTTCGCAGCGCACTCGAACGAGTTCGCCACGGCTGGCGCACGCGGCGCCGCGTGGCGCGACCGGTCGACCCCGGTGTTGGCCCAACTGGTGGCCGACGGTTCGGGTGCAGCGCCCGACTACGCCGCAGCTCTCTCCGATGTCGCGCTGGCGGCGAGCGACCTCGTCGAGGCCAGCATGACCGTGTTGGCAGCGGCGAGCGTGTTCGCCGCCGCCCAGCGACGCTGTGTGGCGCGCAGCACCCAAGCCGTCGACGTGGCTGAGGTGGCTGAGGTGGCGACAGCGCCGCCTGGTGAACCATCGACCAAGGTCGATACACCCGCCGAATCGCTCGACGCGCTGCTCGCCGAACTCGACGCGTTGGTGGGTCTCACTCGCGTGAAGACCGAAGTTCGGGAACAGGCCGAGTTGTTGCGCATCACTCGCATGCGGGCCGGCAAGGGCTTGAAGACTCCGGAGATCAACAGGCATATGGTGTTCGTCGGCAACCCGGGCACGGGCAAGTCGACCGTGGCGAGGCTTGTGTCGCGCATCTACCGAGCGCTCGAACTGCTCGACAAGGGCCAACTGGTGGAGACCGACCGCGCTGGTCTTGTGGCCGGCTACCTGGGGCAGACCGCTCAACGCACCAGCGATGTGATCGGCACTGCGCTCGGCGGAGTGCTCTTCATCGACGAGGCGTACAGCCTGTTGGGCGACCAGTACGCGGCAGAAGCGATTGCCACGCTGGTGAAGGCGATGGAAGATCACCGCGACGAGTTGGTGGTCATCGTGGCCGGCTACCCGGTGCCGATGGAGGCGTTCATCGACCAGAACCCTGGCTTGTCGAGCAGGTTCCGGCTCACGATCACCTTCGACGACTACAGCGACGACGAGTTGGTGACGATCTTCGAATCGTTGTGCACCGCGGCCGACTTCGCCCCAACCGCCGAGTGCCTCGGCGCGCTGCGCCAACGATTGTTGGTCACACCACGCGGCGAAGGGTTCGGCAATGCGCGTGCTGTGCGCAACATCTTCGAAGAGGCCGTGGTGAATCAGGCCTGGCGCCTGCGCGACCTACCAGCACCATCGGTCGACCAACTGCGTGAGCTACTGGCCGACGACGTGGCCGAGCAGCACCACTGATCGCCACGCCGCGCCCCGTCGACGTCCGCTGCGAATTGATCGTCGGCTCGTCGGTACCGTTGAGCCAACGGTTCGTGACAGCAAAGGGGCGACATGTCGCAGGCAGGTATCAACGGAGTTCGGTTGGCAGTCGATGAGGTGAAAGCGGTTCTCGTCACCCTCACCGACGACGAATGGGCGATGCCGTCGGGTTGTGCGGGCTGGACGGTGAAAGACCTCGTGGCGCACATGAGCTCGAACTACAAGGAGACGGTCGACCCGTCGCCTGCCCCGGCCGAACCGATTGCGCTGCCGGCCGAGCGGTTGATGGACATGCTCGTCGAGCCGCGTAAGGAGTGGTCGAACCAGCAGGTGCTCGACGAGTACCTCGCCTTTTGCGATGCCGCGGTGGGTGCGCTCGCTGCGTTGCAGGACGAGCCGTTGGCATCGACGGTCATCCCGCTGGCCGACTTGGGCAACTACCCGATGCACCAGTTGGCCGACGCCTACGCGTTCGACCACTACTGCCACCTCCGCGTCGACCTGTTGGCGCCCACCGGGCCGATCGTGCGTGACCTGCCCGCTGCCGATGCCGCCCGCCTCGGCCCGGCCATCAACTGGATGCTCGTCGGCCTCCCGCAGATGCAACCCGGCCTCGAGAACGAACTCGCCGCGCCCATTGCACTCACCCTCACCGGCCCCGGTGGCGGCACCTGGCGCATCGCCAACGATGGCGGTGCCATCGTGGTGAGTGAGGGCGCGCAGGGCGACGAAGTGGCCACGGTCAGCAGCGACGGCCATGCGTTCGTGATCTGGGGCACCGCCCGCGCCCCGTGGCGCGAGCACTGCACCGTCACCGGCGACGCTGCAGTGGCGGGTCGGTTCTTCGACGCCGTCAACATCATCTGACGGCTGAGGCGCGGCTGGCCGGGTAGCACCCGACCAGCCGAGACCAGATCAGCCGAGACCAGATCAGCCGAGACCAGATCAGCCGAGACCAGATCAGCCGAGAATGGTGACCGTGCCGGTGGAGCCGTCCATCGTGATGAGCGACCCTTCGGCGATGCGGTCGGTGGCTCGCAGCACCGACACCGCACACGGGATACCCAGCTCGCGGCTCACGATGGCAGCATGCGAACTGATGGCGCCCACGTTCACCACGATGCCCGCCACCGACAAGAACAGCGGCGCCCACGACGGGTCGGTGGTGGGTGCCACCAGGATGTCGCCAGGGTCCATGTCGGGGGCCTGCATCGGGTCGAGCACGATGCGAGCGCGGCCGGTGACCACACCGGGCGAACCGGGGCCACCCTGGAGTACATCGCCCACCTGAGCCTGCGGCAGTTTTTCGCCATGGCGCGGTGCCCAAGCAGACACGGGCGGCACTTCGCTCTGGCCCACGATGTAGGGCGGCTCGAGCGTGTGCAGTAACTGGAAGTCGACCTCGCGCTCGGCGATGAGCCCCACCAACGAACCGGGGTCGGCCAAGAACTGGTCGAGTTCGTTGTCGAGCAGGTTGAAGATCTGCTGCTTGGTGGCGATGTGCCCGGCATCGACCGAGCGCTGGCCGAGTTCGTACATGGCCAGCTTCACCTCGTGGATGAGGCGGATACAGGCGTTCTTGCCCTGTTCGCGCCAGCCCACCCAGTTGGCCGCCGAATGCATACCCGCCTGCAACGTGCCCAGCGATTCGGCATCGTCTTTCAACAGTTCCGACAGCTCGGCCAGCAGGCGTTCGCGCTCGGCACTGTTCTTCTCGCGGGCCAGGTGCGGCGAGCGGTCGTCGCTCTGGTTGCGCAACCGGTTGATCATGCCGAGGGGGATGGTGGGTCGGGTGGTCCACGAATCTTGGCGGGTGTCCCATTCGTTCGTGCCGCGGTGGCCGTGTTCGGCGATGAGCGTGGCCCACTTGGCGAGGAACTCGCTCGCCTCGGGCATGCCGGCGAGCCGGTCGAGCAAGCCGTCGACACCGGCGTCGAAGGCAGCACTGAGGGCAGGGGAGTTCTTCACCAACCGGCTGAGATCCCACATGGCGAACGACGCTTCCGCCGACTCGACCGAACCCACGGCGCTGAGCACCTTGGCGGCATCTTCGGGGCGACCGACGGCCGCGCAGATGGCCTGCACGGCACCGGGCCCGAGCGCGCAACCGAGGCACACCACGGTGTACGGCTCCCACGCCTCGCGCACCAGCGGCGGAATGGAGCGTGCGTATTGCACGAGTTCGTCGTTGGTCATCGCCGCGAAGTTGGGCCGCTTGGCCACCACGTCGCGAGCCATTGCGGCTGCTGCGTGCTGCTTCGGGTACGAGTCGGTGGTCATGACCCAACCCATGGTGTCGGCCAGCTTGGCGGCCTGCACTTCGTTGTCGTCTTCGGGATGTGGCACATACGGCGGCACACCCGGGTGGTCGCCGAAGTAGGCGGCGTCCATCATGGCTGCCGACGCGCCAGGCATGCGCTCGCCCATCACCCGGCTGAGCGAGAGCGGGTTGTAGAAGTAGCCGCCGAAGTTGGCGAACATCTGTGGCGGGTCGAGGTCGTATTCGCTGTAGTCGCACACGCCGAAATCGACGAACCCCTGGGCAACGCCGGGGATGCACCCCTGTTGCCACACCAGGCTCCAGCCGAGAGGGCTGAACGGGTCGGGCCCTACCTCGTCGGCGTTCGCGCGCGTATACAAACTGAACCGCTTGCTCAGCGGCGTATCGGTGATCCACCTGTTCACGAGTGCCCCCTGCCGTCTCGTTCGATCGCTCAATCCCAATGTGAGCGATGCGTAACTTATCAGCCGATCAGTAACGGTGCCAGGGGTTCGGCACCAGCTCTCAGCAGGGCGGTTACGGCCGTGCGGTCAGTGCGGCGAGGGCGCGACCGAGGCTGGCGATGTGTTCGTCGGGGTGGGCCCATCCGTAGACGCTGTTACACACCTCGAACGACACCGGCACGGTGGAACCTGTTGCCCGTACCGCGGTGAGGAACCCGGCCACGTCGAACTCGCCCTCACCGGGTGCACAGCGGTTGGCGAGGCAGTCGGTGTAGTAATCGTCGTTCTGCGGCACCTTGCTGCCGTCGTTCAGTTGGATACCGGTGATGAGTTCGCCCGGCAGCGCAGCGATGGCGTCGAGGTCGGCGAGGCCGCGCTCGTGATGCCAGATGTCGACGCAGATACCGCCGTTGGGGCGGTCGGCCGTTTCGACGATGTGGCGCGCATCGATGACCGTGGCAATGTCGTTGAACGGGAGGAATTCGAGCCCCACCACCAACCCATGGTCGGCGGCGCGATCGCAGAGCGCCCCGAAGGCCTGCGCCGCCTCGGCGAGCGGCAGGTTTGCCGGGCCGATCACCTGCAGGTAGCGGCAACCGAACGTGTCGGCCATGGCGTAGGCGGTGGCCTCGAACGCGGCGGCCCGTTCACCACCGGCTCCGTCGGCACCGAGCCCAGGGATCACTTCGATCTCGGCCAACCGCACCCCGTGTTCGGCGAGCAGTTCGCGCACCCGCCCGGGGGCTTCACCGTCGTCGAGAAGCTGTTGGTAGTGGCCCACGTACAACCCGATCGACGAGAACCCGTTGGTGGCGGCCAATCGGATGCGATCGTCGATGGGGTGTTGCCGGGCCAGGCTGAAATGGCTCAGTACCGTCGTCGCCGGGTCGACCCATGCAGACATGGCGTGGTCAGTGCTTCGCGTCGGGGTGAGTGCTCGACTCGACCAGGCGATGGTTGGCGATCATCGGCCCGGCCACCCAGTTGCAGAGCTGCGGGTCGCATTCGCGCAACTCGCCCGAGATCCACTTGCCACCACCGGTGAACAAGCCACTGCGCTCGCCGTCGGTGACCTTCACGATGCCCTCACCAGCCGGCTCGTACAGCGCCCGTGTGAAGGGATGCCGAATGCCCAACATCACAGCACCCACTCGTCGAGCTTGGCGTGCAACCAGCGCACCTTGGCCTCCTGGTAGTTGCTGAGGGTGACGCCCGGCTTGTGCGTGCTCTCGAGGCCTGCTTGCACCTTGGGCATGTTGAACAGGTCTTGGTCGAACACCTTGGCCAGCATGCCCAGTTCGGGGGCATCGGTGAAGGTCTCGGAGTCGGTGAGCCAATGGATGGGTGCCGGCGGTGGGCGTTCGCCAGTGAACGGTGCCAGGAAGATCACTTCCATGATGGCGGTGCGATGATCGTCGCCATTGGGGCGGAAGCGATACACGATGCGGTTGTACGCACCCCACGGATGCATGTTGGGGAAGATCGTGTAGTCGATGGAATCCATCATCTCGGCGTCGCTCATCTGGTCGACCACATCACCCACCACGGCACGCCACCGCTCGCGGCTCCCGGCCGCACCGGCGGCGCGCATCGAGTCGTTCTCGCTGAGCGTCATCGGGCTGGTCTGGTCTTCACGCACATCGAGCATGGCGCGCATCATCTCGTCCTGCGTGGGCGTCCAGTCGAGCAACGGGCTGGGTGTGCCGCCGGCGGTGATGACCCGCGAGAAGTTGTCCCAGATGTCGACCTGGCTGTTGGTGTCGCCGAGGTACGGCATCACCTGTGGGTGCGTGGCGTTCACGTGGAAGGCCTCGCAGAACGCCTCCTGGGCGATCTTCCAGTTGGCGGGCACCACCTTGGCCACATGCACCTGCTTGTAGCGGTCGGCGAGATCCCACACCTTGAACTGGTCGATGATGCCGCCGAGGAACTGTTCGAGCGGTTCGGCATTGGGGTCGGGGTTGATGAACACGAACCCGGCCCATACGCCAACCTTGCAGCGCGGCAGCGAGAACGATTCGGGCTCGACGTGCTCGAAGTCCCACTGCGCCGGAATGTCTTGCAGTTTCCCGCTGAGCGTCCAGGCGAAACCATGGAAGGGGCAGCGGATCTCGCTGCACTGGCCATCTTGGTCTTTCAGCTGGCGGCCGCGATGCAGACAGGCGTTGGGGAACGCCACGATGGTGTCGGGCGTATCGCGCATCACGATGTACGACGAGCGAGCGATGGTGTACACGATGTGGTCGCCCACGGCCGGGATCTCTTCTTCGCGGCAGGCGAACTGCCACACCCGGCTCCAGAGGTTGGCCACTTCGCGCTCGTGCCACTCGCGGGTGGTGTAGCGATCGATCGACACATCGGCGCTGCCGAGGTACTTGGGTGCCTCGAGGCGCAGCACATCGGGCACCGGATGCGTATCGGTGTCGAGCAGTTGCTGATAGGTGATGCCCGGCGAGCGGGCCGAACCCAGCGATGGGGTGGCGTCGGTGGCGGTCACTTGCGCACCAGGCCCGGGTAGTCGTTCCAGCGATCCATGGCGCTGCCTCCGTTCACTACATGATCCATGGTGGCGTGGTACGCAACCGGTTTGCATTCGTTGTCGCCGAAGATGTTCTTCTCGTAGCCCATCGAGTGGCGGGTGGCGGAGAGCTCGTTGAAGATGAACACGTCTTCTTCGATGACGCCCTGGAGTGCCTGCCAGTGCGCCATGGTCTTGTCGAAGTAGTCGGCGTAGGCGGCGTCACTTTCGCCTTCGTCTTGCGGATAAATGAGTTCCCACAGCACGAACCGGGTGAGATCGACCGAGAGCGGAATCGGCTGGAAGATCTGGATGTGCCGCGGGTTGTTGTTGAACACCGTGTTCGGGAACAGCACGTAATGACAGATCGTGTGTTGCTGTTGGTCGATGGTGCCTGCGGCGATCTTGTCGAGGTGCTCGGGCCGCGGCACGAACATCATCGAGTGCGGCCCGGTGAGGTGATAGGTGGTGGACCGTGAGGCCACCGTGAACTCCTTGCTGGTGTGATGCAACTCGGTGGCGTGATACACCTCGTTGAACCCGTCGACGATGGCCTTGTAGTTGGCCGGAATGTCGTAGACCACCTTGGCGTGCACCACCATCTTCTCGAGCGCGAAGCGCCCGAGGTCGGCCACCACGTCGGCGCCGATCCAGTCGAGGAGGTCGGGCGCTGCCTCGGGGCCGGCGAGGTTGATCCACACGAACCCACCCCACTCTTGTGCCGCCACGGCAGGCGCACGAAGACCGTCGACGAGCTCGGTGGCGAAGTTCTCGCGCTCGGGGATGCCCACCACCTTGCCGGTGGTGTCGTACACCCAGCCGTGCCACGGGCACACCAGGCGACGGTCGCAGCCCGACGATTCGCCACGGGTGAGGCGCGCGCCACGGTGTTGGCACACGTTGTGGAATGCGGCGACGGAACCGTCGGCCTGCCGGGCGATGACCACCGTTTCGCCGTGGCCCTCGTGCAGCACCCAGTCGCCAGGGTTGGCGATCTCAGCAGCATGGGCGCCAAGAATCCACGATGTGCGCAGTGCCGTCACGCGCTCTTGTTCATAGCGAATGGGGTCGCGGTAGAGATCGGCATCGACGGGCGCACCACGACGCGGCGGGTCGACGAACTGTTCACCGAATCGAGGCGGTGCGTCACCGCGAGTAGGTCGATACACCATGGCTGCTCCCTTGTACGGAGGGGTTGGCTCAACTTTGCCAGAAACGATGGTGCCCGGGTCACTCGGACCCGGGCACCATCGTCACTTCATGTCTTCAGTCGTTGTGACTGGCTGACGATCAGACGCCCCAGAGCGTCTTGAACTGATCGGCCATGGTGGCCGGGCCAGGCCAGCCAGCGTTGCCGAGGGCCAGGATCTTCTTGGCCTCATCGGGGGTCGACACGATGAAGGTGGGGAGCTTGGCGTTGTCGCGCTCGGTGGGGTTCTCCATGCCAACGGCGTGGCGAGCCATCGCGTCGACCATGATCCATGCCGAGTACACCTTCGGGTTGGCGCTCCATGCAGCATGGGTGCCATCGATGATGCCGGGCAGGCCCACCTGGGTGGAGAAGTCGACACCGATGATCTTGCGGCCTTCGAGCAGGTTGCTCGACTTGAGCACATCGGCCACACCGGCAGGCAGGTCACCGAAGGTGAACTGGATGTAGTTGATCGACGGGTCGGCCTGGATCTTCGAGGCAACGGCTGCGGGCACTTCGCCGGCGACGAGCTTGTCGATGGTGACGTCGAGCTCATCGAAGGTGCAGTTCGGGCAGTTGGCCGCGTAGGCATCCTTGGCACCCTTGGCCTCGGCGACGAGCACCGGGAAGTCGGGGATGTTCACGAGCAGCGTGTGGGCTGCACCCTTCGAGTCGACGATTGCCCAGTTGGCCATGAGGCCACCGTTGGCCTGCACGCCGGGGCTGTCGCCACATTGCGCGAGCAGGTTGTTGTTCTTGAAGTCGGGCACGTCGGTGGAGTAGCAGCTCACGTACGGCACGCCCTTGGCCTGTGCGGCCTTGATCTGGTCGGCGGCGGTGGCGAGCGGCGAACCGGTGTGCGCGATGTAGTCGGCACCCTGGTCGAGTGCCTGCTGCACAGCGGGGCCCTGGTCGGCGCTCTTGGCGGGGATGATGACGAGGTCCCAGCCGAGGGCTGCGGTGGCGTCCTTGAAACCAGGGGTGATGGCCTGGCACGAGGGCTGCTCGCACTCGAGCCATGCGACCTTCTTCTTCTCAGGCTTCGAGGTGAGCTTCTCGCTCGGGCCGATCTTGTCGGGCGGCTGCGTGGCAGCATCGACGATCGCCTTGGCGGCGGCGATACCCGCAGCTGCCGGGTCGCCAGCAGCGGTGGTCTCCGCGGCAACCGTGGTGGCGGCAGCGGTGGTCTCCGCAGCAACCGTGGTGGCGGCAGCGGTGGTTTCAGCGGCAACTGTGGTGGTGGCGGGCTTGTCGCTGCTACAGGCAGCGAGCATCGCCAATGACGTAAGGGCCGCAACGGCCCAGGGATACTTCTTCATTGTTGGTGGGTCCCCCCTCTGAGGTAATCGCTTCCCGGACGATTACTAACTGACGGGTCAATATACTACAGTCCGAGAAGCCGAAACGCTTACGCGCGCGTCAAGGGGAAGCGCCGGGCGGCAGAGGGGGGTCAGTTCGTGCATCCGCTGCTCAGAATCGAGCACCTATCCAAGACGTTCCCGGGGCAGGTTGCGCTCGATGATGTGTCGATCACCCTCGAACCCGGCCGCACCCACGCGTTGGTGGGGCAGAACGGTTCGGGGAAGTCGACGCTCATCAAGATCCTCGCCGGTTACCACCAGCCCGATGAGGGCTACACCGCCTCGTACTGGCGCGCCGACGGCACCGAGCAACCGTTGGTACTGGGCAGCGCTGCCGATGCTGAAGCGGCCGGTATCCGTTTCGTGCACCAAGACCTCGGTCTGGTCGAGATGCTGTCATCGGTCGAGAACCTTGCTCTCGGTGTGGGGTTCACCACCAAGGCCGGCCGTATCAACTGGAAGGTCGACACCGCACGTGCTCGCCAAGCACTCAGCGAGATCGGGTTCGACGACTTCGACGTGAAGATGCCCGTGGGCCTGCTCACGGCTTCGCAGAAGACCGGCGTGGCCCTTGCCCGCGCCATGCAGAACTGGGAGAACGGTGCCACGTTGTTGGTGCTCGACGAGCCCACGGCGTCGCTGCCGGGCGCCGATGTGCAGCGCCTGTTCGACGCTATTCATCGCCTCAAGGCACGCGGTGTGGCCATCTTGTACGTGTCGCATCACCTCGACGAGGTGTTCGCCATCGCCGACGACGTCACCATCTTGCGTGACGGGCACCTCATTGCCACCCAACCCGTGGCCGATCTGAACCACGACCGGCTCATCGAGTTGATGATCGGCCACACGATGCAGAAAGTGGTGGCCAGTTCGGCTCGCACAGGCGATCGTGTGCTCATCTCGTTGGCGGGTGTGAGCGGAGGCAACGTGGCCAACATCGACCTCGACATCCACGAAGGTGAAGTAGTGGGCGTGGCCGGCATCAATGGTTCGGGCCGCGAGCACCTCATCCCGCTCGCCACCGGGCAGATCCCCACCGCCACGGGTGAAGTC
The DNA here is from genome assembly GCA_037131575.1 of Actinomycetota bacterium. Classification (GTDB taxonomy): domain Bacteria; phylum Actinomycetota; class Acidimicrobiia; order Acidimicrobiales; family Ilumatobacteraceae; genus VFMC01. Next base: position 10,020 of record JBAXQV010000058.1, read on the forward strand.
ACGCTGAACGGCGTGATCACCCCGCCGTACTCGCCGGGCAAGGTGCTCGCGGCGAAGTCGGCGTTCCTCTCGGCTGATCGTGCTGTGCAGGGTGTGGTGCAAACCCTCACCGTGCTCGAGAACACCACACTCGGCAACCTCACCAAGCACACCAAGTTCGGTCGCATTCTGAAGAAGAACGAACGCGTCGAAGTGAAGACCTGGATCGAGCGCTTGCGGGTGCGCACCGCCGGTGCCGAGGTGCCCATCACCACGCTCAGCGGTGGCAATCAGCAGAAGGTTCTGTTCGCGCGTGGCCTGCGTCTCGAACCCACGGCGCTGATGCTCGACGAGCCCACCCGCGGTATCGACGTAGGTGCCAAAGAAGAGATCCACAGCATCATCGACAATGCTGCTGCCAACGGCGCCGCGGTGCTGGTGGCTTCCACCGATACCGACGAGCTGGTGCGTCTGTCGAGCCGGGTCATCATCTTGCGTAACGGAGTCATCGCCGCCGAACTCACCGGTGCCGACATCACCTCCGAGAACATCGAACACGCCCAACTGCAGTCGAAGCCTGCTACCGACCATTCATCACACAAGGAATCAGCATGACCGCCGCAGCCACCACCACTGCTCCTGCCAAGCCGCGTCGTCCGCTCACCCAGCGGTTGGGGTTCGACCGATTCAGCGCGCTCTACCTGTGGGCCGCGTTCATGATCTTCTTCGGCATCACCCAAGACAACTTCCTCACGCACACCAGCATCAACCTCGTGCTCACCGGCAAGGTGGTGGTGGCGGTGCTCGGACTGGCCTTCCTCATCCCGCTGGCGGGGGCAACCTTCGATCTCTCCATCGGTGCCCTCATGGGCTTCTCGGTGGCGGTCACCATGGCGCTGGCCAACAAGACGTCGATTCCGCAAGGGCTCTGCGCACTCATCGCCATTGCGTTGTGTGCCCTGGTGGGGTTCATCAGCGGTTTCATCGTGGTGAAGCTGAACGTCAACTCGTTCATCGCCACGCTCGGCATGTCGCAGGTGCTCGGTGCACTGTGCATCTTGGTGTCGGGCAACCGCACGTTGAACAACAACGAAGCCACCGGTAAACCGATTCTCAGTGCGTCGTACCGCGACTTCGGCCGTCGCCAACTGTTGTTCGACCTGCCTGCTTACTTCTACTTCATGATCCTGCTCGCCATCGTCGTGTGGTTCGTGCTCGAGCACACACCGTTCGGCCGATACATGTTCGCCACCGGCGGCAACCGCGAAGCGGCCCGCCTGTCGGGCGTGAAGACCAATCGGCTCACCTGGTCGTCGCTCGTCATCTCGGCCACCATCGCCGGCTTCGCAGGCACCATCCACACCTGGAAGGTGGGCGTGTACAACTCGTCCACCGGCCCCGGCTACCTGTTCCCCGCCATCGCGGCGGTGTTCTTCGGTGCGTCGCAGTTGAAGGGCCGCCCCAACGTGTGGGGCACCCTCATCGCTGTTTTCGCCTTGGCGTTCGGTGTGAAGGGTCTGCAACTCACCTTCACCAGCGGTACCGAGTGGATCGAGCCGTTGTTCGAGGGTGCATCACTGCTCATCGCGGTGGCCTTCGCCAGCCGTCAGGGCATCGTGAAGATTCCCAAGCGCAAACCGAAGACCGACGCGACGCCGCCTCCAGCCACCGCCGCCCCGGCGGCCTGACCCGGCGGGCTCAGACCTCGGTGGTGGTGGCGCCGGCGGGTGAGCCGGCGAACATCGCCTCGGCGTCGAAACCGATGCGTTTGTCGGGCACGATCTCGATGACCACCCGCCCGGGGGTGTCGAGGTGGTGCACGAATGCGTCCTGTTTGGTCACATCGCCGGGGCGTACCTTCTCGGCGAGGGTGCGATACATCCATTCGGCAGTGGCCCGGTCGTCGTGCACGATGGCGGTGCCCTTGTAGGTGACGGTTTGGCTGATGCCGATGTTGGTGCCGCGGCTCGAGATGGCGATGGCCACGCGTGGGCGGGCCTCGATGGCCGGAACTCGTTTGCGCTGGCGGGTGCAGGTGAGCCAGAACCGATCGTCGTGATGCACGAAGTTCATGATGACGCCCACGGGGTCGCCATCGCTGGTGGTCCACATGAAGCAGCACTCGGTTTGGCGATCGAGAAGGGTCTGCTCGCGGGTGTTGTCGAGCGCGAACACCGACACGTCTTCGTAGCTGTTCACGTATTCACCCATGGCTTAGCCTCATCTCCGTGGTGCCACGCGCGGTGGCTTCTTGGGGTCATGCTAACGATGGGTACGGTTGCGGCATGACCCGAAACTGTGCCGTGGTGTTCGACTTCGGGGGCGTGCTCATCACCCCCATCACCGACCGCATGGTGGCCATGGCCACCGAGCGCAACACCACCCTGCCCACCCTGCTCGAGGTGCTGTTGGGGCCGCATGCATCGGGCGATCATCCGTGGCACCGCGCCGAGCGCGGCGAATTGGCAGTGGCCGACATCCAGCAGCAGTTGGAGCCCTGGGCTGATGTCCTCGGTGTGTGCCTCACCGGCGATGAGATCGACACGCTGCTCGAACCGCGTTACAAGATGGTGCAGCCGATGATCGACCGCATCGCCTCATTGCGCGCCGAGGGCTACATCACCGGGCTGCTCACCAACACCTTCGCCGAGTTCAGGCCCACGCTCGAACGTGATCTCGATCTCGGCCTGTTCGACGTGGTGATCGAGTCGTATGCCGTGCAGGCGCGCAAACCCGAACCGGCCATCTATCAGGCAACCATCGACGCGCTCGGCGTCGATGCGTTCGGCATCGACCCTGGCGACATCGTGTATCTCGACGACTTCCCGCAGAACATCGTGGGCGCGCAACAGGCGGGATGGAGAACCATCCATGTCACCGACATTGCACGAGCGCTCGCCGACCTCGATGCCGTGTTGGCATCGAGGTCGTAGCGAACACTCAGTAGGGCATCGTGCCGCCGTCGACCGGGAACAAGCACCCGGTCATGTTGCGGGCGGCATCGCTGGCCAGCATCACCGCAACGGCAGCAACTTCTTCCACCTTGTTCGGTCGCTTGATGGCCGATTCCTGGGCGAACATGTTGATCAGTTCGTCGTAGCCGGCCAGACCCATCGCAACTGCTGAATCGGGGCCGGTGGACCGGACGATGTCGGTTTCGATGATGCCCGGCAAGATGGCGTTCACGGTGATGCCCATCGTGCCCACTTCCTGTGCGGCCGACTTCACCAAACCGTTCACGGCGTGCTTGGTGGTGCTGTAGCCGGGGATACCGGGCTTACCGAGCTTGCCCTCCACCGACGAGGTGACGATGATGCGGCCCGCTTCACGCGGCATCATGTGCTGCAGTGCACGACGCATGCCCCAGAACACGTGGTTCAGGTTCCAGTCGATCTCGAGCTGCCACTCTTCATCGGTCATCATGGCCACCGGTGCGGTCATGCTCACGCCACCCGAGTTGAGGCAGCAGATGTCGAGCTTGCCGAAGCGCTCGATGGTGAAGTCGATGAGCCCTTCCACGGCCGATTGCTTCGAGGCATCGCCGGCGTAGAACGCAGCGCGGTCGCCAGCGTTCATCTCGGCGAGGCATTGCTGACCCTTGGCTTCGTCGCGACCGTTCACCACCACCGAGGCGCCCTCTGCGATGAAGGCTTCGGCCATGGCCCGTCCGATACTGCGTGTGCCGCCCGTGATGCAGGCGACCTTTCCGTCAAGCTTTCCCATGTTCGTTCCCCTCAGCTCAGTACGGCGAGGTGCCGCCGTCGATCGAGATCATCGATCCCGTGATTCCTGCACCAGCATCCGACGCCAGCAGTACTGCCACCATCGCCACGTCTTCCACTTCGTTCAACCGCTTCACTGCCGACTCTTGTGCGAACAGGTCGAGCAAGCCCTCATAGGTGAGGCCCATCGCTGCGGCAGCACCGGGCCCCTGCGAGATCATCTCGTCGGTCTCGATGGCACCAGGGCACAGCGCGTTGATGGTGATGCCCATGGTTCCCACCTCTTTCGACGCCGACTTACACAGGCCGTTGATGGCGTGCTTCGAGGCCACATAGCTCGAGATGGTGGGCTTACCCACCTTGCCCTCCACCGAGCTGATGGCGATGACGCGGCCCCAGCCCTGCGGGATCATGTGGTTCAGTGCGGCACGCATGGTCCAGAAGGTGTGCCAGAAGTTCCACACCATGGCGTCTTCCATGGCTTCGTCGGTCATCTGCGCCACCGGGGCGTAGTTGCTGCCGCCGCCGGCGTTCGGCACGAGGATGTCGATGGAGCCGAAGTGATCGATGGTGCCTTGCACGATGCGCTCGCAGTCGGCCCGCAACTTCACGTCGCCGGCGATGAAATGCACGCGATCGCCCGCGTTCAGTTCGTCGATCGAGCGTTGTGCCTTGGCGGCGTCGCGCCCGTTGATGACCACCTTCGCCCCCTCATCGAGGAAGGCCTTGGCGATGGCCAGCCCAATACCTCGCGTACCGCCTGTGATGCAGGCGACGCGTCCGTCGAGTACCCCCATGGTGAACCCCCCTCAGCGGCCCCCAATTCGGCCGTCGGCGCCTAACTTATCGCGCGATCACTAAGCGTGTACACCCCAGGTCACTCCTCACCGCCCGGAGGACGAAACCCTGCCTTGTCCAGGCTGTGGTTGTGTACAACCACGGTTTGGACAAGGTCGGGCCAACTCGTGCTGTCGCAGGCGCACTGTCGGCAAGAACTCGGAACGGTGGGTCCTAGGCGGGGCGACGGCGGGGGGTGCTCGTGCCCACCGAGCGCCGTGCCACGGTGCCTTGGGGTTGCTGGTGGGGTGCGTGGAGCAGTTGCCCGTCGAGGAGGGCGTTGATGCCGTCGATGGCCATTTGGTGCTGGGCCTGGTCGTCGGAGAGCGAATCGTTGAGACCGGTGAGGAAGGCCAACAGCACCGCGTTGATCTGCTCGCGTCGCTCGGGCCTGATTTCACCGGTGGCGATGCCGATGCCCACGAGGTTCTCGAAGAAATCGCTGCGCATCGAGTTGCCGGGGATGTACCCCTCGAACATCTCGCCGTGGCGACGGATGTCGACTCGCACCGCGCCGGCGAAGCGCGACAGCGTGGGGTCTTCACCGTTCATGGCATGTGCGCTGTCGAGTACGCACCGCAACTTGTCGGCGAAGGTGTCGGCTTTGGCCATGTCGCGGTTGAAGCGTTCGTAGATTCGGAGCTGCGCGTCGGCGTACACCTCGAAGTAGAGATCACGCTTCGACGAGAAGTGGTAGTAGAGCGCCGAGGTGGTGACCCCTGCGGCGTCGGCGATCTCTTTGTTGGTGGTGAGGTCGTAGCCGCGTTGGGCGAAGATGCCACGTGCGACATCGAGGATGAATTGGCGAGTGTCGGCCGCCTTCACCTTCGGCGGTCTCCCCAAACGACGCGGTTCTGTGATCATGCCCATGCGCCCCCCGACGCATCGGTATGAAGCGTTATCGTGCCGACACCCTGACGGGGATCGCACTCTGCACTGCCATACCGTTGAGGTGATCGTAACCGCTGTCGACGGTGCACAATCGATTGGTCGGCGTACCGTGCTGACGCACATCGTGTTCGGTGTCGACCGTGGCCGCGCCGCCCCACGAGTGGGCCATCGACACCACACCGCGTTTCATTGTGTCGCTCGCTGCGGCCACACCCACGATGGTGCCCACGGGTGAGGTGATCTCCACCAGCGCACCTTCGGTCACACCGAGTTCGGCCAGGTCGGCCGGGTGCATGTAGGCCGCATTGGTGGTGCCCACCCGCGCCAGGCCGGGAAGCTCACGGCCGAGTGAGTTGAGCACATGCTTCAGGCGGCGGGCGATGAGGCGGAAGGGGAACTCGGCAGCCACGTAGCCGTCGATCACCGTGGCCGCATCGCCTTCGGCCAACACCGCAGCCAGTTCCTCCACCACATCGGTCGGGGCCACGGCG
>JBAXQV010000059.1:0-15881 GCA_037131575.1 Actinomycetota bacterium
GGTTAGGAGGCGCAGGTTTGGTCGATGGTGGCGGGGGAGCCGAAGGTGTTGGTGACGGCCCACAGAAGGTTGGCATCGGCGGGGTCGAGGTGCACAGTGAGGCCGCCGACGAACCGACGCAAACGGGTGGCCACCTCCTCCGCCCGACAGCCGCGCAAGGAGGTACGGCTCCCAGCGCCCGCATCGTGGAGATCGAGTTGATCGAGGGCGTTGCTGGGCAACCTCCCGGCAGCGATGAGTTCACCCACTACGGACACCACCATGGCCACTGCCGTATCGGCGGTGCGATCACCGAAGCGCACCTGCTCGGCGGCAGTGGCGGTGGCGCGACTCTCGGGTAACAGGCCGAACCGATCGAGGGCTGCCACGGCGGCGCCAGCGCCCAGGCTCACACCCTTCGACGCTGCGAACGAACCCAGTGGGCCGGCTTCGGGGAACACGAGGCTGCTCGCAACTTGCTGTGCGGCCATCACCGTGATGTCCACCCAGAAGCGGTTGGCGCTGCGCTGGTCGATGGCCGCATCGCGCAGGGCCAGGTGCAACTGCGAGAACATTTCGGCGATGTCTTCCAGCGCCCGCGCATCGAGGCGGCCGTCGGCATCGCGAAGTTGCACCGTGGCAATGTTCGCCCGCCACATGTCGAGCGATGCGACGAGCCGTTGCATCGCTGCATCGTCGCTCAGCAACAGCCGCAGCATGCGGTCGCCCTCGGCCGGCGTCCACCCCCATTCATCGGCACGAGGACGGAAGTCGAGCAACCAGGGGGCTACCGCAGCGGCCAGTGCTGGCTTGGGGTCGGCCGTGTCCATGTCGAATGGCTGGAACACTCGTCGGCCCTCACCGAACGTCCAATCGAGCAGTGGCCTGAGCACAGCGCCGGCTTCACGAGCGTTCACCATCGATGGGCTCAACGCCGCAATGAGGAGGCCTTCCACCGTTGCTTCCGACTCGGCGGAACCAAGCACGAGTTCGGGGCGGTCGGTGCTCTGGCGGAGGAACTCGAGCGCAGCCATCGGCCGAGCCGACAACAGGGGCATCGCGATATCGGCAGGATTGGCGCCGCGCACGCCCTGGTCGCGCCAACCCGTGAGCGGCCCATCGCCCACTCGATTGCCGTCGTGCCAGCGGCGCAGGAGGTGGTCCACCAGCGAGGACAACTCGTGATCGTTCATCTCGAGCGTGCGCAGCGCCAGCGCGGCGGCGTAGGGGTCGAGCCGATCGAGGAAGGTGAAACGATTGCCAGCCGCCGTGGGCGCAACCTCGCACAACGCAGTCATCGTGGCAATAGCGTCGTCGAGTTGCGCCACGCGGGCTTGCCAAGCAGGGTCGTTGGGATGCATGGCGAGGTCGGCCGCGGCGAACAGGCGTGCTGTTGCGAGCGCCTCGAACCGGTCGACCAACGCTGTATCGCCCCACGACACGGCAAGGTGATCGTGCGTGTTCGCGGCCTGGGCGGTGAGCACATCGAGCCCCTGGGCCGCCGCAACCCTGTAGTCGTACAGCGTGGCCAAGGCGAGGCCGTCGACGATGCCGATCCAGCGATCTCGCAACAGGTGCTGCACGCCACGAATGTCGACGCTGGCGTCGGGCACGGCTGGGTCATCGCAGCGCACCGAGTCGAGTTCGTCGAGCGCGGCGCGCATCGCCCGTCGGAGCGCATTCACCCGGTCGGCGTCGAAGCCCAGGAACGTGGTCACCGATGCACCACTGCTGCAGCGAGCATTGCCAGATGATCGGCTTGCGTCTCGAGACGCATTGCACCAGCCCGGCATGTGTCGCTGGCTCGGTTCAGGCGTCGACGCGCGGCCGAGAGTTCGTCGAGGCATTGCTGGGCGAGGGGGCCGGTCCACACGTCGGTACCGGCGCGGTGCGTGAGACGATGCACAGCGCACTCGTCGAGGCGGCGGGCGAGTTGGCGCAATGCACTGGCGCGTGCACGCAATGCCTCGATCTGCGCTCGTGCGTTCGGGGGCACCATGCCGGCAATGACCGACGCGCGGTCACCGCCAACGGAAATGGAATCCGAAGGCGCTGAGCAGGCGGCGTCAGTGGCCGGCAGCGACGTGGCGGACGATCACGTGATGGGGGAGCTGCGTGACCGGCTCGATGAAGCCCTCGCTGTCGATGGTGAAGCCATGCCGCAAATAAAACGCCATGGCTGCATCGCGGGCGTTGGCCCACACCACGCTCGCCCCACTCGTTGCCGCTCGTGCGCAACCAGCCTCCACCAACAACCCGCCGAGGCCGTTGCCCTGCGCGTGCTGCAGGGTGGCCATACCGCGCAGCTGCACAGCCGGCACACCCGGAAAAGTGGACCGCTCGCGCGGTATCCACGAACTGACGGCCACCAACCCCGTGGAGCCGCGCACCCCGAGGTGCCACGCCCCGGGCCAGTTGTCTTCGGCGAAGTCGACCACCTTCGACTCCATATCGGCGCGCAGCACTGCCAGTCTGATGGCGTGGGTGTCGGCCGCGGTGATCTCGTCCACTTGCCAGTGCTCAGTCATCGATGCGCTCCATGGTTCCATCGCCTGCCGCCGAGCGGTACATGGCATCGACGATGCGGTGTGCTTCGAGCGCAACGCCGAAGTCGGGATGCGCCGGGCGACCGGCTGCCACGGCCCGCACGAACTCGCCATCGGGGTTCGATGAGCCATCGCGGAACGCATCGACCGCGTCGGCGAGTGCCTCACCCTCCAGCGTTCCGACGGTACCGTCGGCATCGGTCCAGCTCACTGGGCCGAACCAGTCGTCGCCCTCGATCACTACCATCCGGCGCGCGCAGAACACTTCGACGCGACGCAGGCTCGGCCGAGCGAGATTGTCGTGCCACACACTGGTGAGCGTTCCGGTAGCGCCCGAGGTGAACCGGAATGTTGCAGATGCAACATCCTCGATGCCATCGTGCCCATGGAAGTTGGCGGTGTTGGTACTCACTCGCGCCACGTCGCCGATGAGGTAACGCAGCATGTCGATGTCGTGGATGCTGTGCTCGAGCAACGTGCCCGCACCGGCGCGATTGCGATCGGCTCGCCACGTCGACGAGTAATGCCCTTGGATGGGGATGAATTGATCGTCGCGGAACACCACGGTCATCACCCGGCCAGCGGCACGGTCGGTGATGAGGTGCTGCGCCCACAGGTAGGCGGGTGAGTGGCGCAGCACCAGCCCGGTCTGGTTCACCACACCGGCCTCGGCAACAACGCGGGCCATGTCGGAGGCGCCGGTCAGGTCGATGGCCAAGGGCTTCTCACAGAACACCGCCAACCCGCGCTCAGCGGCGGCAGCGACCAAGCGGGGGTGCTCGCTGGTCCAGGTGCACACGTACACGGCATCGCAGGAATCGAGCACCGCTTCTTCGCTGGCGCACACGGTGTGGCCCGACACGGCGGCGAAGGCAGCGGCCCGCGCGCCATCGGGGTCGTAGACACCGGCCCGAACGGTTCCGGCCCAGCCCGGTGCGGCCGCCTCGACCCCGCTGCGACGCAGGCTCTTCGAGTGATAGGTGGCGATGAGCCCGGCTCCCAGGAAGCCGATGCGTAATGGTTGGTCGGCGGAACGTGCAGCCATCGGCGCGACTCTACGGCGACGGGGCGAGCGGCCCGCGACCCAGCATCACGGTGCGGTCAGCGATGGCGGCTGCCTCGGCGCGATCGTGGGTGACGATGAGCGCCGTGGTGCCGGTGCTGCGCAGGAGCGCGGCAAGGTCGGTGGCGAGGCGGTCGTGCAGTTCGGGGTCGAGCCCGTTCAGTGGTTCGTCGAGCAACAACATCGCCGGATGCGGGGCCAGCGAGCGGGCCAAGGCCACGCGTTTGGCCTCGCCGCCGCTGAGCGAACCCACCGAACGATCGGCGAAACCGCGAAGGCCTACCAGTGCCAGCAACTCGTCGACACGCACTCGTTGCGCGTGCTTGTTACGCCCGGCAACGTGTAGCCCGAAGGCGATGTTCTGGCCCACGGTTCGATGGGGGAACAGTTGATTGTCTTGGAACACCAACCCCACCCCGCGTCGATGGCTTGGTTCGTTGGTGATCTCGCGGTCATCGAGCCATACGGACCCGGCGTCGGGTTGGCGAAGCCCGGCGATAACCCTCAGCAGGGTGGTTTTTCCCGAACCCGACGGACCGACCAACGCCACCACATCGCCAGTGTCGATGTGCAGCGATACATGGTCGAGCACCGTTCGCTCGCCAAACCGCACGCACAGGTCATGAACGTCGAGCATCGCCGCCCTCGGAGCCTGCGTTGATCGCCAACATGATCACCATCGTTACCGCTGCAAGCACCAACGACAATGCACATGCCTCGGCACGGGGTAGGTCGCCGGCGCGGCCGAGCAGGCGGCCGATTGCCAAGGGCAGCGTCTCGTGCCCGGCGCGGCTGAGCAACGTGGTGGCGCCGAACTCGCCGAGCGAGATGGCAGCGGCAAAGCCGGCGCCTACGAGCAACGGCCGCATCAGCAAGGCCACGTCGATCTCCCACCAAGCCCGCGTCGGCGACGCGCCGAGGGTGGCCGCGGCATCGAGCCATTCGCGAGGCCGGGCACGCAGCACTGGGAGCGCAGCGCGCACCACGAACGGCACGGCGATGAGTGCATGTCCGAGGGGCACCAGCCAGGGTTCGCCACGCCAGTCGAACGGTGCGTGATCGAAGGTGATGAGCATGCCGAAACCGATGGTGACGGCCGACGTGCCGAGCGGCAACGTGAGGCCCACATCGAGGAACCGACCTCGCGTCTGTGCTGCGCCGATCGCCAGCGTGGCCAAGCCACCGATGGCCACGCTGATCACCGTGGCAAACAGCGCCGTGCGTGCAGATTCACCGATGGCAGCCCACGCATCGACCGCCATCGCCGCACCTGGTCGCTCCCCGATTTCGCCTCCGCCGAAGAGCGCCCGCCAGGCCGAGAGCGACCACGCGGTACCGGGGTGTAGCGACGTGACGGCCAGGCTCGCCAGAGGCACCAGCACGAACAAGGCTGTGGCTGCGGCGAGGAACCCCACGCCGATACGACCGCGGGCACTTCCGGCTCGTGCGGCGGGCACACGGTTCGCTGCAAGTGTCACACCACTGCGACGCTGCGCGCTTGCGCTGACCGCCACGATGCACACCAGCGCCACGAGCTGTACGAGCGACAGCACGGCCGCCCCGCCCACATCGCCGAGTTGCGTGGCCCGTCGAGCGATCTCCACTTCCAAGGTTGGGTGGCGTGGGCCGCCGAGAATCTGCACCACGCCGTACGACGTGAAGGTGAACAGGAATGTGACCGTGGCGGCAGCGAACAGCGCTGGCCGCAGCAATGGCAACGTGACCAATCGTGCGGTCTGCCAGGGGCCAGCGCCCAGTGTGCGCGCTGCCGCGCCGAGGTCGGCCGGAATCTGCGCCCAGAGCGTGCCCACCAGGCGCACCACCACCGACACGTTGAAATACACATGGGCGATGAGCACAGCCACCACGGTGCCGAGCAACGCTCGGGGCAGCAGTGCGCTGAAGGCTGCGCCCACCACCACCGTGGGTAACAGGAAGGGCACCACCACCAACGCGCCGAGCAGGCGCCGGCCGGGAAACTGCCGCCGGGCCAGTAGGTAGGCCGGTGCCATGCCCACCACCATGGTGAGCGCCGTGCTCACCGTTGCCTGCCAGATGGTGAACCACAGGATGCTGCCGATGTCGGGGCGGCCGAGCGTGGTGCCGATGGTGTGTGGGCGCACCACCCGCCCCACCAGAGTGGCCACCGGCCAGGCGTAGAACACGACCAGGAACGCCACCGGAACCATGGCCAGGCCGACGCGCCATCGGCGCGGAAGCGCGTTCGCCGGCAGGTTCACCGCAACACGGTCGATGTCCACTGATCGATCCAGCCCTGCTGGTTCGTGGCGATGGTGTCGGGCGCCATGGTGAAGGGATGTGCGGCGACCGACGAGTACTTGGTGAACGCCTCGGGCAGGGCCACGTCGGTGCGGGCCGGATACACGAAGAGGTTCAGCGCTACCTCGCTCTGGAAGGCCGCTCCGGCGAGGAAGTCGACCAGTTGGCGGGCTTCGGCGGCGCGTTTGGTGCCGCGCAGAACGCCGGCGAACTCCACCTGCCGGAAACAGGTGGCCTCCACCGACGCAGTGGGCGCGTCGGTGCGCGGCGGGTCGGCAAAGATCACTTCGGCGGGCGGGCTGCTGGCGTAGCTCACCACGATGGGGCGTGGGCCCTTCCCGCTCGCGCCGCTGAAGCTGGTGTAGTAGGCAGTGGTCCACGTATCGACCACCTCCACACCGTTGGCACGCAGTTGTTTCCAGTAATCGATCCACGAGGTGTCGCCGAGTGCGCTGATGGTGACGAGCAGAAAGGCCAGCCCGGTCGACGAGGTGGCGGGGTTCTCCACGGTCAGTAAGTTGCGGTACTCGGGCTTGGTGAGGTCGGCGAGCGATGCCGGTGGGGTCAGCGAGTGTGCGATGAACCAGGCGATGTCGTAATTGATGCACACATCGCCGAAGTCGACAGGGGTGGCATCGTGTGCAGGCACCAGTGCGGTGAGTTCGGACGCAACAGAGCCGAGCTCTTTCGAGGCGTAGGGCTCGAACACCTTCGCCGTGAGCGCCCGCGACAACAGGGTGTTGTCGACGCCCCACATCACATCGCCTTCGGGCTTGCCAGAGGTGAGCACGGCTTTCGACACCATCGTTCCGGCGTCGCCGGCCGATACGAGGTTCACGACGATGCCCGTGCTGGTGCTGAACGAAGCAAGTGCCTTGTTCAGTGAGGTGTCCTTCATAGGGAATGAGTCGTACACCACCAGGGTGAGGGGTGAGCGCGAGGCAGAGTCGCTGCTACCGCACGCCGACATTGCAACTGCGACCAGGCACGTTGCAGCAATCAGTGAGCGCTTCATCAGGTGGCGTCCTTGGGGATGATGAGAGTGAGCACGCCGGTGCGAACCGATGCATGCACGGGGGAACTGGTGGTCACATTGCTGATGCCGCGGGTGGATGCGGACGCCAACTCGGCATCGTCGAGCGGCCACTGCGCACCACTGAGCGCCACGCCTCGGCACGGGCCGTGCAATGCGTGCAGCGAGAAGGTGGTGCCGACGGCAAGGTGCAGCGACACGGCGCTGCCCGGGTGCAACACGTGCACCACGGTGTCGCCCACCCAAGCGGTGACGCTGGCGCACACAGCGAGTCGCGCATCGCCCAACGCAGCAAGGGTGCCGAGCAGATGATCGAGGCGCACCGTGCCGGCCGGGGCGAGCAGTATGAGATGGCGTCCGGGCTCTGCCGCCGCGATGGCGAGTGCCAGTGCGGTGTCGGTGTCGTCCTTCGCCGGTGGGTGCTGTTCGATGGCCACGTCGTTCGCATGCGCCCATGCCAGCCCCTGCTCGCTGATGCTGTCGAGGTCGCCCACTACCAGCGATGGTGTGAGACCGGCGGCCAGCGCGGCGTCGACGCCACTGTCGGCGGCGATGACCAGCGATTGGGCGACGTAGAGGCGCGGTGGCACTACTACCGGCCCACCTCCGACGATCACGACGACCGTGTGAATCTCGTTCACCCGCATCCCTCCGCTGGCATTACCCAGATCAGGTTCTCGGGTCGGTGGCGGAGCGGCCACCCTCTCAGCCCGCCGAACCTGCGAGCTCCCCGTTCAGTTGTGAGGCAACCCTAGCGTCAGGAATCGGCGGGCGACACGCCCGTACCCACATCGTCGGCAAGCTTGGTGGCAGCGTTCGCGCTGCGCCGCGTGAGTGTCACCACAGCCACCAACCCGACGATCACGAGTGCCATCCCGAGCAACTGGATGGGTTTGATCGATTGATCGAGCAACAGGTACGCCCAGCACACCGCGAGTGCAGGCTGCGCAACCTGCATGATGCTGATGGTGCCCACCGGCACCGACCGTTGGGCGTACACGATGAAACCGTGGGCCATGGTGCCGGTCATGAGCGCCAGGATGATGATGTACGGCACCGAGTGCACGGTCAGTTTCGGCAGGTCGCCGTGGAGCCACGCGAAGGGGAAAATGGCCACCGACGCGATGGGCATGATGGCGGCCATGATCGACTGCACGCTCATGCCGCGCAACCGCCTACTGGTGAGCAGGTAGCTCGCCCACAGCAGCATGGCGATGAAGATGATCACATTGCCCGTCCATGTGGCTTCGCCGTGCGGGGGCGCGTTGAACAGCACGATGATGAGGCCCACCAACGACACCAGCCCGAACGACAGGGCGCGCACGTTGATCTTCTCCTTGAACAGCATCGCCCCGGCGGGCACCAGGATGATGGGGGTGAGCGAACCGATGAATTCGGCATTGGCCACGCTGGTCTTGGTGACACCGGTGAAGAAGCACATGATGTTCAACCCGAACACGATGCCGGGCACGAGTGCGCGGCGCAGGTCGTGACGGTTGATGAAGCGATGCTCGCTGAACCACAGGATGGTCCACCACAGCGCCGTGGTGATGAGCATGCGCCAGAAGGCCATGGTGGGGCCGGGAATGGCCGCCTTGCGCACCAGCGTGGAACCGAGGCTGAAACACACGATGGCGATGCACAACGCGATGAGGCCCAGCGGGCGCGGCGCGGCAGGCACCTTGGTGGGTTGGCTCACGAGGGAAGCTGGCGACGGATGTCGGGTTCGATGTAGATGGTCATCGAAAGGGGAGCCGCGGCGCGAATGGCCACCTCGGTGGTGTCGACGGCCTGCGCCAGCTCGCTGACGGTGAGATCGTGGTTGTAGTCGATCTTGGCGACCACGAGCAGTTCCTCAGGGCCGAGATGCATCGAGCGGATGTGAATGAGACCCACCACGTTCGGCGATGTGGCGATGGCAGCTTCGATGGCCTGCTGCACGTCGTCGGCCGCTGATTCACCGATGAGCAACCCCTTCATCTCCACAGCGAGAACGATGGCGATGGCCACCAGCAACACGCCGATGGCGATGGAACCCACCGCGTCGAACCGCGCATTCCCGGTGATTTCTGCGAGCGACAACCCGAGTAATGCGAACACGAGACCTATCAGCGCGCCCGCGTCTTCGAGCAATACGACGGGGAGCTCGGGCGACTTGGCCTCCTTGATGAACGACCACCAACTCTGCCCGGCACCCTTCAACGGTGCGGCCTCGTGCACTGCCGTGCGCAGCGAGTAGCCCTCGAGCACGATCGACAAACCGAGAATGATGTAGGCCACGATGGCGCTGTCGATGCCATGTGGGTGGGCCAACTTGCTGATGCCTTCGTAGATGGCGAACAGGCCACCCATCGAGAACAACACGAGCGCAACGACGAACGACCAGAAGTACCGCTCGGGGCCGTAGCCGAACGGATGCTGGCGGTCGGCCTTGCGCAGCGCCCGCTTCGAACCGAACAGCAACAGGCCCTGGTTGCCGGTGTCGGCGAGCGAGTGGGCCGATTCGGCGAGAAGCCCGGCCGAGCGAGTGATGAGAAAGCCGATGAACTTGGCGATGGCAATGCCCAGGTTGGCCAGGAATGCCGCGATGATTGCCTTCTTGCTGCCTTCGTGCACGCGTCTAGGTTGGCATGTACAGAAGCGCAGTGTGAAACGGGGGTCTCGATGAACGACAACGCAGCGAGCGGGGGAGCACCGATGGCAGGCCGAATTGCGCTCGTCACTGGCGGAGGTCGCGGTATCGGTCGTGGCATCAGCGAGGTGCTGGCTGCGCAAGGCGCGTCGGTGGCGGTGAACTATCACCGCGACGCAGAGGCCGCCGCTGAGACGGTGGCGGCCATCGAGGCGGCCGGCGGTGTGGCTCGGGCCTATCAGGCATCGGTGAGCGACCCGGGTGAATGCGCCGCGATGGTTGCCGAAGTGGTGGCCGACTTCGGTGGGCTCGACACGCTCGTCTGCAATGCCGGGGTTGCGTCGAAAGGCCGCGGCGTCGTCGACACCGACCCCGACGAGATGATGCGCGTCGTGGCGGTGCACGCCTTCGGGCCGCACCACGTGTCGCGCGCTGCGTTACCGCACATCCGTGCCCGTGCCGCCGAGATCGGTCGTGGCGATGTAGTGATGATCTCATCGGTGGCCACGTCGTCGATGGGTGCCAATGGTGCGCCATACAACATGGGCAAGGCTGCCATGGAGGCCCTGGCGTTCACCCTCGCGAAGGAGGAGCGTCCGTACGGCATCCATGTGAACGTGGTCGCCCCCGGGCTTGTGGAAACCGATATGGGTGTGCGGCTCGCTCGTGCGTTCACCGGAAACCGCGCCATGGAAGACCTGCGCGGCCTCGACGCGTCGTCGCCCTTCGGTCGGGTGTGTCAACCGCTCGACGTTGCCAACGTGGTGCTGTGGCTGTGCAGCCCCGGTTCGGGGTATGTGACCGGGCAGCGCATCGAATGCAACGGCGGAGGCTGACCGCAGACCACGTGAAGTGGGCACAACGAGCGCGCAGTCAGTACCGGCCGATAGCGTGGCGGATGTGAGCCCTCTCGCCCCCCTGAGCGGTGCCGACGGCGCCGTTGCTTCCGATCCCATCATCACCGTCAGCACTGAAGCGCTCGGCGAACTGGTGCAACTGCGCGATCAAGAACCCGATGCCGACCGCCTCGGCCTGCGGCTCGAAATCATCAGCGACCCCGGCCAACCCTTCCGGTACGACCTCAGCTTCGA
This sequence comes from Actinomycetota bacterium, assembly GCA_037131575.1. Lineage (GTDB taxonomy): Bacteria > Actinomycetota > Acidimicrobiia > Acidimicrobiales > Ilumatobacteraceae > VFMC01. The sequence continues at coordinate 10,625 of JBAXQV010000059.1, forward strand.
TGTGGTCACCACGGCGGCATTCACCGATGAGGTGCGTACGCACCGCGAGGGCGATCAGGCGCTGAAGGTCATCATCCCGGCGCGCGATCTCGAACTGCTGCGCGGCGCCACGCTCGACCACACCGCATCGGCGGGCCTCGTCATCCGCAACCCCAACAAGCCCGCTGCGCCCGAGGTGCCGGTCATCGAGGGGTTGGTGCGCGACGACGAGTTGAGCGCCGAAGTGGAGATGGTCATCACGGCCGAAGTGAACCCGGCCCTCGCGTCACACGGTGGCTTCGTCACCTTCGTCGGGCACGACGGCGAAGGCACCGCGTACCTCACCATGGGCGGCGGTTGCCACGGTTGCTCGATGAGCCGCATGACCATGCTCGACGGTGTGCAGACCATGCTGGTCGAGCAGGTGGCCGGTATCGAGCGCGTGCGCGACCTCACCGATCACGCCAGCGGCGAAAACCCCTTCTACCGCTGAATCTGCTGGCGCGCCGGAGCGAGGTCCGAGCTACGAACGTAGCCCGAGCCGGCTCCGATCAGTAGGTGGCCACCAGGTCGATGACCAGGGTGAGGTCGGTCTTGGCAGGCAGCTTCAGCTGGCTATTACCAGCCTCGCCGAACGCCTCGGCATAGGGGATCTGCGCTTGGCGGCGGCCGCCCACCTTCATTCCGGTGACGACTTGGTCGATGCTCTTCAGAATCTGCCCGTCGCCGATGGCGAAGGTGATGGGCTGCTGCGCGGTCCAAGTGGAGTTCAGCTCTTCGCCGGTGTCGGCGCGGTAGGCGATGAGTTCAAGGATGACTCGTGTGCCCTTGGCGGCCTCGGCGCCGGTGCCCGGTACGAGGTCGGTGGTGGCGGTGGCGGTGATGTTGGCTGCCGGCGCGACGGTGACGGTGGGGGCGCCCGAGGGTGTGATGATCGCGAGAGCGTCGACCACGAAGGTGAGCGCGTCGCCCGCCTTGATGACATCGCCCTGCGGGCTGTCGCCGTAGGCGAGATCGGCGGGGATGTCGAGTTGGCGACGGCCGCCCACCTTGATGCCCACGAGGCCCTGATCCCAGCCCTTGATCACTTGGCCGCCGCCGAGGGTGACGGGGAAGGGCTGGCCGCGGTCGTAGCTGTTGTCGAACTCGGTGCCGTCGGCCGAGCGCACGCCGATGTAGTTCACCAGTACGAGGTCGCCTTCCTTGGCTGCCTCGCCGGTGCCCTCCTTCAGGTCGGTGATGACCAAGGTGGTGGGTTGGGTTTCGGGAAGCTGCACCTTCGGCTTGTCGGGGCTGGTGGTGGAGGGTGAGGCCGCCACCGTGGTGCCGGCGTCGGCGACCGTGGTGTCGACAACGGTGCTGTCGGTGCTTGCCACTGCAGTGGTGGTGGTGCTGAGTGCTGTTGAGGCGGTCTCTTCCACCGACGTGTTACCGCACGCGGTGAGGGCAACGGTGCCGATGGCGATGGCTGACAGGACGAGGCGGGGGGAGCGCATGGGCGGAGACGCTATCGGCTGGCGGCGCTGGCCCGGTGGCGGGCGAGCCAGGTCTGCTCCGTGTGCGCCAGCGGTGTGCTGGGTGGCCCCTGCACGAACGGCCACAATTCCTCGGCGATACGGCGGTAGTTTCCGGTGGCCTTCAGCTCACCGAGCAGCGCGTACAGGCCGAGATTGATGCGCTGGATGAAGACGAACGCTTGCGGAACCGTGGCGTACTGCGAAATGGGGCTGGTGCGGTCGAAGGTGTGGCGCACAATACGGCTGGCATATTCGCCCGACCAGGTGATGGGTGCATCGGTGCGCACGCTTTCGTAGAACTGGCTGAAGTATTCGCCGATTTCCGCGTCGGGCACTGGTGCGCCTGGCCGCAGCATGCCGGCCTGCTCGAGGATGCGCCGGAACTCGGGTGCATCGTGGTCGTAGGCAGCCGACTTCACCATGGCGATGAATGTGGTCATCTCGGTATCGCTGAAGTGCTTCACCAGGCCGTAGTCGAGGAACGTCACTCGCCCGTCGCCGTGGAACAGGTAGTTGCCAGGGTGAGGGTCGCCGTTGAACAGACGCATGCCGTACAGGCTGCGGAACACGAACCGGAAGAGCGTCTCGCCGATGAGGTCGCGTTCGGCCTGGCTCCACGTGAGAGCTTCGGCCCAGCTGTGGCCGCTCACCAACTCGGTGGTGAGCACACGGCCCGTACTCAACGAGGGCAGCACCTCGGGAACATGGATGAACGGATGGCCGCGATAGTGGTCGGCGAAGATCTGCTGGTTACGCGCTTCGAGGCTGTAGTCGAGTTCCTCGGTGATGCGCGACTTGATCTCGGTCACCATCTCATCGGGTTCGAGCCCGCCGAAGCCCTGCTTCAGGATGGCCCCGAGCAGGTCGGCGTTACTGAGGTCGGCTGCCACCTGATCGGCCACGCCGGGGTATTGCACCTTCACGGCGACGGCGCGTTCCAGACCGGTGAGCGGGTCGATGACAACAGCGCGGTGCACTTGGCCGATACTCGCCGACGCGAGCGGGATGGGGTCCCACTCGACGAACAGCTGCTCGGGCGGTTTGCCGAGTTCGCGTTCGATCACGCTGGCAGCCAACTCGGCGCTCATCGGGGGAGCATTCGACTGCAACTGGGCCAGTGCTTCGCGCATCGGTGCCGGTAATCCCTCGTCGATGTAGCTCGCCATCTGGCCGAGCTTCATCAGCGCGCCCTTCATGTTGCCGAGGCGTTCGGTGATGGCTTCGGCCGTGCGCAGCTCGCGTTCCTGGTCGAGTTCGATGCGCCGCTCGGCCGTGGCGAACACTTTGCGTGCTGAAGTGCTGGCGTAGGTGGTGCCCACTTTCGCACCGAGGCGCGCGATGTCGAGGTTGCGGCGCACGCGCACATTACGGCTGCGTCGGGTCGCAACCACTGCAGCGACGGCGCCGGCGATACCAGCCACTCCCAGCCAGCGACGCGGGCTCATACGGGAACGGCGAACGGGTCGACGCTGGCGTCGGTGCGCTCGACCACCCGGGCGACGGCGCGTAGCAAGGTGGGCACGAATCGGTCGGCGTTGGCCACCACGGCATCGTGGTCGCCGTCGATGCGGAATGCCTCGGCACCCGGAATGGCCTCGAACAGGCGCACCTGCCGTCGCACGGGCACCACGCGGTCGCGCATGGTGATGAGCACCGACGTGGGCACGTCGACTTCGCCGATCCATTCGCGTGACGAGAACGAGCCGATGGCTCGGCCGGCTTCGAGGATGGCCCGCCAATCGTGGCGGCTGGCCTGTTCGATGGCCCAGGGCTCCCATTGGTCGGTCTTGCGGCCGAGGTAGAACTGATGCGTGAGCCACTGACGTGCTGTGGCGGGGGTGAGCCGGGCCACTGCCGCGAGCCCCGACATGCCGAGGAAACCCAAGCGCTCTTCGCGTGAGGTGGAGAAGTAACTCGACGTGGCGCACAACACCAAGCCACTCACCCGTTCGCGGTGGCGGTGCCATACGAGTTGCGCCACGGGGCCACCCATCGAGTAGCCGACGGGGATGAACTGGTCGATGCCGAGCGCTTCGCACACCGCGGCAGCGTCGTCGGCACAATCGGCCAGACGGAACAACTTGCGCGACTTGATGCCGCGCCCGTGGCCACGATGGTCGAGTGCGACCACTCGATAGTGCTGGCCGAGGGCCTCGTACGCGGTGAACCAGTTGAGATCGGCGGTGGCGGTCCAGCCATGCAGCAGCACCACCGTGGGCGCGCCAGGGGGCCCGTCGAGCGTGCGCACGAACGTGGTGCCCCGACCGGGAAGTTCGAGTTCGATACCGGGCGGCAGATCGGGCGCGAGCACCTCAGCCGCTGCAGGCTCGGGCTGGTTGGCCGTATCGCGCTCGGTCATCAGGCGCTCTTCACCGCCAACACCTTCACCCGCAGCGTGCCGCGCGGTGCTTCGTACTCGACCCAGTCGCCTTCGGCTTTCCCCAGGAGGGCCGCACCGAGCGGCGATTGCGGTGTCATCACATCGAGCTTCACATCGCCACCCTTTTCCTCGGGGTGGCCAATGAGGTATTCCTCGGCGTCGTCATCGTCGTCGCCTTCGTACACGATGGTGACCACGGTGCCCGGGGCGATGGAACCCGCTGCGCCCGGTTCGATGATCTCCACATTGTCGCGGTCGAGCAGATACTCGAGGTGACGAATGCGGCCTTCCATGTGGCCCTGCTCGTCTTTCGCGGCGTGGTAGTCGCCGTTCTCGCTGAGGTCGCCCAACAGCCGCGCCGCTTCGATCTTCTGTGCTACCTCGATGCGGCCGCGCGTGGTGAGGTCGGTGAACTCGGCCTGTAAACGGTCGAAGGCCGCACGTGACAGATGATGCTTCGCCATGGGCCATCAGCCTACCGACCCCACCCCCTCCGCCACCCTCGCCCGTGAGGGCCGGTGGGGGTGGCTCGCAGGTTGGGTGGGGGTGTGCGGTATCTTGCGAGGCCTATGGCACATCGAATTGCAGTGATCGGCGGCGACGGAATCGGCCCGGAGGTGACGGCCGAAGCGGTGAAGGTGATCCGCGCTGCGGGCGTGGCCATCGACACCACCGACTTCGACCTGGGCGGGGCGCGTTACCTGCGCGACGGTGAGATCCTGTCGGACTCGACGCTCGACGAACTGCGCGCCTTCGACGCCATCTTGCTCGGCGCCGTGGGTACGCCCGACGTGCCGCCTGGGGTGATCGAGCGCGGCCTGCTCTTGAAGATGCGGTTCGAACTCGACCTGTACGTGAACCAGCGTCCGTTCATCGGCACCGCACCTGGGCACAGCCAGCCGCACGACTTCGTGGTCATCCGTGAAAACACCGAGGGCCCGTACGTTGGCGAAGGCGGCGTGCTGCGCAAGGGCACACCCCACGAGGTGGCCACACAAGGTTCGGTGAACACGCGCATGGGTGCCGAACGGGCCATCCGATACGCGTTCGAACTGGCAGTGAAGCGCAATGGGCGCAAGCACGTCACCCTGGTCCACAAGACCAACGTGCTCACCTTCGCCGGCGATTTGTGGCAGCGGGCGTTCAACGCCGTGGCGGCCGAATACCCCGGCGTGGGCACCGCCTACAACCACGTCGACGCGGCCTGCATCTACTTCGTCCAAGACCCGCAGCGGTACGACGTCATCGTCACCGACAACCTCTTCGGCGACATCCTCACCGATCTCGGCGGTGCCGTGAGCGGCGGTATCGGCCTGGCCAGCAGCGCCAACCTCAACCCGGCACGCACCGGCCCCAGCATGTTCGAGCCGGTGCACGGTTC
>JBAXQV010000060.1:0-15803 GCA_037131575.1 Actinomycetota bacterium
GTGCGAGCGGGGGAGGCCGAGCACGTGCTCGGCCACGTAGGCGAGCACCAACTCCTGGCTGATGGGGGCGATGCGCGGCAGGCGGGCCTCGCGGAAGTAGCGCTCGACGTGGTACTCGGTGGCATAGCCGAAACCGCCGTGGGTCTGCACGGCGCGGTCGGCGGCGAAGAAACCGGCCTCAGCAGCGAGGTACTTGGCCAGGTTGGCCTCTTCGCCGCACGGCAGTCCGGCGTCGATGCGCTGTGCGGCCTCGCGCACCATCAGCTGCGCGGCGCGCAACTTGGCATGGGCCTCGGCCAGTGGGAAGGCGATGCCCTGGTTCTTGCCGATGGGTCGGTCGAACACCACACGCTCGTTGGCGTACTGCACGGCGCGTCGTAGCGCAGCGCGGCCGATACCGATGGCCTCGGCGGCGATGAGGATGCGTTCGGCGTTCAGCCCGCCGAGCAGGTACTGAAAGCCACGACCCTCGTCGCCCACCCGGTCGGCCACGGGCACCACCACATCGTCGTAGGTGGTTTCACAACTCGCCACCGCGTTGCGGCCCATCTTCGCGATGGCCGCGGCGTGCACCCCGGTTGCGTGGCGATCGACGAGGAACAGCGTCATTCCGTCGGTGGGTTTTGCACAGTCGGCGAGTGGCGTGGTGCGCGTGAGCAGCAAGATCCGGTCCGCCTCGAGCGCTTTGGTGGTCCACACCTTGCGGCCGTTGATCACGTAGGTGTCGCCGTCACGCACCGCCCGGGTGCTGATGCGCGTGGTGTCGGTGCCGGCATCGGGTTCGGTCACCCCGAACGCCACGTGCAGGCTTCCGTCGGCCACCTTCGGCAGGAAGCGCTGCTTCATCTCGTCGCTACCGTGCATCACCACCGGATGCATGCCGAAGATCGACAGGTGCAGCGCCGACGCACCGTTCATGCACGCGCCCGACGCAGCCACTTCTTCGAGTACTGCGGCGGCCATGCGGATGCCCTGGCCGCCTCCGCCGTACGCCTCGGGAATGGCCACGCCGATCCAGCCACCTGCCGCCATGGCCCGGTAGAAATCCCACGGGAAACGGTGGTCTTCCTCGCACGCCGCCCAATAGTCGTCGGGGAAATCAGCGCACACTTGACGCACTGCGGCGCGCACCTCGGCGAGGTCGTCGTTGTCGGTCGACTTGGTCATCGGGCCTCCTGGGTAGATGTACCGGAGAAGATCACACCGGGGTTCATCACGTTGTCGGGGTCGAGCGCGTGCTTGATGGCTCGCATGGCGGCGATCTCGTCGGCACTGCGATCGAGCCCTAGCCACGGTGCCTTCATGGTGCCGATGCCGTGCTCGGCGCTGATGCACCCGCCGGCCGCCACCACCGTCGACAACACCAGATGCTCGAGATCGTGCACCTCTGCCGCGTCGTCGGAGCGATGGCCGGTGAGGTTCACGTGCAGGTTGCCGTCGCCCACATGCCCGAAGAGCCATGTGCGTACACCGGGGGTGTGGGCGGCCACCGCGGCGGGAAGGGTGGCCATGAACTCGGCCAGAGCCGGTAGCGGCACGGTGACATCGAGCTTGATGGTGGGCCCGGCGGTGCGCAGCGCCAAGGTGTGCCCCTCGCGGTAGCGCCACAAAGCGTCACGCCGCGCGGCACCGTCACCCGGGGCTGCAACGGCGATGTCGCCCACGCCGCGGGCGGTGTGCAGGATGGCCGCGAGCGCGTCGCTGGGGTCGGTGTCGGCCGCTGCCTCCACCAGCAAGTAGGCGGGCCAGGCAGTGGGCAAAGGCGCGGCGAGATCGAAGGCGGTGCACACCAACCCCACACCGTCGGCCAGCATCACTTCGGCCGCCTCGAGCGATTCGAGCTGGTCGCGCAGCGCCACGGTGAGTTGCACGGCGTCGCTCACACCGGCCACCCCGATGAGCGCGGTGACGCGCTGTACATGCAGCGGCACCAGTCGCAACCGGGCACGCGTGACGATGCCGAGCGTGCCCTCGCTACCGCACAGCAAACCGGTGAGGTCGAACCCGGTGTTGTCTTTTCCCAACCCGCCGAGCCGACGCACCACCTGGCCGGTGCCGAGCACCGCCTCGACCCCCATCAGTTGTTGGCGGGTGCCGCCGAAGCGCACGAAGTTGATGCCACCTGCATTGGTGGCGATCGACCCGCCCACGGTGGCGGTGTCGCGTGCCCCGAAATCGACGGCGTAGCGCAACCCTTGGCGCGCCGCGGCGCGCTGTAGGTCGGCCAGGTGCACACCCGCCCCCACGGTGACCTGGCGGCCCATGCGGTCGACCGGTTCGATGATGTCGAAGCGGCCGAGGTGCACCACCACATCGCCATCGCGTGGCACCGACCCGCCCACCAGCCCCGTGTTGCCACCCTGGGGCACCAGGCCCACGCCGTAGCGTCGGCACACGGCCACCACGGAAGCCACCTCTTCCACCGTGCCGGGGCACACCACCGCAGCGCCGCGCCCGTGGAAGCGCCCGGTCCAGTCGGTGAAATAGGTGGCGGCCAACTCGGGGTCGTCGAGTACGTGATCGCGACCCACCGCGGCGCACAGCGCACTCACCAACTCGGCACGATCGACGGCAGGCATCGCTGCACAGATTCGCACAACTGCGTAGTAGAACTAGGGGCGATGCACTGGGGGGTGTGGAATGACCACGATCGATGAACCGCTTGCAACGCCTGCTTTCGATCCTGATGCGCTGCGCGAGAAGTATCGGGAAGAGCGCGACAAGCGTCTGCGTGGTGAGGGCAACGAGCAGTACGTGGAGATCGCCGGGCGCTTCGCCCAATACCTCGACGACCCGTACGTGGAGCCCATCGAACGTGACCCGCTGTTCGACACCGTCGAGGTGGCCATCATCGGTGGCGGGTTCGGTGGCCTGTTGGCCGGCGCCCGACTGCGCGAAGCCGGTATCGACGACCTGCGCATCATCGAAAAGGGCGGCGACTTCGGCGGCACCTGGTACTGGAACCGCTACCCCGGCGCGATGTGCGATATCGAGAGCTACATCTACCTGCCCCTGCTGGAAGAGATCGGCTACATCCCGAAAGAGAAGTACACCCGCGCGCCCGAGATCTTGGCGCACAGCCGGGCCATCGGCGAGCACTTCGAGTTGTATCGCGACGCCTGCTTCCAGACCGAGGTGACCGAAGTGCGGTGGGATGCCAGCGACCAACGCTGGGTCATTCACACCAACCGCGGCGATGCCATGCGCGCCCGTTTCGTGGTGATGGCCAACGGCCCGCTGCACCGGCCGAAACTGCCTGGCATCGCCGGTATCGAGCGCTACCAGGGCCACTCGTTCCACACCAGCCGCTGGGATTACCACTACACGGGTGGCACGTCCGACGGAGGCCTGACCGGCCTCGCCGGCAAGCGAGTAGGCATCATCGGCACGGGTGCCACGGCGGTGCAGTGCATCCCGCATCTCGGTGCCGGCGCCGAGCACCTCTACGTGTTCCAGCGCACACCATCGTCGATCGACGTGCGCAACAACCGCGACACCGACCCGGCGTGGGCGAGTTCGCTCGAGCCGGGTTGGCAGAAGCGGCGCATGGAGAACTTCAACAATCTCGTGTCGGGCATTCTCGAGCCGGAAGACCTGGTTGACGACGGCTGGACCGACATCATCGGCAAGCTGTTGGTGATGGCTCGTCGTGGCACCGGCGACTTCACCAGCGCCGAAGGCATCGCCAACACGATGGAGTTGGCGGACTTCGAGAAGATGGAACAGATCCGCGCCCGCGTCGACTCACTGGTCGGAGACCCACGTACCGCCGAGGCGCTGAAGCCCTACTACCGCCAGTTCTGCAAGCGGCCGTGCTTCCACGACGAGTACTTGCAGACCTACAACCGGCCCAACGTCACCCTCGTCGACACCAATGGCCTCGGTGTGCAGGAGATCACCGAACGCGGTGTGGTGGTGGCTGGTAACGAGTACGAACTCGATTGCATCGTGTACGCCACCGGGTTCGAGGTGGGCACCGACTACACCCGCCGCGCCGGGTACGAGGTGTACGGCCGCGATGGCGTCACACTCACCGAGAAGTGGGCCGACGGCGCGGCCACATTGCACGGTATGCACAGCAACGGGTTTCCGAACTGCTTCGTGTTCAGCACCACGCAGGCCGGTTTCACCGCCAACTTCCCGCACCTGCTCGACGAGCAGAGTCGGCACCTCGCCTACATCTTGGCCGAGGCCAGCGAGCGCGGCGCCACGGTGGTGGAGACCACGCCGGAAGCAGAAGCGGCATGGGTCGACACCATCGTGCAGATGGCTCAGTTCAACCTGCGCTTCCTCGAGAACTGCACCCCGGGCTACTACAACAACGAGGGCAAGCCAGCCGAGCGCAGTATTCGCAACTCGAGCTATGGCGCAGGGTCGATCGCGTTCTTCAAGGTGCTCGCCGACTGGCGCGATCACGGCTCGCTGGCAGGCCTCGAGCTGAGTTGATGCCTGCCTGCCCGATCAGCCCGACTGACTGACCGGGCAGGCCCGCTGACTGGTGCACCTGGCAGTAGCGATGCGTGTCGTGGCTTTGTACCTTCGCTTCACGTGACCGATGCGTTCCCCCTTCCCTCCGCCAAGATCGGCGAGTTCCTCACCACCACCGATGCATCCACGCCGTTCGTGGTCATCGACGTCGACCTCGTGGAGCAGCGGTATGTACAGCTCGTCGACGCCATCCCCCAGGCGCGGGTGTATTACGCCGTGAAGGCCAACCCGGCCCGGCCGGTGCTCGAACGATTGGTGCGTCTCGGTTCGGCGTTCGACGTGGCCAGCCCGGCCGAGATCGACCGCTGCCTCGAGGCTGGCGCTGCACCGGCCGACATCTCGTACGGCAACACCATCAAGAAGCGGCGCGACATCGCCTACGCCGCGTCATGTGGCGTCACCCGCTACACGGTGGACGTGGATGTGGAACTCGAGAAGGTGGCTGCCGAGGCGCCGGGTGCGTCGGTGTGCGTGCGCCTACGCCACGACTGCGGCGGTGCCGACTGGCCACTGTCGCGCAAATTCGGTGCCGAGGCCCCCGATGTGGTGCGTGTGCTCACGCTGGCGGCCGACGCTGGCCTGGTGTCGGGCGTGTCGTTCCACGTCGGTTCGCAACAGCGCGACCTCGGCGCGTGGGACGACACGTTGCAGGTGGTGGCCGAAGTGTTCGCCAAGGCGCGCGACCGCGGCGCCGACCCGCGCTTCATCAACCTCGGTGGCGGTTTCCCGGGCACCTACCGCGAGCCCGCACCGGCGGCGAGCGCCTACGGCGTTGCCGTGCGGGGCGCCTTGGCGCGCTGGTTCCCCGACGGCCTCGACGAGGTGATGGTCGAGCCTGGCCGCTACCTGGTGGCCGACGCCGGTGTGCTGCGCAGCGAAGTGGTGCTGGTGTCGCGTCGCTCGCCTGAAGACAGCGAGCGCTGGATCTACCTCGACTGCGGCAAGTTCCACGGCCTGGCCGAAACGATGGACGAAGCAATCCGCTACCGCCTGCGCACCCCGCACGATGGTGCGGTGGGCGGCCCGGTGGTGCTGGCCGGCCCCACCTGCGATTCGGCCGATGTGCTCTACGAGAAGAGCGCCTACGATCTGCCCCTCGCCCTCGCCGAGGGCGACATGGTGGATGTGCTGTCGGCCGGCGCCTACACCACCACCTACAGCTCGGTGGGCTTCAACGGGTTCCCTCCGTTGCAGGAACACTTCGTCTGATCGTTACTGTGGCTCCGGCGACGACGGTTGGGGGCGCGATGAAATTCGGTCTGGCATTTGCGAGCAGCATTGGCATCGAGGGCTCGGTCGCGCTCGAGATCTGCAAGGTGGCCGAGGAGATCGGCTTCGAATCGTTGTGGGGCGGCGAGCATGTGGTGCTGCCCTCGAACATCGAGTCGCGCTACCCCTACACCGCCGACGGCCGCATTCCGGCCGAGCCCGATACGCCCATCCCCGACCCGCTCATCTGGCTCGCCTTCGCTGCCGCGGCGGCGCCCACATTGCGCCTGGGCACCTGCATCCTCATCGTGCCGCAGCGCAACCCACTGGTACTCGCCAAGGAACTTGCCACGCTCGATCGCCTCTCGGGCGGCCGTGTGGAACTCGGCCTCGGTGTTGGCTGGATGCGTGAAGAGTTCGAAGCGCTCGGCGTGCCGTGGGAGCGCCGTGGTGCGCGCAACGACGAGTACATCGCGGCCATGCGCGCCCTGTGGGCCGGCCCTCATGCCGAGTTCCACGGCGACTTCGTCGACTTCGGCCCGGTCACCTGCAGCCCGCGGCCGGTGCAGGCGTCGATTCCCATCCTCGTGGGTGGCGACACCGATGCGGCCATCGATCGCGCCGTGCGCATCGCCGACGGTTTCTTCCCCGGTGAAGGCGATGCCGAGCGCCTCGGTGCGTTGATCGAACGGTTGCGCACCGCTGCGTTGCGCGCCGATCGCGACCCTGCCTCGATCGAGATCAACGCCATGTTCGGTCGGCAGATGGCCGACCCCGCGGCAGGCATCGAGCAGATGCAAGAACTCGGCGTCGGTCGGGCCATGATTCCGGCCTTCTTCTTCGCCGGCCCGGGCGGGCTCGATCGCCTGCGCGCCTTCGGCACCCACATCGCTGCGGCCACCAGCCGCTGACCAAGGAGCAACTATGAGCAGTTTCGATCTCACCGGCCGCGTTGCGGTGGTAACCGGCGGCGGCCAGGGCATCGGCGAAGGTATCGCCAAAGTGTTCGCCGCGGCAGGCGCTTCGGTCGTGGTGGCAGCGCGCCATGTGGATCGCATCAACCGGGTGGTCGACGAGATCAACGCCGCCGGCGGCACCGCCATCGCCGTGCCCACCGACGTCACCGATCGCGCTGCACTCACCCACCTTGCCGATGCCGCGGTCGAGCAGTTCGGTGGCCTGCACGTGTGGGTGAACAACGCCGGTGGTTCCACGGTGCGTACGCCCCTCAACCAGATCAGCGAAGCCGACTGGGACGCGTGCATCAAGCTCAACCTCACGGCCGTGTGGATGGCATCGGTCATCGCTTCCGAGCGCATGTCTGCCGGTGGCAGCATCATCAACATCACCTCGCCCGCAGGGTCGCGTGGTGTGCCCGGCAGCGGCCATTACGGCGCGGCGAAGGCCGGTGTGAACTCGCTCACCATGACGCTGTCGCTCGAGTTCGCGCCCAACATCCGGGTGAACGGCCTGGCCCCCGGCTACGTGCCCACCGAAGTGATGATGGTGGCCTTGAACACCGACGTGCCCAAGCTCGAGAAGATGGCCGAACAGCGCATTCCGCTGAAGCGCCTCGGCACGCCCGAAGACCTCGGCAACGCCGCGCTCTACCTCGCCAGCGATGCCAGCAGCTGGGTGACCGGGCAGACCATCACGATTGCGGGTGGGATGTAGTAGTCAGGGCGGCCAACGCGGCCGCCACCCGAGCCACCTCGTCGTCGGTGAGTTCGGGGAAGCACGGCACCGACAGGATCTCGCCGGTCGCTCGCTCGGTGACGGGCAGCGACGGCGGGTTCTCGGTTGCCCACGCCGGCTGGTGATGGTCGGCGATGGGGTAGTGCACATCGGTGCCAACCCCATGTTCGGCAAGCTGGAGGCGCACCGCGTCGCGCTGGGCCACTCGCAGCACACACAGATGGTGCACGTTGTCGTCGAGGTCGCCCACCCACTGCAGATGTGGCGCGGCGGCGCGATAGGTGGCTGCGATGTGGTGCCGACGCAGGTTGCCCTGCAGCAGTGTGCGCAGGCGCACACGGAGCAGCGCGGCCTGCACTTCGTCGAGGCGCGTGTTGCGGCCTCCGACGTCGTCGATGCGGTACTTCGCGCCCCACCCGTAGGTTCGCAGGCGACGTACATGCGCGGCGTGGTGCTCGCTCGCCACCACCGCACCGCCATCGCCGATACCGCCGAGGTTCTTGGTGGGGTAGAAGCTGAACGTGGCAAGGTCGCCCACGGTGCCCACCGGCACACCCATGCTCGACGCGCCGTGTGCCTGGGCGCAGTCTTCGATGACGGCGATGTGGTCGCTCACCGCGCGGCGCACCGCGGCCACATCGGCCACCTGCCCGTAGAGGTGGGTCACCACCACCGCCCGCGTGTGGCGGGTGACAGCGGCTGCCACTGCGGCAGGGTCGATGAGCAGGTTGTGATCGAGCACGTCGGCGTACACCGGCACAGCCCCGATGGCATGTGCTGCGGTGGAGGTGTACCCGCCGGCGTTGGCCACGGTGACAACCTCGTGGCCCGCGCTCACGCCTGCAGCGCGCAGCGCGATCTCGAGGGCGTCGCTGCCGTTGCCCACGCCCACCACCTGGCGTCCGCCCACCCAGGCGGCGAACTCGTGCTCGAACGCTTCCACCTCGGGGCCGAGGATGTAGCGGCCGCTGCGCAATACCGCATCGAATGCAGCCGTCAGCTCGTGGTGCTGGGCCAGCACCGCGCGGCTGGGGTCGTTGAACGGCACCGGCTCCATGCACATCGACGCTAGCGGGCCGCGAACGCGTGCGGAGCGGTGGCGACCCACACGTCGACGGTCACCGAGCGGGCCTCGGCGACGTCATCGTTGGGCGTCTGCCAACGCAGGGGTGTCATTGCCCACAGGTCGGCCGCTGCGTCGGCGGTGAGGTCCAATGTGAAGCACACTCGCTGCGCCGAATCGGCTTCGGCGGGTGGGTCGGCGCGCCGCTCGAAGCGCTGCTGGCGGCGTTCACCACGTTCGCTGGAAGCAGGGTTGTCGGCGGGGCGCAATTCGAGCAGATGGTCGGTGCCCGGGGTGACGGTGACCCATCGGCCGCCGGGCTGCAGTACGCGGGCGAACTCGTCGAAGGGATGCGGGGCGAACACGCTCACCACCACCTCCACCGACGCGTCGAGCACCGGCAGGCGGTACGCCGAGCCCACCACGAACTGGCAGTCGGGCAGCAGCCGAGCCGCCATGCGCACCCCGGCCTTGGCGATGTCGAGGCCGTACCGTTCACCCGCCCTCAGGTGCGCGAGGTAGTAGCCCTCACCGCAGCCGACGTCGAGGAGGGCGCCCGCCGGTGAGCCAACGGTCTCGGCGAGCGCGGTGGCGATGGGTTCATAGAACCCTTGCGACAGGAAGCGCCGCCGTGCGGCCAGCGAGTCGGGGGTGTCGCCCGGCGATGACCCCGATGTCAGCCGACCGCCCACCAACAGGTTGAGGTACCCCTCGCGGGCGCGATCGAAATGATGCCCGCCGCCGCACGACGCACCGGTGGTGGTGAGTTCGAGCGCGAGACGGCAGTGAGGGCAGGCGAGGATGGACACTGAGACGACGGGTCAGTCGGCGTAGATGGTGGCGCGCCGTGCGCGCCGCCGCTCGCCCGCGTAGTCGTTGATGGCGTAGTGCATGGTGTAGCGGTTGTCCCACAACGCGGCGTCGCCGTCGCTCCACTTCCAACGAACCTGCATCTCGGGTCGCTCGGCGGTGGTGTTGATGGCCTCGAGCACATGCATGCTCTCGTGTGGTTTCATGCCCACGATCTCTTTGGTCCACCCACGGTTCACGAACAGCGCGCGTTCGCCGGTGATGTGATGATCGAGCACCATCGGATGTGTGGACGTGCCGGTGAGCGGCGGACGCCCATGTACGGCCTCGTTCTCGGCGATGAATCGCTGCATCGGAGCACTGAGCGCACGGTGTGCCTTGATCTGGTTCGACCACATCGTGTCGCCGCCCGTGGTGGCAGCGATTTCCATGGCGAACAGCGAGCCGATGGGCGGCTTCGGAGCGAAGGTGACATCGGTGTGCCACACCGCCGTTGATTTCGCCTGGTGCCCGAACGCCGAGTCGAGCAACAGCAACTCGGGGAACCCCTCATCGGCCAACGACGGTGCGTTGCGGTAGTCGCTGCCGATTTCGGTGGTGGCGGCGATGTTCGGGCCGAAACAACGGGCGAGGCGTACCTGTTCGGCCGGGGTGAGATGCACGCCGGGGAAGAACAGCACGAGGTGCTTGGCCCAGTGCTGCACAAGTTCATCGGCCACCTCGGCCAATTGTGCGTCGTCGAGTTCGGCGATGCGCAGCCCCTCGACAACGGCGCCGAGCGCGGCCGCCAAGGGCGTGACGGTGAGCTGACGACGCGGCGAAACAATGGTCATAGAGCAACGGTAGTCGGTGTGGCGAGACGCCTGTGCAGGTGGCCTGCCATCATGGAGAGTTCCGAACCGAGGGGGTGAACAGCACATGTGGTTGTCGTGGCAGGTGGCGATGCAGATGGCCATGGTGCTGGTGGTGGTGGCCGTGGTGGGTTCGCGGGTACGCAACCCGCAGCGGGCCGTCGTGACGGTGGTGGCAGTGGCACGTGAGACCGCCCTCGTGCTCGGTCTCTACGCGCTCTGGCAGTACGCACACGACCTGGCGGTGCACAAGACCGAAGGGGCCATCGAGCATGCACATTGGGTGTGGAACTTCGAACGGCGGTGGCACTTCCCCAGCGAACTCAGTATTCAGCAGGCGTTCCTGCCGCATCCGTTGCTCACCAAGGCGCTCGACATCTACTACGCCGTGGCCCATGTGCCAGGGGTGGGCATTCTGCTGGTGTGGCTGTTCTTCCGTCACCGCGATCGCTACCCGCGGGTGCGCACCAGCCTGGCCCTCATGATCGGTGGGTGCTTGCTCATCCAGATGGTGCCGGTGGCACCGCCGCGCTTTCTCACCGACCTCGGTTTCGTCGATGTGGGGCTTCGCGACGGCCTGTCGGTGTACGGCACCGGTGGAAGCGGCATCTCGAACCAGGTGGCGGCCATGCCATCGCATCACATGGGTTGGGCCGTACTGGTGGGTATCGCCGTGGTCACCATCAGCACCAGCAGGTGGCGGTGGTTCGTCCTGCTCCACCCGGTGCTCACCCTGCTGGCCGTGGTGGCCACTGCCAACCACTGGTGGCTCGACGGTGTGGTGGCGTGGATCGTGCTGGGCCTGGCCTACGCGCTGCAACTCGCTGTCGTGGCCGTACTGGCCCGTGTACGTCGCTCGGAAACTCAGGCACTGGCACCGGCGGGTCAATACCTTTCTTCTCGCTGATACGCTCGGCCGAGTATGCGGCGCATTGTGTCGATTGTGTTGTCGGCCGTTCTCGTCATCGGCGTCATCATCACCATCGTTGCGACGCGGGGTTCTTCCACCAAGTCGCTCCTCAGCGTCACCGGGGTCATCGGCAGCGAGAAGAAGCCATTCTTCGACGACCCGGAGGTGCAGGCCATCTTCCACAAGGCCGGCTACGACGTGCACGTCGACACCGCCGGCAGCCGGCAGATCGCCTCGCAGGTCGATCTGTCGAAATACGACTTCGCCTTTCCGGCCGGGACACCACAAGCCGACAAGATCAAGCGTGATCGCAAGGCCAAGCAGGTGTACGTTCCGTTCTCCACACCCATGGCCATCGCCACCTTCAGCGATATCGCTGGCCTGTTGCAGAAGGCGGGTGTAGCCACCGATCGGGGTGGCTGGTGGAGTTTCGACATGGGCAAGTACCTTGCGCTGGTGAAGGCCGACACGCGGTGGAAATCGCTGCCTGGTAACACCACGTATCCGGTCAACAAGCAACTGCTCATCACCTCTACCGACATCAATACGTCGAACTCGGCTGCCATGTATGCCTCGATCGCCAGCTACGTGTTGAACGGCTCGTCGGTCATTGCAACGGCCAGTGATGTGGCTCAGGTGGCGCCCGATGTGGCAGCACTGTTCGCGCGACAGGGCTACACCGAACAGTCGTCGGAGGCCCCGTTCGACGACTACCTCTCCATCGGCATGGGCAAGACCCCGATGGTGATGATCTACGAAGCCCAGTTCGTGGCCCGTGCGGCCAAGAAAGATGGCAGCGTCACTCCGTCGATGGTGCTCATGTACCCCGAGCCGACCGTGGTGTCGAAGCACACCCTCGTGCCACTCACCACCAACGGCGACGCCATCGGGGCACTGCTCACCACGAATGCCGATTTGCAACGCCTCGCCGTGAAATACGGCTTTCGCACGTCACAACCGGCGGCCTTCGATGCGTTCGTCACTGCGGCAGGTGTGAAGGTCGCACCCCAACTGCTCGATGTCATCGAACCGCCCAACTACGACAACCTCGAAGCCCTCATTCAGGCGACGACGGCGGCCATGAAGCAATCGAACAACGAATCACCCACGTCGACCCCGGAGACATCATCACCATGAGTACCGACCCCGCCTCGCTCACACCCCCGCAAGCTCAATCGACGCTGGTGCTCACTCCGCCGGCGCCCGTGGTCGAGGTCGCCACCGAGAAAGCCGGTGGCATGGTGCCCATCGACGCGGCCGCCATTCCTGGGCTCGACGCCAAGGTCGCCGACTATGTGGCGCAGATCATGTCGCTCGACGCCAAGTCGCCAGCGTTCGAAGCGAAAGCCGACGACATCCGCACCATGGGTGACGACGACATCCGCGCCAGTGCGGCCTCCTCGAATCGTCTCCTTCAATCGCCGGTGCGGGCCATGTCGAAGGGCGATTTCAGCGAAGGGTCGAAGGTGTCGAACGGTTTGCTCGAACTTCGCCGCACCATGGAAGACCTCGACCCCAAACAAGCGTCCGGCGTGAAGAAGTTGCTCGGGCTCATTCCCTTCGGCGACAAGGTGCAGGACTACTTCCGCAAGTACGAAAGTGCGCAGACCCACCTCGACAGCATCATCCGCACCCTCCAAGACGGCCAAGATGAATTGCGGAAAGACAACGCCGCGCTCGAACAAGAAAAAGCCCACTTGTGGGAGACCATGCAACGGTTGGCGCAATACATCTACATCGCCGATCACCTCGACAGTTCGCTCGAGGCTTCCATCGTCGCCATCGAGGCCACCGACCCCGATAAGGCCAAGGCGATGCGTGAGGACGTGTTGTTCTACGTGCGCCAGAAGCATCAAGACCTGCTCACTCAACTGGCAGTGTCGATTCAGGGCTATCTGGCCATCGACCTCATCAGGAAGAACAACATCGAGCTCATCAAGGGTGTCGATCGGGCCACCACCACCACCGTGTCGGCGCTGCGCACCGCAGTGATCGTTGCCCAGGCACTCGCCAATCAGCGTTTGGTGCTCAACCAGATCACCGCGCTGAACTCCACCACCTCCGACCTCATCGAATCGACGTCGCAACTGCTGGCGAGTCAATCGGTGACGATCCAACAGCAAGCCGCCTCGTCGACGATCGGCCTCGACAAGTTGCAGTCGGCCTTCGACAACATCTTCTCCACGATGGACCAGATCGACACGTTCAAGTTGCAGGCGCTCGGCTCGATGCAAACCACCATCACCTCGCTCGAAGGGCAAATCGGCCGAGCGCAGAAATACGTCGATCGTGTTCGCCGAGCCGATACCAACGCGGTGGCTGGCGATCTTGACTTGGGTAAGGGTTGATGAGCAAGCGTCGCATCGTGGCGGCAGTGCTGCTCGTCGCGGCGCTCAGTGCGCCGGCACTCGCCTGTGCAGGAGACGGTTCGCCCTCCGAGAACGCAACGCTGCATCTCCTCGAAGGCAGCGAATTGAAAGATATGCAGCCCATTCTCGACGCTGCCGAGAAGGCAACCGGCGTGCGCATCGACCCCACCTACCTGGGAAGTCTCGAGGGTGCCGACAGGGTTGCGTCGGGTGCGGCCGGTATCGATGGGGCCTGGTTCGCCAGCGATAAGTACGTCGCACTCGCCGGCGCCGGCGCCAAGGTGCTGTCACGGGTGAAGATCGCGCGCAGCCCGGTGGTGCTCGGTGTGCGTACGTCGGTGGCGAAATCGCTCGGGTGGGACAAGGGCAACGTCACCTGGCAGCAGATCGCCGATGCCGCGAAGGCGGGAACGTTCCGCTTCGCAATGACCAACCCAACGGCCAGCAATTCGGGTTTCAGCGCGCTGGTCAGTGTCGCCGATGCGCTTGCCGGTGGCCAGGCACTCGCCAACGACACCATCAATCGAGATGGGCTGAAGGGTTTCTTGCTCGGGCAGAAGCTGTCGGCAGGGTCGAGCGGCTTTCTCGTCGACAGTTTCCTCGCTGAACAAGATCGGCTCGACGGCATCGTGAACTACGAGAGCGTGTTGGTGAACCTCAACGCCAATCCAAAGCTCACCGAACCGCTGGTGTTGGTGTATCCCACCGACGGGGTGGTCACCGCCGACTACCCGATGATGCTGGTGAATGCCGACAAGCGTGCTGCCTACGACAAGGTGACGGCGTATCTCACCCGCCCAGAAGTGCAGGCGGAGATCCAGAAGGTCACCGCGCGGCGGGCTGCCGTAGCCGGCGTTCCGGCCGATGGTCGCCTCAACAGCGGTCTACTGGTCGAGGCATCGTTCCCAGGAAGTATCGACGTAGCCCGCGACCTGCTCGCTGCGTACTCGAATGAACTGCGCCGACCGGCGCGAACCATCTACGTACTCGATACCTCTGGTTCCATGGAGGGGGCGAGGCTCGATTCGTTGAAGACTGCGTTGAGTGGCCTGACCGGCATCGACACCACACTCACCGGCCAATTCACCCAGTTCGCGTCGCGCGAACAGGTCACGATGATCGACTTTTCCAATGTCGTGGGCACTCCGCAGATGTTCACGATCGACTCGACCGACGCCAACTCGCCAACGATGCAAGCGGTGCGCGCCTATTCCGACTCGCTGCAAGCGGGTGGTGGTACGGCGATCTTCTCGGCGCTCGATTCGGCGTATGCACTCGCCAAGGAAGCCGCCGCGGCAGATCCGACCGCGTACGTGAGTGTGGTGTTGATGACCGATGGCGAGAACAACTCGGGCATACCGTCCGGTGAACTGCTCGACCGGCTCCAGCAACGGCCCGACAGCGAACGCGACATCCGGGTCTTCACCGTGTTGTTCGGCGACGCCAACCCACAGGAGTTGAGCGACATCTCCGCCGCAACGGGTGGCAAGGTGTTCGACGCTCGAACCGCGCCGCTCGATGCCGTGTTCAAGGAGATCCGTGGCTACCAGTGACCGCCCCGGGGTTGGCCGATGGTTCACCTCGACCAAGCACCTCGTCGGGGTTGGGGCAGCGCTGATCGGGCCCGTGTTGGCACTCACCGGTGTCGTCAGCGCACCGATCGGCCTAGCGGTGACGGTTCCGTTGTACTGCGCCGGGGCGTTGGCACTATCGGGTCGGCGTACCCCCGGTGAGGTGACGCTCGGCGGACTCGATACGAGCGATGTGCTCGGTCCACTCGACGATCTCGAGCGTCGTATTGCCGGCAAGGTACCGCCTCAGGTTGCGGCCACGGTGCAGCACATCGCCTCCACCATTCGCGACACCATTCCTCGTGCCAGCGACTTACCTGCAGGGGCACCGCAGGTCAACGATGTGGTGAAAACCGCCACCGACTACTTGCCATCGGCACTCGAGGCCTACATGAAATTGCCTCGTAGCTACGCCGATACGCAGCCGATCCAAGGCGATCGCACAGCGCTCGACGTCCTCGAGAACCAACTCGGGCTGCTCTCGGCGAAGATGGACGACGTATTCGACGCGGTCTGTCGCTCCGACGCCGATGCCCTTGTTGCGCACGAACGATTCCTCCACGACAAGTTTGCCCC
The DNA here is from genome assembly GCA_037131575.1 of Actinomycetota bacterium. Taxonomy (GTDB): domain Bacteria; phylum Actinomycetota; class Acidimicrobiia; order Acidimicrobiales; family Ilumatobacteraceae; genus VFMC01. Next base: position 15,543 of record JBAXQV010000060.1, read on the forward strand.
GGGGTCGCTCGACCTGGGTCCGTCTCGACGAGAGTCGGCATGAGCCACAGCGAACTGGCTGGCGCACTCGATCGCCTACAGAGCGTCGCTCGTGCCGCGAACGTCGACTCTGCGGCGGCCAACGATGAGGCGGCCGCCTTGGTGGCCGCGATCTGTGCAGCACAACAGGGTGCCCCCGATGCCTGGGCGAAGGCGTTCGCAGCGCGCTCGAACGAGTTCGCCACGGCTGGCGCACGCGGCGCCGCGTGGCGCGACCGGCCG
>JBAXQV010000061.1:0-15548 GCA_037131575.1 Actinomycetota bacterium
CGGCCAGGTTGATGAGCGCCGTCGACGCCTCGCGCAAACGGTCGCGCTGGGCAACGAGATGGTGTTCGAGTTGCTCGACATCGGCCAGCAGGAAATCGCGGCGAGCGAGCAGCGACTGCACCTCACCTTCGGCCTTCAGATGTTCTTCGTCGCGCGTGCGGCGGGCCTCGATACGGGCGGCCTCGACCAACTGGGCGGCCGACGCGCGCGCTGCTTCGAGCGCGGTGGCGGCTTCACCCTCGGCGCCCGAGCGAATGGTGCTGGCTTCAGCCGTGGCCGCATCGACGATCGACGATGCCTGCTGCTTGGCATCGGTGATGGTGAGGTCGGCCGTGCGTTGGGCCAGCAGCAGGGTACGGCTGATGGTTTCGGTGTCGTGCGCGTTCGATGCCGTGGGCTGCGCCGGCTGAACGGCCTGCTGCGCTTCTTGCAACTTCGCCATCGCAGCGCGGGCACGGGCCTCCATGGCCGCGCTCTGCTGCTGCGACGATTCGAGCGTCGTTGACACCTGGCTCAGAAACTCGTGTACCTCGTTGGGGTCGAACCCCTTACGCACGATCTTGAAGGTGGCCGAAGCAACGGTCTGCGGAGTCATTTCCATCGGCTCATGTTAGGCCAAACGGCCTCGGGCGGTGCTCAGTCGGCTTGGTCGTAGCCGATGGTGGCGCGGGGCGCCGCCGGCTTCAGCAGGTACACGCCCGAGGCGACCTTCTCCATCGAACCGTTGAGGGCGTAGCAGAGCCCACTGGCGAAGTCGATGAGGCGACGCGACACATCTCGGTCGGTGGCTTCCAGGTTCACGATGACCGGTTGGCCCTCTTTGAACTTGTCGGCGATCTCTTGTGCGGAGTCGAACCGGCGCGGCCTCACGGTGTGCGGTTCGGCAGGTGGCTGAGCGCCGGCGCGCGCCGTGGTGCCACGGGGCGCGTTGATGGGCCGTGGCTGCACGCTGGAGTCGTCGGCGGCGGGCATCGGCCGGCGCTGCATCGGTTCGCTCTGCCCACTGGGGAACGTGGGGCGAGCCGGCACCGTGCGTACTGCCACCTCGGGCTCATACTCAGGCACAGGCCGCGGTGAACGACCCGTGGGCTCGGGCTCACGAGGCACCCTGGGCCGCGACGGACGAGCCTCCGGCTCTGGGGGCAGGTCATAGTCATCGTAGGCATCGTCTGGACCGAGACCCAGATAATCCATTGCCTTCTTCCAGATCGACATCCTCGCTCCTTTGCGCAGGGAGGCTAGCCGATTGATTCAGTCTCGGGGTGGACGAGTGCCGAAGAGCGCGCTGCCAATGCGAACCTGTGTGGCTCCTTCGGCCACCGCCACCTCGAGATCGTCGCTCATACCCATCGAGCAGACCGAGAGACCGAGTCGGTCGACCAGGCTGCGAACCATTCGAAACCCTGGTCGGGCCTGCTCGGGGCCGCCGTCGGTAGGGCCAACGGTCATCAATCCGTCAACGATGAGCCCTGCCGCTCGGCACCGTTCCACCAGCGCCGGCACCTCTGCCACCGGGCATCCACCCTTACCGGTTTCGCTCGCCGTATCGACCTGAACCAGCACATGGGCACCCGGCGCACGTTTGGCGATCTCATCGACCAATGAGGCACGGTCGACCGAGGCGTACACCGCCACATACGGCACGAGGAGGCGCACTTTGTTGGTCTGCAACTGACCGATGAAATACACCGGAGGGAGCGGTTGGAGATCGGCGAATTTCGTCGCTACCTCCTGGGCGTAGTTCTCGCCCACTGCTGGGCAACCTGCGGCGATGGCAGCCTCGACGGCATCGAGCCCGAAGGTCTTGGTGACTGCCAACACGCTCACGCGCTCGTCGCCTCCAGCAGCGGCAATGCGCGCCCGTACCACCGCCAATCGTTCGCTCACGTCAGCCACGGTGACACTCATCGGCTCATGGCTCCCCCACGGCGCCGCTGCAGGCGCTGGTGCTGCTGGTGCTGCTGGTGCGGGTAGTGCGCCACACCGCCATCATCTGGCGTCCACGCTCGCCGCGCGTACGGTGCGAGAAATATGTATCGCCGTTGCATCCGGTGCACACCGACGCGTCGCGCAGCCCCACGCCCGCCTCAGCCAGCGCAGCCCGCACCGCAGCAGGCATGTCGAGCGCTGGTGCGCCTTCGCGCGTGCGCCCCACCACCGCCGGAGAGAACCGCGCGGCCAAACGGTTCAGGTCGTCGGGAGAGAACTCGTAGCAGCACGGATGGATACACGGACCCAATACCGCCTCCACCGGTTCATCGACGGAGGTCCGCATTGCCGCCACGCCCGCGAGCAGCACACCCGCTTCGAGGCCACGCCACCCGGCATGCACTGCTCCGATGCGCCCACGCTCGCTCACCAATGCCACCGGAGCACAGTCACCCACCCAAATGCCCAGCACCACATCGTCGAGGTCGGTGACCAATCCGTCGAACACAGCACCATCGCAGTCACCCGGCCGAGCCACCACCCCGATGGTCGTACCGTGCACCTCGTCGGGTTGGCTCCACGGCAGATCGACGAATTCACGCCGACGCACATCGAGCGAGTCGCGGGGCTGCTCGATGTGGAAGTCGCCATGATGACGCTGACTCCAGCGTATGTGCACCTGGGCACCAGCCCGCGTGATGACGTGGTCCGGTACGGACCCTGCAATCACTTCAAGAACGAGGGCACGTCGAGATCGTCGTCGTCGTCGAGCGGGCTCACCGCGTCGTCGGCGAAAAGATCTTTCAGCGGCGAGGTGGGCTTGACCTCGACCGGCTTACTGGCCGCAGCCTTGCTGCCGGTGGCACCCGAATCCCAGCGGTCGAAACCGGCGGCGACGACGGTGACCTTCACTTCATCGCCCATCTCGTCGTCGATGACGGTACCGAAGATAATGAGCGCGTCGGCGTGAGCAACACCATGGATGATCTCCGCGGCGGCGTTCATCTCGAACAGGCCCATGCTCGACGGACCGGTGATGTTGAGCAGGATGCCGCGGGCCCCGTCGATGGCGGCTTCGAGCAACGGGCTCGAGATGGCGGCCTTGGCGGCCACCACGGCACGGTTCTCGCCGCTCGCCTGACCGATGCCCATGAGGGCCGAGCCGGCATTCGACAAGATGGCCTTCACGTCGGCGAAGTCGGTGTTGATGAGACCAGGGGTGGTGATGAGGTTGGTGATACCCGACACGCCCTGAAGGAGCACTTCATCGGCCATCTTGAACGCGTTGAGCACACTGGTCTTTTCGTTGGCCACGGTGAGCAAGCGGTCGTTCGGGATGACGATGAGGGTGTCGACCTTCTCCTTCAGTTTCTGCACACCGGCATCGGCCTGCACGGCACGACGACGACCTTCGAAGCTGAACGGGCGGGTGACCACACCGATGGTGAGTGCACCCATGCTGCGTGCGGTTTCGGCGAGTACCGGGGCTGCGCCAGTGCCGGTACCACCACCTTCACCGGCCGTGATGAACACCATGTCGGCGCCCTTGATCATCTCTTCGATCTCGTCGCGATGTGCTTCGGCGGCGGCACGGCCCACTTCGGGGTCGCTACCGGCGCCAAGGCCACGCGTGAGGTCGCGCCCGATGTCGAGTTTCACATCGGCATCGCTCATGAGCAACGCCTGAGCGTCGGTGTTGACCGCAATGAACTCGACGCCCTTCAACCCGGCATCGATCATCCGGTTGACGGCATTGACGCCGCCTCCGCCCACGCCAATGACCTTGATCACAGCGAGATAGTTTTGTGGGGCGCCGGCCATCAGCAGGTCCTCCGGTTCATCGAGTTGAGTAGAGACGTTGCGAAACGCATGACTGTCCGATCGTAGTGAATGACGCGGCCGAGGTGTCGATGCATGTCAGAACACCAGTCTCGCATGTTGAACCGCCCGAATGGCGGAACTTCGCATCTCGAGGGTCGACAAGAATGAGAATCACCCTCCGGTCACCGAGATTCCATCGCTCGACACGTCGATTCGGGTGACGCCGTCGAGGCCTTCACGCACTCGTTGCAGCAGACGTGCCAACTTGGCATCGATGCGATCGATACCGCCGAGGTGCACATCTACGTTGGGCGTGAGGTGTAGGCCGAGGTCGCCGGTGCTGGCATCGACCGATGCCGATTCGGTGACGGTGCGGATCTCAGCGGGCAACGCCGCCACCAGTTGCGCGGCGATGGCGAACGGTTCCCCGGCGAATTCGCCAGGGTCGGTGTCGGGGCCGGGGCCGGTGAGCAGCATGTAGTCGACCGGCCGCGACTCGATGACATCGAGCACTCGGCCTTCGCGATCGATGACCCGGTATCGACCGTCGGAACCTGCGAAGGTGGCCAACGGGCGACGCTCGCGAACATCGACGAACACCGAGTTCGGGAAGTGTGTGGTCACATAGGCCCGTTCGATCCACGGGATCTTCTCGAGGTCGCGTTCGGCTGCCCGGGTGTCGAGGGTGAGCACTGCCTGGCCGCGCATCGACTGGAGCACACCGTCGAGTTGCGCTCCATAGCGGGCGGCGCTGTAGGTGGCGCCCTGCACTTCGATCTTCTTCACCGAGAACAGCGACGACGACAACAACGCCAGCGCACCCACCACCACCACGATGACACCGGCGATGGCACCCACCCAGATGAGGCGGCGACGGCTGCGTTCCTTGCGCACTGCGGCCCGTCGTTCGCGCACCCGCGGATCCATCGACCGCTTCGGTAGCGCCACAGCGTCGAACGCGCCGCTCGAATCGAGTTCATTGCCGATGACGATGGCTGGCGCCTCAGGAAAGCCATCGCCGGCACCATCGGCGAGGCCGAGCCGCTCGGCCGCCGCCACCTCGCGAGGATCGAGGCGCTCGGCGGGCGCGATGGCCTCGTCGAGGTACATCGTGTCGGGCAGTTCGGGGGCCGAGATGACGATGGTGGCCCGCGCTGGCGCCGGCGCTGAAGCTGACGTTGGTGCCGGCGCGGGTGCCGGCGCGGGTGCCGACGGACGCGGCGGACTCACGGGCGTATCGGCCGAACTGAATGCCTGGGCCAGTTCGTCGAGTACGGCGTCGGGCACGTGCTCGTCGGGTGATGTGGGTTCGCTCACCACGACACCCCGGCAGGCTGGTGGGCGGCATCGACCGTGTGCGGCTGATCGGCAAAGCCCACCAGACGAACTTCACTGCGCAACACGAACCCGGTGTCGGCTGCCACACGCGCACGAACGGTTTCGATGACGGCGCGCACATCGTCGGCCGAGCCGCCATCGTCGGCCTGGATGAAGTTCGCGTGCTTCTCGCTCACATGCGCTGTGCCGATACGAAGTCCGCGCAAGCCGAGTTGGTCGATGAGCGCGCCGGCAGCCACTTCGCCCGGTACGGGGTTCACGAACACCGACCCGGCGTTCTGCCCACCCGGTTGGTGCTCGCGTCGCCAGCGCACCACTTCGTCGAGTTCGGCTTCACCTGCAGCGCGGTCGCCCGGAGTCAACGCCAGACGCGCAGAGAGCACCACCTGATGGTCGGCGAGGTCGGAACCACGAAAGCGCAGACCCAATTGTGCGGCGGCGAGTGTGGTGCCTTCGCCGCGGAGCAGGTCGAACACCTCGACGTCCACCAACGACGAAGCCATGTCGGACCCATGACCGCCGGCGTTCATGCGCACACCGCCACCCACGGTGCCGGGTACGCCCACCGCCCACTCGAAACCGCTGAGCCCCACTGCCACCGTTCGCCGCGCCAACACCGGTAGCGCCACTGCCCCACCGGCCACCACAGAGTGGTCGGCGATGTCGATATCGGTGCACAAACCCCCCAGCGATACGGCGATACCGGCGAACCCGGTGTCGGCCACGAGGAGGTTCGAGCCACGCCCCACCACCAACACGGTGAGGCCCGACCGACGCACCGCCTCGCTGAGCGTCACGAGGTGCTCGAGCGTGGTGGGCCGCACGAAGATGGCAGCCGCACCGCCCACCCGGTAGGTCGTGAGTGGCCCCAGCGGCACATCAGCCTCGGCCAACGACCCGAGCACTTCGCGTGCGACAGCGATGGCCTGAGGCGACGACATGGTTGGCGACACCGCTGGGTTCACGCTCGGCGCACCGCACGTTCGTTGCGCCGGTCGAGCACCTCTGCGGGGAACGAGGCGATGTCGCCGCAGCCCATGGAGATACACACGTCACCGTCACGAAGTTCGTGAGCCACGAACTCGACGAGGTCGCTGCGGCGCGGCAACCACACCACTCGGGCGTGTGGGTGCGCATCGAGCACGGCGTTGACGATGAGCTTGCCGGTGACCCCGGGAATGGGTGTGGTGCCACTGGCGTAGATGTCGGTGAGCACCACCAGATCGGCATCGACGAACGCATCGGCGTACTCGGGCCATTGCACTGCGATGCGGTTGTAACGATTGGGCTGGAACACCGCCACCACTCGCTTCCAGCCGTCGCCGCTGCCCTTCGCAGCGGCCACGACCGCAGCGATTTCTGATGGCAGGTGCGCGTAGTCGTCGACGAGCGTGGCACCGTGCGATTCGCCACGGATGTCGAAACGGCGGGCCACACCACCGAAGCGGCTCAACGCTGCGGCAGCATCGACGAACGACACGCCCACTTCCAACGCCAGCGCCAACGCCCCCGTGGCATTGCGCACGTTGTGGATACCGCGCAATGGCAGGTCGACCACGCCGAGCCGCTCGCCGCGGCGTTCCACGGCGAAGCGGAAGGCACCCTCGCGCGCCACCACTTCCACTGCGCGCACATCGGCACCCTCACCCGTGCCATAGGTGAGTGCGCCATGTTCGGTGGCGAGCCGGCGACAGACCGGATCGTCGAAGCACAGCACCTTGGGGCCAGCGATCTGGGCGAGGTACTGCGAAAAGCCCGCCTCGATGGCGGCGAACGAACCGTAATGGTCGAGGTGATCGACCTCGACGTTGGTGAGCACGGTGCCGTACAGCGGCAGTTCGAGATGGGTGCCGTCGCTCTCGTCGGCTTCCACCACCAGCCAGTCGCCACCGGTCCACTGCGCGCCCGTGCCCATATCGGCCACGTCACCGCCGATGACGAAACTTGGCCGCAACTGCGCCTCAGCCAACATGAGCATCAGCATCGAGGTGGTGGTGGTCTTGCCGTGCGTGCCAGCAACAGCCAGCGACTTTGCCCGCGCGCAGATCGAGGCGAGCATGCCGGCCCGGCGAAGCGTGGGAATACCCAGCACGCGGCCCTGGTCGACCTCGACATTCCGTTCGGGTACGGCGGTGCTGTAGGTGACAGCATCGCAGCCCTCGACATAGCTGCGCTGATGGCCGATGTGCACCTCCACACCACCGGCACGCAACCGTTCGAGCACGGGCCGTTCGCGCAGGTCGCTACCGCTCACCTGGTGGCCCATCTGCGCCAGCACGATTGCGACCGCACTCATACCGGGGCCACCCACACCCACCACGTGCAGCCGTTGCGGAGTGGACAGGTCGAGTGGTGCCGTTGGCGCTGCGAGGTTGAGGCTCATCGTGCCACCTCGTCGATGAGGTCGATGAGTGCAGAACTGCGATGCACTGCGCCTGCGACGTGGGCGGCAGCACCGATACCGGCAAGGCGCTCGGGGTGCCCGATGAGCGCGTCGATCTCGTCGGCCAGTCGAGCAGCATCGAGTTGATCCTGCTCGAGCAGCACTGCTGCACCGATGTCGCTGAGGGTGCGTGCGTTGCCACGCTGGTGGTCGTCGGCCGCATCGGGCCACGGCACCACGATGGCGGGAGTGCCTGTGGTGGCCAGTTCGGCGATGGTGCTGGCGCCACCGCGTGTGACCATGAGGTCGCAGGCGGCGTACAGCGCGGGCATCCGGTCTTCGTATCCGATCACGGCATACATGATGCCCGTTGGCGAGGTGCGCGCGCTGGGCACCTCGTTCAACCACCGCTCGCCCACCACGTGATACACGAACACGTCGGTACGCGTGGCCCACAGGTCGACCATGCCTGCAACAGCGATGTTCACCACTTTCGCACCCAACGACCCGCCGAACACACCCACCACGAACCGATCGAGCGGTAGCCCGAGCGTGTGGCGCGCCGCATCGCGGTCGCGGGCACGATCGACGGCAATGATCTCGGGCCGCACCGGAGCACCGGCGTGCCGTGCTCGAGGCAAGGGAGAATCGGCGAACGCTGCAGCCACTGCCGCAGCGAACTTGGCGGCCACTCGTGAGGCCAACCCGGGCAACTGGTCGTAACTCACCACCACCACCGGAACTCGCCGGAGACGGGCAGCGAACGTGGCCGGCATGCTCGCGTACCCGCCCACGTTCACCACAACCCCCGGCTGCAGCCGACCGAGCAAACGCCACGCGCGGGCCGTGGCCCACGTCATCTTCGGCACGAAGGTGACGGTTCGCCAACTCAGCCGTCGCTGCAGGCCCACCACATCGAGCAGCGTGAACGGGGTGCCCGTGGGCGGCACCAACCGGGTTTCGATCCCGTGCTCAGTGCCCACGTAGTGCAGGTGCTCGCGCACGTACCCGGCAGCGACGAGGCGGTCGATGATGGCCAATGCAGGCAGTACATGGCCCGATGTTCCTCCGCCGGTCACCACCGCCGAACGGGTCGCTGCGTCGGTGTGCGGTACCTGGTTCACTTCGCGTTCCGGGCGACGTTGAGCAACATCCCCGCAGCGGTCATACAGATACAGAGCGAACTTCCGCCTGCCGAGAAGAATGGCAAGGTGAGCCCGGTCACCGGCATCACACCCGCCACACCGCCCACGTTGATGAGTGCCTGCACCACCAGCCATGTGGTGATGCCACCAGCCAGCAACATGCCGAACCGCTCGGGCGCAGCCAGTGCCACCTGCACACCGCAGTAGGCCAAGACCACGAACCCACCGAGCACCGCGACAACACCAACCAGCCCGAGTTCTTCGGCAATGACGGCGAAGATGAAGTCGCTCTGTGCCAAGGGCAGGAAGTCGCCGAGTTTGGTGAGGCCACGCCCCGGGCCGGCGCCGGTGGTACCCCCCTGGGCGATGGCGATCCAGGCTTGGTACTGCTGGTAGCTCAGGTACTTGCGATTGCCCACGATGTCGAGGAACGACGTGAAACGGTGGATGCGGCGCGGGCTGGTGACCACGAAGAACAATGCACCCGCTGTGGCCACGAGGCCGGCGCCCAACATGGGGGTGAAGGGCGCGCCACCCACGAACGCCACAGCGAACACGATGGCACCCACCACGATGGCGGATCCCAGGTCGCCCTGCACTGCGCACATGCCTGCACCGACCAGTGCCACCAGCAGCACGGGAACGAGCGAACGGCGCAGATCGTGCATCTCGTTCTCTCGCTTGGTGAGCACATCGGCCGTGTACAACAGCAATGCCAACTTCAAGAGTTCTGAGGGTTGGAAGGTGATCGACCCGACCGCGATCCACGACTTGGCACCGTTCACCTCGGCCCCGATACCGGGAAGGAACGGCACCACCATCAGCGCCATCGACACGCCGAGCAACGGGGTGACCACGCGCCGCCAACTGCGGTACGGAATACGCGCGCAGATGACCAGCGAGCAGGTGCCCATGAGTGCCCAGATGAGCTGGCGACTGAACAGGTGCCACGGCGACAACCCTCGGTGGAAGTCTTGGATCGACGATGCCGACAGCACCATCACCAGGCCGAGCATCACGAAGATGCTCACCACGAGCGCGATCACGTAATAGGTGGTGGGTGGCGGACCCAAGGTCTGCACCCGTGCTCCGCTGCGCCCCGTCGGGTGGCGGCGCATCGATGAGGCACGCGCTGCGGCCACACGGCGGCGGTCGGCAACAGCGGCTGAGTGGCTGCTCATATCGTGACGCTCATCGGGAGACCCTCGCGTCGAGGAGTTCGAACTGGGCACGGAAATCGGCACCACGTGCCGGGTAGCCACCCGACGGATACCAGTCGAAACTCGCGCAGGCTGGCGACAGCAGCACCACATCGCCAGCGTGTGCAAGCGAATCGGCGGCGGCCACGGCCTCGGCCATGGAATCGGCGCGCACCACCGGCCGGGCCCCGGCGAATGCTGCTTCCACCTCGGCGGCAGCCTCGCCCACGGCAACTACGGCGCGGATGCGCTGTGCTTCGGTGGCGAGCGAAGCCAGGTCGAGCCCCTTGTTGCGGCCACCGGCGATGAGCACGATCGAATCGAACGAACGGATGGCCGTGAGCGCCGCATGCGGTGACGTCGCCTTCGAGTCGTTGTACCAAGCAACCCCGTTGCGATCGCCGATGGGTTCGATGCGATGGTGCGGCACCTCGAACGCAGCGAGGCCTGCATCGACTGCCTCGGGCGCTAGCAAACCGCTCTCGATGCACGCTGCGCTGGCGGCCAGCGCGTTGGTGATGTCGTGCGGGAAACGACGACGCAACGAGGCGACCGACGCGAACGGGCCGTCGGGGCCGCACAGCATGCGTCCGTCGCCCTCCCCCGTCACCCGGTACGTGCCCGAGTGCATGCCGAAGGTGATGTGTCGCCCAGGCGCTGCATCGAGTTGGTGCATCACCGTGGCATCGTCGACCCAGCCGATGGCGGCATCGGTAGCGCGCTGATGGCGCCACACGTTGGCCTTCGCGGCCTCGTAACTCTGCATCGACCGATGCCAGTTCTGATGGTCGGGTGCAAGGTTCAGCCAGATGGCCGCCTCGGCACGGAACTGCTCGGTGAATGCCAAGCGGAAACTGCTGCACTCGACGGCGAACGCATCGACGTCGAGATCGAGCGCGTCGATGAGCGGCAGGTCGGTGTTGCCCACTGCCTCGGTACGCACGCCTGCGGCGTTCATCAGGGCGGCCACCATCATCGTGGTGGTGGTTTTACCGTCGGTGCCGGTGATGGCGATCATGGGGCGCGGGCCACCGGGGCGCTGCTGCTCCCATTCGTAGGCGAGGTCGATCTCGGTGCGTACCGAAACCCCCGCGGTCGTCGCCGCCACGACGACCGCGTGGGTTTCAGGAACGCCAGGCGCCGGCGCGACCAGGTCGACCGACGCGAGGAGGTGTTCGATGGCTGCCACATCGGGGCACTCGATGAGCTCGGTGCCGAGTTCGGCCGCCACGGCATGCCGTTCAGGCGTGGGAGCATCGTCGGCGAGCAGCACGGTGTAGCCACGTGCGGCAAGCGCACGGGCAGTGGCAGCGCCTGCCACAGCCACGCCGTACACCAGTGCAACCGGTGCGGTCACTTCAATTCGATCCCGGTGAAATCGCCGATGAAGATGGCCAGAGCTGTGGCCACGAACAACCCGGCGATGAGCCAGAAACGGATGATGACCGTCGTTTCGGGCCAACCCAGCAGTTCGAAGTGATGGTGGATCGGCGACATGCGGAACAGGCGCTTCTTCCGGCCCGACGCCTTGAACACGCCCATCTGGATGGCTACCGAACCGGCCTCCATGACGTTGATACCGCAGATGAGGATGAGCAGCAGATGGGTGTCGGTGCCGAGCGACAGGAACGCCAACGCCGAACCCACGCCGAGCGCGCCCACATCACCCATGAAGATGCGCGCCGGGGCCGCGTTGTACCAGAGAAAACCTCCGCATGCGCCGGCGAAGGCGGCGGCCAACACGGCGAGGTCGAGAGGGTTCACCACAGCGCCGTAGACACCTGGGTTACGGAACGCCCAATAGGCGATGATGGTGAAGGCCAGGAACCCCATGAGCGCCGAACCACCGGCGAGGCCGTCGAGGCCATCGGTGACATTGACGGCGTTGGTGGTGCTCCAGATGATCACACCCGCCCAGATGACCCACACCACCCAGTGCACGGTCCAGCCAGGCGAGGTGGCGCGGGTGAACGAGATCGTGCGCGAGATGCCGGTGGCGGCTACCAGCCAGCAGGCCATCATGATGGCCAGGCCGAGGGTGATCTTGCCCTTGCTCTTCCAGAAGATGCCACGGTTGTGGGCACGCTTCACCTTCAGGTAGTCGTCGAGGAACCCCATGAAGGCCATCACGAGGATGCCGATCCACATGATGGTGGACTGCACCGAGAACGCCAGGCCATCGCGGAAGTGCGCCACCACCCACCCCACGAACGCACCACAGAGGATGGCGATACCGCCCATGGTGGGCGTGCCCTGCTTGTGCAGGTGGTGCTCGGGGCCGTTGTCTTCCTTGCCCAGGATCGGTTGCCCCTTCCCGCGATTGCGGAAGAAGGTGATGAGCGCGCGTGTGCCGAACAACGACACGACGATTGCCGTGACACTGGCAATCATGACCGAGATCATCGGGAGGCCTCCAGAAGTGCGCGTGCCACCACGCGATCGTCGAACGGCACCACTCGGTCGCCGATGGTTTGGGTGGTTTCGTGACCCTTGCCAGCGATGAGCACCACATCGCCAGAACTGGCACGGTGCAGTGCCGTGGCGATGGCGAGTTGACGGTCGGGTTCGGTCACAACACGTTCACGGTAGTCGCCAGGTACCCCTGCGACGATGGCATTGATGATCGCGAGCGGGTCTTCCGAACGCGGATTGTCGGAGGTGACCACCACCACATCGGCGAGGCTTGCTGCGACGGCACCCATCTCGGGCCGCTTGTCGCGATCTCGGTCGCCACCGCAACCGAACACCACGATCACCCGCTTGCCGGCGCTGGCGTCGCGCATGGCGCGCAACGCCTCGGCGAGTCCGTCGGGGGTATGGGCGTAGTCGACCAGCACCGCAAACTGCTGGCCAGCGACGATGGGTTCGAGCCGCCCCGGCACAGGTCGCGCCTCGGCCAGCCCGGCCGCGATTGCGTCATCGCTCTCTCCGAGCGCAGCGCACGCTTCGGCCGCCGCCAGGCTGTTCATCGCGTTGTAGTGACCACCGATACCGACGCTCACGCGCACGCCTCGCCACGTGTACGAATGGCTCGTGGCTGTGACCACGAGGTTGCCCACATCACGCATGGAGAAGCCCGTCATCTCGATGGGCCGTGCATCGAACAGCAGACGGCCGTGCACATCGTCGATGTTCACCACGCCACGGTCCGACAGTGCGCGCTCGAACAGTCGAGCCTTGGCGGCGAAATACTGCTCGATCGTGTGATGCAAGTCGAGGTGGTCGCGGCCGAGGTTGGTGAACACTGCCACGTCGAAGTGGGCACCCGCCACACGATCGAGGGCCAGCGCGTGCGATGACACCTCCATCACCACGGTGTCGATACCGCCGTCGCGCCAGTGCGCCAATTGCCGCTGCAGGGTAGGTGCCTCGGGCGTGGTGTTGCGGCCCGACAAGGTGCCGAGCACCTCCACCCGGCGCCCGCACGAACGCAGCACATCGCCGATGAGTTGTGAGGTGGTGGTCTTCCCGTTCGTACCGGTGACGCCCACCATGGTGAGCGCGTCGCACGGGTGATCGAACACTGCGGCAGCGACCCAGCCCGTGAGTGCCCGGGTCGATGCGGTGAGTACCTGGGGAACGTCGAGCGGCAGGATCCGCTCCACCAGTATCGCGGCGGCGCCGGCCGCCACCGCCGCCGCCGCGAAATCGTGACCATCGTGAACGGCGCCAGGCACACAGCTGAAGAGCGTGCCGGGGCCTACCTCACGAGAGTCGAGAGTGATGTCGACGATCTCGACGGCACCGTCGCCGACGAGTTCGAATCCAGGCCCACCGCGCACGGCGCCGAGCAGCGAGGCGAGAGAGCGGCTCATCGCATCACTTCGGTGGGCACCCGCCACCGGAGGCCGGAGGGGTGATGTTCATTTCCCGCATGATGGTGGGTGCCACGGCAGCGAACACAGGGGCCGCAGCGGTACCACCGAACCGGGTGAGTTGCCCTTCGGCTCCCGGCGGTTCGTCGATGGAGATCAGCACGGTGGCCTGCGGGTCTTCGGCAGGAAAGAACCCCACGAACGATGAGTAGTAGGCACGTTGCCCGTCGGCGTTGAGGTACGTACCGTTCGACTGCGCCTTCAACCCGGTGCCGGTCTTGCCGGCCACGGTGAGGCCATCGACCTGGGCGCGGGTGGCAGTACCGGAGCACACCACTGAACGCATCATCGTGTTCACTTGTTGAGCCACCTCGGGGCGGATCACCCGATGGGTGGCTGCCGGCGGCTGCATGGCGATGGCACCCGATGAGTCGATGGTCTGGTCGACGAGTCGGGGTGCTACGTACATGCCCTGGTTGGCGATCACGTTGATGGCGGCGGCGAGTTGGATCGACGTCGATGCCAAGCCCTGCCCGTACGCAAGGGTGTACTGCTCGACACCCTGCCAGTCCTTCCAGTCCTTCAGCAGACCACGCGACTCACCCGGGAAGTCGAGGGGGGTCTTCTCGCCCAGGCCGAAGGCGCGCAGGTAGCTGTAGAACTTCTCCTTCGTCGAGCGCATGTTGGGCCCGAGCCGCAGCATTGCTTCGATGGTGCCGATGTTCGACGAGCGGGTGAGGATCTGCGCCACTGTCATCGACTCGTCGGCATGCGGTTCGGCGTCGTGCAGCACGGTGTCGGAGAACTGCTTCTGCCACGGTACGTCGAAGCTGGTGTCGGGGGTGACGACACCTTCGTTCAGAGCGGCGGCCAACGTGGCGGCCTTCACCACCGAGCCCGGCTCGGCAGCGTCGACGGCAGCGATGTTGCCACTGGTCACTTCGTACAAGCCCGTGATGTCGTTGCGGCGCACGCCGGCCATGGCCAGCACATTGCCAGTCTTGGTTTCGATCACCACTGCAGTACCACCGCGCGCCAACAGGAGCCGCACCTGATTCAGTAGTGCCTGCTCGACGGCGTACTGAATGGAGCGATCGAGGGTGAGGACGAGGTCTTGGCCCGGGGTTGCCGCCACCGACGTTGTGTCGCTACCAGGCAGTGAGCGGCCCTGGCGGTCGTGTTGACGGATGCGTTCGCCATCGACACCGGTGAGGAGATCGTTGTATTGCCTCTCGATACCGGCAGTACCGCGACCATCGGGGTCGGTCTTTCCGATCACACTGCGCCCCACTTCACCGGTGGGCATGAGACGACGGTCTTCGTCGATTTCGTCGATGCCATTGAGACCGAGGGCAGCGATCGATGCCGCCTGATCGTCGCCTACCTGGCGGACGACGTAGATGAAGTCTTTCTTCCGGGCAGTGAAGGCGTCGAGCAAGCTCTGCTGCTTGCTGGCGTCGAGTTGCAGCACCTGCGACAGCGTGGCCACCGTGGCCGCAGCATCGCTCACCAATTTGGGGTTGGCGATGATGGTCTTGGCGGGCACGGAGATCGCCAGTTCGTCGCCGTTGCGGTCGAAGATGACACCGCGATGCGCCTTCAGCACGCTGGCGCTGGTGCGCTGTTCGCGACCAGCCTCCTGCAGCGCCGCGGCACCATTGGTCTGCAGCAACACCACCTTGGTCAACACCACGGCGAACACCGCCACGGTGAAACCGAAGATGACCATGAGTCGACGGCGCGAACGACCCACCTTGAACAGGTGACGGTTCGGCCGGGGGGCGTGAACCGTACGTCGCCGGGACGATGGGCGCTGACCACCGGGGGTTCGCTTGTCGACGCGCGCGAGCGGGCGTGGCTCATGGTGAACACGAGCCTGACTGTGCTGTTTCGCCTGACTTCCCTGTTTCGCCTGACT
>JBAXQV010000062.1:0-15487 GCA_037131575.1 Actinomycetota bacterium
TGGCACTCGGATACATGTCGCGCTGCAGCACGTTCGAGTGCCCGTAGAACTCGAAGGCCTCGGTGAGGAACGCGTAATGGTCGTGGTCGCCCGAATAGATCGAACCGCTCACGCGGCCCGAATCGCCCTTCGCGTCTTCTGCGCTCGACATCTGGCGAAGCTCGCTGAGGATCTGGGCACGGTCGACGCCGTGTTCGGGAATGGCGTCGTGCACTTCGAACCGCCCCGCATAGGGGTGCAGGCGTGAGGTGGGTCGCTTGTCGGTACTCATGATGTGTGCTTCTCCCGTGAGGCGAGGGCGGAATAGATGGGAACGGATGAGTCGTGAAACTCGATGAATGCGGCAAGCCGCGCATCGTGCAGGCGGCGAGTGGACGGATCGGGTTGGTGCACCTGCTGCACACTGAGCCGGCTCGGTAGCTCGGCGAAGGTGAGCTGCCCGGCCTGAGCGAGTGCCAGCAGCGCGGCGCCGTGCGCATTGGTGGTGCGCGGGTTGGCGAGGCGGCGCACCTCCACACCGCACACATCGGCAAGCATCTGGCCCCACAGCGCAGAGCCGGCGCCACCGGCGCCGAAGCTGATGCTGCGGTACTCGTTGGCGGCCAGTGCGCTGAAGAACGGCAGCAACCACGCGGCGTTCATGGCCACACCCTCGAGCACGGCGCGAGCCATATCGGCACGCTGTGTTTCGAGCCCGATGTTCACGAACCCACCGCGCACGCGGTGCTGCGAACCGGGGGCCATCGACCCCACCAGCCACGGCAAGAACAGCACCCCGTTCGCTCCGGCCGGCGAGGTGGCCGCAGCGGCGAAAGCCCGTTCGAAACGGTCGGCTGGCGCATCGAGCCCGAGGCCGTCGGCAGCGAACACGAGGTTGTTCACGAACACGTCGAACGCCTTGCCACCAATACCGTTCTCGGCCACCAGGAAGTACTGGTGGTCGAGCGGGCTGGGTGCGGTGGTGAGGCCGTGCTCGAGGTCGGCCCGTTTGGTAGGCACATGGGTCACCATCACCGAGGTGGTGCCGATGCTGAGACCGCACGTGCTGGCGTCGAGCGCACCCGTGCCCACAGCAGTGGTGACCGAGTCGATGGTGGCGTCCATCACCACCGCACGCGGCGAGATACCGAGGTGTTCGGCGGCCTCGGGTGTCACTGTGCCGCGAGGTGTGCCCAGCGGCACCAGTGGGGCGAGCTTGGCCGGGTCGAGGCCCGACATCGCCAGCAACTCGGGGCTGTACTCGGTGGCACCCCACGTGCGGTTGTCGGTGCTGAGCATCGGGAAGGAGGTGCATTGCGTAGCCACCACGTTGCCGGTGAGCCGACCCGCCAGGTGGTCCATCGGTTCCACAAATGCATAGGCAGCCTCATACACATCGGGGCGCACATCGCGCAGGTAACCGACATGGCCGATGTCGTCGTTCCCCCACGGCGCCAGGCCGTGGATGTCGACCCAGCGGCCCAGCGCTTCGGGGTCGCGCTTCGCGTGGTTGTGGCGCGCACCCCGGCCATCCATCCACATGATGGTGTTGGCCAACGCAGTGC
The DNA here is from genome assembly GCA_037131575.1 of Actinomycetota bacterium. Lineage (GTDB taxonomy): Bacteria > Actinomycetota > Acidimicrobiia > Acidimicrobiales > Ilumatobacteraceae > VFMC01. Next base: position 1,545 of record JBAXQV010000062.1, read on the forward strand.
CAGCCCGGTCGACAGCCACGGTGGAGGTGTACTGGCTGGTCACCGCCACCAGACCCACATCGCCCGCATGCAACCCCGATGCCTGCATCGATTCGCCCGCGCACCGTCCGAGCGCGGCCCACCACAGATGCGGATCTTGCTCGGCACCACCATCGTCGGTCGACACGATGGGGAGCACCTCACCGGCACTGGCCAGCACCACCCCGGTGTCGTCGACCACCGCCACCTTGATACCGGTGGTGCCGAGGTCGATTGCCAATACGTTCCCGCTCACAGAGCACCATCCTGGCCCAGTTCGGGCACGAATGCGTGATGGCAGCGCACACCTGCTTCGCAACGTGGGCGCTCCCCCACCCAGCGCGCACGAGGTAGTAGCGTCGGGTGTAGCCGACCGTGTGTCGGGCAGCGAGGCCATCACTCAATGGGATTGTTCAAGAAGAAGCCCACCGTCGACCCCGTCGATGTGCTCGTGCTCCACAACGAAATCGCGGCATTGAAGGAACGACTCGACGCTGCCGAACAGGCCAAGGCTCAACTGCACGACCAGATGAGTGCGCTTGCTGCCACCACCATGGTGCTGTCGTCGAACAATCAAACCGACACCACCGATCTCGTCGAACAACTAGAGGGCATCGAGCGGCGGCTCAATGCCACCGAGGCCGTGGGCCCGCGACTCGAGGCACTGGCTCGCCGTGTGGTGGAAGTGGAGAGCCGTCCCGCCGGCACCGTATCGGGCGATGCACCCACCGATATCGCTGAACTGGCTGCACGGCTCGAGCAGGTGGCCCAACTGGCCGCGTCGCCGGCCCAGCCCGACGACGAACTCGCCGCTCGCCTCATCCAACTCGAGCGCAATGCCACAACCGTGGAGGCTCTGAACCGCCAGATCGTGGTGCTCGCCGCCAGTGTGAGCTCGCAGCAAGGTGTCACCGAACAACTCGCCGAACTCAGCGAACGTGTCAACCACCTCGGCGAACTGAGCGAACGCGTCGACCAACTCGGCGAACTGAGCGAACGCGTCGACCAGGTGGCCGAGCTGGCGGCCCAACCCGCGCAGGCACTCGTGGCACCCACACCTCCCCCCGCCGAACCCGACTTCGAGCTCGCCGCACGTATCGCCACGCTCGAGGCCAACGCCGAGCAGATCGACGCACTCACCAGCCAACTCGCGGCTCTCACCGATCGAGTCGACATCCACGGCAATGTGCGCGATCAGCTGGTGGCCATCACCGAGCGGGTGGAAGAGATGAGCCGCCAGGGCATCGACACCCGCCAACTCCAACTCGACCTCGGCGAACTGGTGGCCAGCTCCACCCTCAACCGCGAACTCAGCGACGAACTCGCCCAGTTGCGCGATCTCGCCGAGCGTGTCACCGCCACGGAGGACGATTCGCGCCGCACCCGCGACCAGGTGAACCTGCTCGATCAGCGCCTCGCGCAGATGGCCACAGAACTCACCAACCAACTCGGTGAATTGAGTGGCGAGATCGACCAACTCGCCACCCGCCCGATGGCCGTTGCGGCCCCGGCGGTCGACGATGCTGCGGTCGATGCCCTCCGCTCTGGCCAGGTGAAGTTGGCGAGCGAACAGGCCCGCTTCGAGATCGGCTTCCGCGAAGACCTTGCTCGTCTCGCCGAAGACCTGCACCGCCTCAAATCGCGGAACTGAGCCGCACCGGCGTCAACCGCCGAGTTGCGTCAGCGCCTGCTTCACCAACGCCCGCGCCTGGGCAGTGAGTTCGGCATACTTGGCGAAGTCGGGCAGGGCGGCGTCGGCCTGAGCGAACAGCGCATCGGCTTCCTTCAACATCTCCTCCGGTGTTTGGGTGGGAGGTGTGACCGGCTTACTCGGGTCGACCGGGGTGGGTGTGGGAGTTGCCCCCACCACCTCACCGAGGTCGGTACTGAACCCCGGGAAGAGCTTGGCCAACGCCTCTTTCAACGTGGAGCCGAACGCCGCCTTGCCCTGATACGACACGAGGATGTAGCGGTAGTTCAACTGCTTCAGCGCGTCAGACTCCACGTAGAGCGGCCGCACGTACAACAGGCCGTACTGCAGCGGTACCAACTGCAAGTCGCCGAAGTAGACGTTGGAACCCTTCTGGTCGAGCAGGGTGATCTCCTGCGAGATTTTGGGATCGCTCTCCATGGTGGCGGCCACTGTCGATGGCCCATCGATACGACCGCCCACCACGTAGGCGGTGAGTTGCCCATAGTTCTCGGGGTCGCTGCTGGCCACCATGAATGCCTGCAGTTCGGTGCGGTTGTCGTTGGTGCTGAACGGCACGAACGGGCGCAGCAACTGGAACGACGGCTCCCTTTGCCCAGGCGCACGGAACATCGAGTAGTAGGGAACAAAACGCGCGCTGCCCGACTCGGCGGAGAAGGCCGCGGTGCGACCGTCGGCGGCAGTCTGTCCGGTGGTGGTGCCATCGGCGCCGAGCCCTGTGGTGTCGACCAGATGCGGTTCAGTGGAGGGACCCTGTGCCACCGACCAGGCGCCATTGCGCTCGAAGAACGCCGACGACGGCAGGCGGTACTTCGAGTAGTGGTCGGTCTGCACGCGGAACAGGTCTTCGGGGTAGCGCAAGTGATCGGCAAGTTCCTGAGGCATCGCCGACATCGGTGAGAACACACCGGAGAAGGCGTGCTGCCAGGCCTGAATGACGGGGTCGTCGGGGTTCACCACGTACATGGCCACCGAACCGTCGTAGGCGTCGACCACGGCCTTCACGCTGTTACGGATGTAGTTGAACGGGAAGTCGAGCCCGGTGGTGGGTGTGAGTTGATCGAGGTTGGCGTTCTGCGAGTACGGGTAGCGATTGCTGGTGGTGTACCCATCGATCACCCATTCGACGCGGCCACCCACCGCCACCGGGTAGGGGTCGCCGTCGAACGCCAGGTACGGGGCCACGGCTTGCACCCGATCGCGCACATTGCGCACTGAGAGCAACCGCGAGCTGTTGGTGATGGCGCTCGAGCCGATGAGGTTGTAATCGAGGTAGTTCAGTGCATACACGAACCGGCGGAACGCCGAGTTCAGTGGCACACCGCCGCTGCCGCTGTACGGGGTGGAAGTGGTGGTGCCGGGGCAAAGGTCTTCGGTGACGCTGGTATTCACCGCGGCATAGCCGGGCACGCCTTCGCTGAAGTACAGCTCGGGCCGCTCGAGCGGCACGGTGCGATAGTTGGGGCGGCCGCTGGCTTCGACCTGACTGGCCGATGCCTCGATGAGCCCGCAACCGTGGGTGGAGATGAGGTGCAAGCCCTGCCACGACTTGTTGGCCACGTTGGCCAGGTCGAGTTCGCGGGCCGCCATGAGCACCTGTTGTTGCGAACCGTCGACCTCGTAGCGGTCGATGTCGAGATCGCGGATGGTGAGGCCAGCGCGCTGGCCCTGGTCGATACGGAACCGGTCGACGAGGCGGGTGGGGTTGAGCAAGCGGACGTTCTGCAGTGGGGTGGGGTCGGCGGTGACCTCGGCCGCGGTGAGGTTGCCGAAGGTGGTGGCCTGTTCGGTCACCTTGGTGAGCCCGAAGGCCTGTTTGGTGGCGTCGATGTTGCGCTCGATGTAGACCGCTTCACGGTCTTTCTGGTTGGGGTTCACCACGAGTGCCTGAATGGCGGCCGGGTACACCACGCCGGCGAGCAGGGCCACCACCACCCACAGACCCGAGGCCACCAGGGGCAGGCGCCACGAGTCGGTCTTGATGGTCGACAGGAACAGGCCGGCCACCAACAGCGCCACCAGCACCAGCAGCACCGTGGCCGGCAGTTGTGCGTGCACCACTGAATAGGTGGCGCCTTGCACGAACCCCCGGCGTTCGGTGGTGAGTTCATAACGCGAGAACCAGTAATCGGCGGCCTTCACCAGCGCCAGCAAGGCCAACATGACGGCCAGGTGCGCCTTGGTGGCGCGGCGGAGCTTGGGGCGTGGCGGCTGCAACACGATGCCACCGTTGAGAATGTGCGTGAACAGCACCAGCAGTGTGATGAACACCAGTGCTGCGTAGAACCAACTGATCGAAAAGGTGATGAACGGCAGGCGGAACACGTAAAAGCCGATGTCTTTGCCGAACTGCGGATCTTTGATACCGAACGACTGGCTGTTGCGGAACAGCAACCACTCTTGCCACTGGCCGGATGCCGGCAGGGCGAACAGCAGGCCGAACACTGCCGCCACAGCGAACCGCACCAGACGCAGACGACGACCGAACAGTTCGTGGAACCGCTCGACCACCGGGTGCATGTTGGCCGAGAAGGTCATCGGTGCCAGACGGTCGGCGATGATGAGGTTCACCACGGCCACGGCGATGAACACCGCCGCGAAGAGAGCGAAGAGGAACGCTTTGCTGCCGAGCACACCCCAGAACACATCGCCTCGTTGGACGCTGAGGTGCCAGAGGTAGTCGACGTAGAAACCGGCGAAGAATCGTGCCGACAACAGCAGCACGAAGCCCAGGGCTACTGCACCGATGAGGATCTTGCGACCACGATCGCCGACACGCCGCTGGCGACGGGGTTCGCTGGGAAGATCTGAGGGTTCACGCACGAGGGCGGAGGCTATCGGGCCAACTGCGACGGTGGGGTTCGGGCGGCTGCGCCGCTCAGTCGTCGGCGCGGGCGATCATGCACCGGCAGCCGCTGTGGGCAGGGGCGCAGGTGTGTTCGGTCGGGAACGGGCAGCCCGCTTCGATGACCCCTTCGAGCGAATTGTCTTCGGCGTCGGGGCAAGCCGGCCCATTGGGGTCGACCGTCCAGCGAATGGGCGTACCCGGGGCCACACCCGCGAGTGCACCCGCGCCGAACGCAGCCCGAGCGATGTCGTCGAGGTGCTCGTCGATACGTTGGTTCTTCCATTCGCGGTACACGAGGCGTACCAACGCCGCGAGTTCGTCGTTGTCACCGTCGGCATCGTTGACGCAGCGCTCGAGGCGCGTGCGCAACGGTCGCACGATGTCGGAAGCCAACAGGCTGGCCGCATCGGCGGTGGCCTCAGCCTTCTTCACACTGCGGGGGGCGGTAGATGCATCGGCTCCCATCGACACCGCGCCGGCCACAGCAGCAGCCACGAGCTCGGAGTTGATGGCGTCGGTGTAACGAGCCGCTTGCTGCGTTTCGCCCGACACCAGCGGGTCGAGTGAGCGCACTGGCGCCTTCCCGCGCAGTACGGCGAGCACGTCGTTCTGCTCGTCGGCGAGCACCCGCTTCAGTTTGCGGGCTGCAGCCACGATGAGCGGGGTGAGGGCCTCGTCGCGGCGAGCAAAGGGAGTGTCGGCGACCTCTTCATGCTCTACGGGTGCGGCAGGACTGGGCGCGAAGACCGAGTCAACAGGTGAGGTGGGGCTGGGCGCCGGAACTGGCTCAGCGGCGACGACGGGCTCGACCTCAGGCGCGGACTCGACCACAGCGGCCTCGGGCGCGGCAGTTTCCGGCGCGGCAGTTTCGGGTGATGCGGCGTCAACGGCAATGGCACGCTCGGCCACCGCTTGGGTACGTGCTGCACGCAGTTTGGCGAACAGGTCATCGACCGAGGCTCGCGGTTGGTCGTCGACTTCGGCTTCGATCGCTGCTTCAACCTCGCCCTCGGCTTCGGCTTCGGGTTCGACCTCGACCTCGACCTCGGCTTCGCGGAAGAGCGACACCACGGGTGCGGGCTCGCGATGGTCGTCGTCGTCGGAGGAGGAGGTGGACACCGGAGCGGAGATATCGATGACGACAGCATCACCGTCGTCATCGATCGCTTCATCGTCGATCGCTTCATCATCGATCGCTACTGAATCGACGGTTTCAACGACTTCAACGACTTCAACATCAGTGTCGATGATCTCGGCTTCGGGCTCCGCTTCCACCTCGGCGGGCGCCTCCACCTCGGCCACCACCGGACGCGCCGGTTCGACAGGCCGGGGCGAACCGGGCACCATGATCGGCACTGGGCCCGTGGTGGGCGACAGGTTCACATACTCGCTGGGCTCGACCAGCGGTGTGAGTTCGTTGATCACGTCCACCGCCACCAGACGCGAACGCTCGAACGCCTGGATGAGTCGGTCGCGGCCATGCACCATCTGCTCGATCTGCTCGCGAGCGATTTCGCGTCGGCGCGCCAAGTCGCCAAGAACGCGCTCGCGATAGGAGCGCGCCTCGTTCACCATCTCGCGGCCTTGCTGGCGAGCCATCTCGAGTTCGGCTTCGGCATCGGCCGACGCGTCGGTGCGGCGCCGCGACGATTCGACCTCGGCGTCCTCACGCAGTCGAGCGCTCTCTTCGGTGGCCTCGCGCAGCAGCCGCGACGCGCCCTCTTCGGCGCGGATCTTGATCTGCGATGCGGCATCGCGCGACACCTGCAGAATGCGCGCCGCTTCCTCGCCAAGCATCTTCGTGACGAGCTCTTCATCGAGCGTGGTGGCCGTGATGGTGCTGCGCTGGGCGATACGCAACTCGCGCTCGAGGTGCCGCTCGCGCTCTTGCAGGCGGGCCAGTTCGGCGGCCACCATGCGCAGAAAATCGCGAACCTCGGCCTGGTCGAAACCGCGACGCGAACTCGAGAACGTTGCGGCCGACACCTCGTTGGGTGACGACGGATCAGGGCGCGAGATCGACATAGCCATCAGCGGTACATCGTAGGTGCCGCGCCACCCCGCGTTGCGGCATCCCGACGCACCGCGCGAACAGCGCCGTGGTCAGGTCGTGGGCTTGTAATCGGCCCCCGGCTGACCGAGCGAACCGCTGTTGCCGCCGTACTTCGCCAAGGCGGCCAACGCCTCGTCGAGGTTCTTCACGTCGACGATGATGAGGTCGTTCCCCGCCACCTTCTTCGCCGTCTCGATGCTGTCGGGGTTGTCGGGGTCGTGGCCCTGTTCGCTGGGCACGATGAACACCTTCGCGCCCGCCTGTTTCACGGCCGATGTCTTCGCGTTGAGTCCGCCGATGGCCCCCACCGTGCCGTCGGCGTTGATGGTGCCGGTGACAGCGATGCGGTTCTTGCCAGTGAGTTCGCCAGGTGTGAGTTCGTCGATGAGTGTGAGCGTGAAGGCCAACCCTGCCGACGGGCCGCCAATCGCTTCGGTGCGGATGGTCACCTCGAAGGGCAACTTCGCAGTGGCGGTGTCGACCGGTTGGAACCCGATGATGGCGCGGTTGGTGCCGTCGTTCGAGGCGATCAACGTGACATCGCCCTCCTGCTTGCCCTTGCCCGGCCGCTCGAACTTCACATGCACCGAGTCGCCGACCTTATGGCGAGCCAGCACCGGCCCAAGGTCGTCGATGGTGCTGAGTGCGGAGCCGTCGACCTCGCGCAGGGTGTCGCCCGGGTCGAGTAGCTCGTCGGCGGGCGCCGGTTCGGCACAGGTCTGCCCGTCGGCGCTGGCCTTCAAGCAGAGGATCTGGTTGATGATCACCTCGCCCGGCACGATCTCGGCCGGATAACCGAGATGATGCAGCGCCACGTACTCGGCGGTCTGCTGCGCGGTGCGCATCATCTGGATGTTGGCCTGCTGCTGCTGCGAAGGTGTTTGTGTGCCGTAGCGCTGCTCACGGGTGAGAAAGCTCACCTCGGGAAGCGGTTTGGCCAGCCACGAATCGAGCAGCGAGATCTTCGGCTCGCGGATGGTGACGAACATCAACTCGCCCGAGGCCGGATGGCGGGGCACGGCGTCGAAACTGATGAGCGGGGCGACATCTTCGGCGCTGGCCGGCACCAGCGCGTAGGGCGTGGGCACACTGTCGGCATTGGTGGCACGCACACTGGCCGGAAGCACCGACACCACGAGCAGCCCGGTGATGATGGCGAAACTGGCCACCACCAGCGGCACCGCCCACCAACGATGAGTTGGCGATGGCGCACGCGTAGCGCCGATCGATGCCGTTACCATGCTGTCTTGCGTGTCACTGACTGAACTCACCACTGCTGCGGCCTGGATCCTCGGACTGTCCATTGCGGCGCTCATCGCCGCTGGGTGGCGCAAGCCTGCCAGAGCAACCGTGCCTGTTGCACGCGGGCGGCGTTCGGCACGGCCCCGCGCGGGCGTACCGGTGGTCGACACATCGGCCGCAGCGCCGGCCAGCACCTCGCCGTGGCGACGCATCTGGGCGGTGGTGGCAGGCAGCACACTGGCACTCGTCACCGGCGCCATCGTGGCCATCACCGTGGCGCTGTCGCTCGGTTACATCGTCATCACGCTGTCGCACAAACTCGGTCGCTGACCAGCGATCACCTACGGCGATGAACCAACGCTGGACCGACGTGACGGTGGCAGGCCATTGCGGCGACGAAGCCACGGCCCGCGCCGGCCTCGCCGACACCGACCAGGTCACCCGCGAGTTGGCTCTCGGAGCGCTGGCCCGCACCGGCGCCCTGGCCGACCACGAGGTTGTCGCCGCGTTCTCCGACCCGGCACCGAACGTGCGCCGCCGAGCCATCGAGATCGCCGCCACGCGGCCGGCCATCGACCTGTTCGACGCCCTGCACGACGACGACCCGGTGGTGCTCGAGCATGCAGCCTGGGCATGTGGCGAGCACGAGCTGGTGTCGGCCCGCGTGCTCGACCGCCTCATCGCACTCGCCACCTCGGCCGAGGTGGCACTCGTGCGCGAATCGGCCGTGGCAGCCCTGGGAGCCATCGGCGACCCGCGTGGCCTCGACGCCATCTTGGCCGGCTGCCGCGATCAGCCGACGGTGCGTCGCCGGGCAGTGTTGGCGCTCGCGCCGTTCGACGGGCCCGAAGTGGATGCCGCTATCGCCGCAGCCCTCGACGACCGCGACTGGCAGGTTCGCCAAGCGGCCGACGACCTCATCAGGGCCGCACAGGCCGATTGACCCACCCCGCTTCGCCGGCCCGACCGATTTCAGGTGCCGAACGAACGAACTGGCACCCAATACGGGCACGGCGCGGCGATACTGGAACGGTCATGGTTGTGTCTCACCGCTGCACCCTCGTGAGGTAGTTCGTGGCCGCCTCGCTCGCCGCCGCCGAACTCGACGTACCGCTCGGCACCCCGTCGCGGCCGCTGTGGCGCGGGCGCCTGCATCAGTACTCACTCGTAGTTGCGGTTCCGTTGCTACTCACCCTCATCGCACTGGCACACGACACCAAGGCCCGGGTCGCCGTCATCGTGTACGCCATCGGTCTGTGCGCCATGTTCACGGCGTCGGCCACCTACCACCGCTACGTGCACACGCTCAGCGCTCGAGCCGCGTGGCAGCGCGCCGATCACGCCATGATCTACGCCGCCATCGCCGGGTCGTCGACACCCATCATCGTGCTGGCCATGCCCAATGTGTGGGGCGCACTCCTCCTCGGCACCATCTGGGCAGGAGCGCTGGTGGGCATGATCATCAAGGCCGTGTGGTGGCGGCACCAGCGCATCGTGGGCGGCACGCTGTACATGGTGGTGAGCTGGATCGGTGTGCTCGTCGTGCCGTTCGTGTGGCATCGGTTCGGCCCGTGGCCCGTGGTGATGCTGCTCTCAGGCGGTGTCTTCTACACGGTGGGGGCAATCGGCTTCTTGGTGAAATGGCCCCGCCTCAACCCATCGGTGTTCTCGTACCACGAGGTGTGGCACGTGTACACCGTGGTCGCCGCCGCGGCGCAGCTCACCGCTGTGTGGCTCGTCGTCACCTGAGCTGTCGTCACCTGAGCTGAGGGGCTACAGCGCCACACCCGGCTCATCGGGGTCGTCAGTGCCGTCGGTCGGGTCGTCACCCGACCACGCCCTCCGCTGCTCGAAAATGGTCTTGCGGATGTTCACGATGGTGATGTCGAGTTCGTCGATGAGGTGCTCGATACGGGCCACCGAGCGCTCACTCATTGCGGGGTCCATGGTGAGCGCCTGCAGTGAGGTGGTCACTCCGAACAATCGCTGCAACACGGTGTCGTGCAACATCCGCGCCGTCTCTTCACGCTGCGCGAGCGCCTCGTATTCGGCGGCGGCCCGCTGAGCTTCGCGGAGTTCGGTCACGTCGACCATCACCAGGTGGCAACGGCCCAACTCGTCGATCCGACGGCCATCGAGCATCACCCGTAGGGCAATCCCTTCGCTCGACACCATGTCGACCTCGCACATGTGCTCACCGGGCAGCTCGGTTGTTCGCTCCACGAAGTCGCGAAAGCGCGGCCTGTCGGTTTCGGCCACGAAGTCGATGAGCGGCAACTTGGTGAGCCGTGAGCGCTCGAGCCCCAGCATGGTGGCGGCAGCGAGGTTCGACTGCTCCACCACGCTGTGCCCGTCGACGGTGAGGTACCCCGCCGGGGCGAAGTCGTACAGGTCGACGTACCGGGCCAGGCTTTCGGTGAGTTGATCGCGAGCGTGGCGCAGCTCCTGCTGCTGCAAGTCGAGTTCGATCTGGTGGACGGCGAGTTGGTGCACCAATCGCAGCGTGTCGGTGTGGTCGGCTTCGGTGCCATGGCCCGACCGGCGCGCCAAGATCTCCTCGGCGCGGCTGAGCAACGATGCTGCTTCCACCCCGGCGATGGGCGCGGGGTCGAGTGCATTCGACTGATCGTTCATCGTTCATCCCCTTCGCTCTTGCTGCCAGCCTGGGTATCGATGTGAGTGTCGGTGTGGGTACCGGTGGCTGCGAGTTGCCCCTCGAGTACCCGTTTGGCTTCCCGCAATTCGGCCTCGAGCGCTTTCGCCGCGGTGATATCGCTGAACGTGACCACCGCACCGTCGATGCGCTCCTCATGGGTGCGATAGGGCATCGACTTCACCGCGAACCAACGTCCATCGTCGGTAGGCACTTCTCGCACGACGGCCACCTTGGTGGTCAACACCGACTCGACGTCGCTGGCGAACTCGGGCAGCCCGAGATGGCTCACCAAGTCGGTGATGGGGCGGCCCACATCGGTGGAACGGATACTTACGATCGAGGTGAGGCGCGGCGTGAACCGGCGCACCCTGAGTGCGCCATCGAGGAACAGCGTGGCGATATCGGTGCTGTCGAGCAGGTTGTCCATGTCGTCGCTCACTCGCATGTAATCGTTCACGCGGGTCTCGAGTTCGGTGTTCAGCGTTTGCAGTTCCTCGTTCATCGACTGCATCTCTTCCATCGAGATGGTGAGCTCTTCATTCGTCGACTGCAGCTCTTCATAGGTCGACTGCAATTGTTCGTACAGTGCGGCCAACTCCTCGTGAGCGGCGCGCACATCGTCGTAGGCCGCTTGCAGTTCCGAGTTGGTGGAACGCAGTTCGGCGTTCAACCGTTCGACATCGGGAGATGGAGCCACCGCTGCCGACGCGCCAGCCATCGCTGTCGTAGCACCGCTCGACGGCGTGCCTGCGCTGGCCGGTGGAACAGGCTCGAACACCACGAGCACGAGGCCACGTGCCACTTCGGGCCGGCTCACCGGCGTGATGGCGATGCTCACCTGCTCGGTTGGGTCGTTCAATTCCACCTGCAATGCGTCGGCGCGCTGTGCCGCCCCGCTCTGTACTGCAGCCCGGAAGGCCCGCGACAGGTTCACACGCAACCCATCGCGCGCCATGGCCAGCAGGTTCCAGTTGGCCTTTCCCGAAGGCGGTTCGAGGTACTTGCCAGTACGCCCGCTCACGAACACGATGTCACCGCGATCGTTGGTGAGCACCGCAGGGGGCGCATAGCTCCGCACCAGGAGACGCTCGACCACATGGTCGATCTGAGCCGAAGCCGCCTCGGCCCACGCTCCAGTTGGCTCGCCGCGCAGCGAGTCACGCGGTGCCACCGGATGGCGCACCGCCACGGCGGGAACGGTGGCCGCCGTCTCACGCCGCCGATACACCCGCAACGATTCGGCCACTGGTGTGAAGAGCCGTTCAGCCTCGCCCAGCGCTTCGGCCGAACCGAGCACCAGCACACCATCGGGTTCGAGCGCATAGTGGAACATCGGCACCAGCCGGCGTTGCAACTCCGGCGCGAGGTAGATGAGCAGGTTGCGACAGCTGACGAGGTCGAGCCGCGTGAAAGGCGGGTCGACGGCGACATCGTGTGTGGCGAACACGATCATCTCGCGCAGCGACTTGTTCACTTGGAAGTGCGAGTCGTCGCGCGTGAAGAACCGCTCGAGTCGTTCGGGCGACACATCAGCCGCAATACCGGCCGGGTACCTGCCGGTGCGGGCACGATCGATGGCAGCCGGGTCGATGTCGGTGGCGAAGAGCCGCAACGAGAACCGGCCAACAGGCGCGGCACGTTCGAGGGCTTCACGAAACACCATCGCCAACGTGAACGCCTCCTCACCGGTGGAACATGCCGGGCACCAGGCACGGAGCACCGCACCTTCGGGGTGAGCTGCGAAAAAGCGTGGCAGCACCTCATCGCGCACCACGTCCCACACCTGCGGATCGCGGAAGAAACTGGTGACTCCGATGAGCAGCTCGCGATGCAGACGATCGAGTTCGGTGGGGTGTTCACGCAGGAACCGCACGTAGTCGCCGAGCAGTTTGATCTGCTGCAACGCCATCCGCCGCTCGATGCGACGCGACACGGTTCCAGGCTTGTAGAGCGAGAGATCGTGGCCGGTGCGAGCCAACAGCAACTCGACGATGGCCGCATACTCGGGCGCGTTGGCAGCAGCAGCCACTCGGGCCGGAGTCTCATCGCTCGCTGTCAACCCCATCGCGGCGGTGGTACCGCCCGATGTGATGTGCTCCACCACCGCCGTGGCCAGGTCTTCCACGGTGCCCACCACGTCGGCTGCACCGGTCTCCACCACACTGCGCGGCATACCATCGAACTGCGCCGTCGCAGGGTCTTGTACGAATGTCATGCCACCGGCGTCTTTGATGGCCTGCATGCCCAGCGTGCCGTCGGTGCCCATACCCGTGAGCACCACGCCGATACTTGCAACGCCCCGTTCGGCCGCCAACGAGCGGAAGAAGACATCGATGGGCAAGGTAGGCCCGCGTACAGGCAACGGTTCAACGATGTGCAGCACATCACCATCGATGGTGAGCGTGCGATTGGGCGGAATCACATACACGCGCCCAGCCTCGAGTAGTACCCGATCGACGATCTCCGTCACGTGTAACGGGCTCTCCCGCTGTAACAGCTCGGTCAGTAATCCCTTGCGCGTCGGGTCGAGATGCTGGATCACCACGAACGCCGCGGGGCAGTCGCGAGGCACACCTGCAAAGAACCGTTCGAATGCGTCGAGCCCACCCGCCGACGCGCCAACTCCCACCACTGGCAGAGCAGGAAAGGCGGCAGCCCCCTGGGATGATGGGTCGGTCACATCGAGGTCCTTCGCCTGGTGCACACGCCGAAATGACGCGCTCGTGTTGGATGGAGGGTACGAAGGGCGCGACCGGCCCGCAAAGGGCTATAGGTCCCGCTGTGTGCACTCGCCGTTGGAGGCCCCGACGTTAGTGACACCACCGCGCCATCTGCAGATCGGCTACCCGCCGTGCGCCACCGCTTCGAGCCACGGCACAAAAGCTGGCACCAGGTCGTTCCCGCCCATCTTGTAACCCTGTTGACCGGTATCCCACGCTCGATACATCGCTGCCAGGTCGGCCGCCCGATCGGGTCGGGCACGCAGGCAGCCAGCGGGCGCGATCTGCACCTTGATGGTGAACAAAATGGCCCCGCTCTCGGGCAGGAGACGAATGGTCTGACGTTCGCTGCGCAGCCAGAGGGGTTCGGCATCGGGGCCGAGGTGCAGCGTGTCGCCAATGGGTTGGTCGAGTTTGTGCGCGGCCAGGAACAGCAGCGGGTACGGCTTCACCCCGAGGTTGCGTCGCCACACCGGCCGGTCGACAGTGAGCCGGTCGAAGAAGCGATCGACGCGCTCGGCCAACTCCTCTTCATAATGCGCCACCGGCACATGCACGCCCGTGGTGGATCGGCCCAGTTTCTCGTCGAGCAACCACAGGGTGGGGAAACACACCACCCCGCCGTCGAAGTACCACGACCCGTCGCGGGGAATCATGAGGCACAGGTCTTCCTGTACCAACCGCGCTGCTGCCGC
>JBAXQV010000063.1:0-15449 GCA_037131575.1 Actinomycetota bacterium
GTCTTCGGCTTGAACACGTAGTTGGTGTCGCGCACCGACTCGAGGGTGCCGCTCGACGGGATCGAGTAGCGGTGCCCGGGGAACACGACGGTGTCGTCGGGCAACGAGGCCAGCGCTTGCAGGCTGTGGTACATCGCTTCGGGGTCGCTACCCGGCAGGTCGGTACGCCCGCACCCTTCGAGGAACAGTGTGTCGCCGCTCACGAGTTTGCTGTCGACATGGAAGCACTGGCTGCCCGGTGTATGGCCTGGTGTGTGCACGAGCGTGATGTCGATGGCGCCGACGCGCACGATGTCGCCCGGGTCGTGCTGTGCCAGATGATCGGCAGTGACTCCGGTGGTGCGGGTGACCCACGGCGCCTCGGCGCGTTGCACGTGCACCGGGCAATCGCACCGCTCGAGCAAACGCGCCACACCCTCGATGGTGAAACCCATCATCGAGCCACCCACATGGTCGGGGTGGTAGTGGGTGGCGAGCACGCCGGTGCACCGCATGCCGTCGGCCTCGACGGCATCGAGCAGTTCGTCGACCGCGTAGGCCGGGTCGACCAGCACACATTCGCCGGTGGTTCGGTCGCCGATGGCGTACACGAAGTTCACCATTTGCTGGGCCACCGGGTCGCCGACGGCGAAATCGCGTCCCGAGAGCAGTTGACGGAAATAGAGCCGGTCGGTGTCCACACCGTCAGGCTATTGGGTGGGGGCCGTACGATACGTGTCCATGCGGACGCAGCAACTCGAGCAACTCGTCACGGGGCAGTTGGTGCCGTTCGGCGGAAACAGGGTGGCAGTGGTCGACGCCGAGTTGGCCGCTGCGTTCCGAGCCGGCGATCGGTTGGTGGTGGTGCACGAAACGGGCGACCTGTTGCACATTGCCGAGGCCGAACATCAGCGGGCTGAGGCAGCGGTTGGCGGGGCACTCGAAGCCTTCACCGCGCTCGCCGCGGTGAGCGATGAGCAGATCTCGGCCTTCTTCGCGCATTTCGCCGATGCGCTCGCCGACGATTCGGTGTTCGCTCACATCGCCGCCGCCAACGCCCTCGACGTCGATGCTGCTGCTGCAAAGGGTCGGTCGACCACGCGGTTGGTGTTGTCGCCCTCCATGCGTGCCGGCATGGTCGACGGCCTGCGCGTGTGGCAGCACACCGCAGGGGCTCGCGACACCGTGGTGGGCGAGTACCACCACGAGGCGTGGAGCGTGGAGACGCGCCGTGCCCCATTGGGCGTGGTGGCGTTCGTGTTCGAAGGACGCCCCAACGTGTTCGCCGATGCCACCGGGGTGTTGCGCACGGGGAACACCGTGGTGTTCCGTATCGGCAGCGATGCCCTGGGCACTGCCCGGGCCATCATGCAGTACGCCGTTGTGCCGAGCCTTGGTGCAGCGCGTCTTCCCAGCGGCGCGGTTCAACTCGTCGACTCTGCTGCGCACGCGGCCGGGTGGGCGCTGTTCTCCGACCCCCGGGTGGGGTTGGCGGTAGCGCGGGGTTCGGGCCGGGCGGTGGCGCAGCTCGGTGCTGTGGCACGCCAGCACGGCGTGCCGGTGAGCCTCCATGGCACCGGTGGCGCGTGGATGATGGTGGCAGCCGATGCCTCGGCCGAGGTGCTGCACCAGGCGGTGTTGCACTCACTCGACCGCAAGGTGTGCAACACGTTGAACGTGTGCTGTGTGGTGGCCGAAGCGGCCGATGCGCTGGTGCCCGTGGTGGTGGCTGCTGCCACGGCCGCTGCCGCCCAACGCAACACGCACCCGGTGTTCCACGCCACCGACACAGCGTTGGCGTTGGTGCCCGGCGCGGCGCCACAGGAACTGCACGAACTCGGCACCGAGTGGGAGTGGGAGAACGACCCCGAGGTGTCGATCGTGGTGGTGGCCTCGGTGGCCGACGCAGTGGCGCTGTTCAACCGGTACAGCCCGCACTTTGCGGCGTCACTGGTGAGCAACGATCAGGCTCTGCATGACGAGTTCTACCAAACCATCGATGCCCCATTCGTGGGGAATGGTTTCACCCGTTGGGTCGACGGTCAGTTCGCCTTCGATCAACCCGAGCTCGGCCTGTCGAACTGGCAGGCCGGCCGCCTGTTCGCCCGCGGCGGTGTGCTGTCGGGCGATTCGGTGTACACCGTGCGTACTCGTGCCACCGTCACCGACCACCAACTCCATCGCTGATTCGTTACCGTTGCGCCCGTGACGCCACGAACGCTGCTTCCGAGGCGCCGTATGGCCGCCCTGCTGCTGGCCGGTGTGTTCGCCGTGACGGCCTGCGCCAGCGAGGGTGGCGTCACCACCGAGCAGGTCGACCAACTTGCCACTACATCGGTCGCCACCACGGTGGCATCGCCCGGCACGACCATGGCCCCTGCCACCACCACCCCGGGGTCCGAGAGCACGACTCCTTCAGTGCCCGGCGGAGCCGATGGCATCGGCGACCCGCTGTTTCCGGCCTTGGGCAACCCCGGCATCGATGTCACCCACTACGACATCGACCTCTCGTTCGACCGTGCCACCGAGCAACTGTCGGGTTCGGTGACACTCACCATCGCCCCCACCCAAGCTCGCAGCACCTTCACACTCGACTCGATGGGGCCCGAGGTGAGTGCCATCACCGTGAACGACATCCCGGCCTCGTTCGTACCCGATTCACCGGAACTGCGCATCACGCCGGCCACGCCGTTGCAGCCGGGCGTCATCGCTACGGTGCGGGTCGAGTACAGCGTGCAGGTGGGTTCGGTCACAGGTGCCGGTGGCCTCGACGAAGGATGGTTCGACACCGCCAAGGGGTCGTATGTGGTGAACGAACCATCGGGGGCACGCAGTTGGTTGCCCAGTAACGACCATCCCAGCGACAAGGCCACCTACACCTTCGCCATCACCGTGCCCGCTGGTGTGACGGCGGTGGCCAACGGCTCACTCGTCACCCACACCACGGCCAACGGCCACGAACGTTGGGTCTGGCAGGAGGACGATCCGATGACCACCTATCTCATCGGCGTGGTCACCGGTGACTACGTCATCGTCGACACCACCGGGCCACACGGGGTGCCGTTGTCGAGCGCCGTGTTGCGCGCCGACCGAGCCACGATGCAACCGTTCATCGATCACACCGCCGAGCAGATCACCTTCTTCGAGCAATGGTTCGGGCCGTACCCGTTCAGCAACTACGGCATCGCCATCGCCGAAGGGCCGATTGATGGCGCCATGGAAACGCAGGGTCGGTCGCTGTTCGGGCGCGCCGATTTCCTGGCCGGCCCCGGCGACCCCAATTCGGAGTCACTCCTCGCACACGAGTTGGCCCACCAGTGGTTCGGCGATGCCGTCTCGCCCGCCCGGTGGAGTGACATCTGGCTGAACGAGAGCTTTGCCACCTACGGCGAATGGATGTGGACCGACCACACCGGAGTGGCCACCCTGCAGGAACAAGCCGATACGGCCCTCGCCCAGCGACCCAGTGAGGCGGGTGGTGCCACAGGTTCGCCCGCTGCCGACGAACTGTTCGGCTACCGCTCGTACGAGGGCGGTGCCGTGGTGGTGCATGCGCTACGCCGAACGGTGGGCGACGATGCGTTCTTCACCATCTTGCGCCGGTGGGTCGCCGAGAACACGGGCGTATCGCGTACCTCGGCCGACTTCATCGCACTCGCCGAGCAGGTGAGCGGTCGCTCGCTCCAGCAGTTCTTCGCCACCTGGTTGTACGCGGTGGATGTTCCACGTCAGTTCCCGGCCGAATCGGACACCGCCACCACAGCGCCTGCGGTCTAGTGACCGGTGATTTTGCTGAGCACTGCGCTGCGCCATTTCTCGGGGCGCTGATGTTTGTCTTCGTAGCGGTCAGCGCCGATGGGCATGCGCACCATCGCGTTGATACCGATCCAGCGGAATGGTTCGGGCTCCCACTTGCGTGAACGATGCCCCACCCAGGGCAGATCGACCAGATCGGATGATGTGCCGGTGATGAGGTCGGCCAGGGTGCGGCCCGCCAGGTTGGTGGTGCCAACACCGTCGCCCACGTAGCCGCCGGCCCAGGCGAGCCCGGTGGAACGATCGAAACCGACCGAGCAGTACCAGTCGCGCGGAATGCCGATGGGCCCGCCCCAGCGGTGGGTGATGGCGGCATCGCCGAGTGCGGGGAAGATCTCGCGCAGGGTGTGATGAATGGTGTCGTGCACCTTGGTGTCGCGGTCGAACTCGGGCTTGACGGCCGAACCGAAGTGATAGGGCGCGCCGCGGCCGCCGAAGGCGATGCGATCGTCGGCAGTGCGCTGGCCGTAGATGATGAGCCGGCGTCCGTCGCTGAATGTCTCGCGGCCACCCCAGCCCACTTCGTCGAAGAACGATGCGGGCAGCGGTTCGGTTGCGATCATCAGTGAGTAGAGCGGAACGATGGCTCGGGCGTTGCCGGAGATGCTGGGGGTGAACCCTTCGGTGCAGCGCACCACCACATCGGCCGACACCACACCTCGATCGGTGACCACCTTGCGGGTGTCGAGCGCAGTCACGGCAGTTCCCTCGTAGATGGTCACGCCGGCGGCCTCCACGGCGCGGGCTAGTCCACGAACGAGACGCGCTGGGTGAATGGACGCGCAGTGCGGCGTGTACACACCGCCGAGCGTGTCGCTGGCGGCGAGCATGGAGCGCGCCTCGGCCGCATCGAGCCAACGCACATCGGCATCGGTGAAGCCGAACGACTGCTCATCGACCACCTCGGCCCGCATGCGCTCCACGTGTGCTGGGTTGCGCGCCAGGCGAACGGTGCCACCTTTGTGGAAGTGGCAGTCGATGCCTTCCCGGGCGGCCACGGCCCCGACTTCATCGACGGTGGCATTCATCATGCGTTGCATTCGGAACGCTTCGTCACGGCCGTGGGTGGCTGCCATGGTGCCCATTCCCATGGGGAGCAGCGCCGAACACCAGCCACCGTTGCGGCCACTGGCGCCGAACCCGGCGTAGGCGGCTTCCACCACGGCGACGCGCAACGCCGGATCGCGCTGCTTGAGGTAGTACGCCGTCCAGAGCCCGGTGTAGCCAGCACCCACGATGGCAACGTCGACCTGCACGTCACCGGGCAGGCCGGGCCGGGGAGCGAGGGTGTCGTCGGCGGGAAGGGTGGCGTGCCACAACGACAACTCACGAGGCTGCATGCGCCGATGGTACTGCGCGCAGTGGCTCGAGGTGTTGCCTCTACGCTGGGGCCGTGACCGTTCCGGCAGGCTGGTATACCGACCCGTGGGTGCCGCAAGGGGTGCGCTACTGGGACGGCGCTACCTGGACGCTCGATGTGGCGCGCAAACCGCCGCCGGGTAAGCCGCCGCATCCCGAACTGCCGCTCGTCGTGGCCGTGGGTGCCGTCGTCACCATCGGTGTGTCGTTGGTAGCGAGTCGGTTCCTCGTGTCGTGGCTCAGCGACTATCGCTGGCCCGTGTTCTGGTACATGGTGGTGGCGGCCACCATTGGCTACGGCCCGGTTCTGTTGTTCGGGGTGTGGGCGAGCCGACGATGGGGTCACCATTCGTTGCGCGCCGATTCCGGATTGTTCTTCCGGCGTACCGACTTCGGCTGGGGGCCGCTGGTATGGCTCGCCTGTATGGGTTCGAACATCGTCATGGCGGTGTTGGTGACGGTGCTGCACATCCCTTTCATGAGCAATCTCGAACCGGTCGACAATGTTCACGCCAACCGGGGCTATGTGATCGCGCTGCTGGTGGTGGGCGTGGTGGTGGCCCCCGTGGTTGAGGAGATGGTGTTCCGCGGGTATGTGCTGCGCGGATTCCTGAGCCGGATGGGGCCGGTTGCGGCGGTGGCACTGCAAGCGGTGCTGTTCGGAATGGCCCACTTCGATCCGGTGCGCGGTACGGGCAATATCGGGCTCATCATGGTGTTGAGTGGCGTGGGTGCCGTGCTCGGTGGTGCCGAGTACCTGTTTCGCCGTATCGGGCCCACCATGTTGGCCCACGCCATCATCAACGGTCTGGCGCTCACTCTGGCGCTCACCGGCTGGCTGGTGCAGCGGTAGCGGCCGGCGGGGTCAGCCGAGCGGCATGTTGTCGATGAGGCGAACCTCTCCGAACCAAGCGGCCACCACCACCAGCGGAGCATCGTCGAGGGCGATGGGGTCGTGCAGCGGAGCGAAGTTGCGTCCGTTCACCACGCCCACGTACTCGAGCCGCGCTGCCGGTTCGGAGACGATGCACTGTTCCACCAGGTGGTGTAGCTGGCCGGGTGACCGTTCGCCGGCGTCGAACGCGGCGAGTGCGGCAGTGAGCCCGCGGTGGATACAACGCGCAGCCGTGCGGTCGGCGGGGGTGAGGCGGCGATTGCGGCTGCTCAGCGCCAACCCGTCGGGTTCGCGCACGGTGGGCAACGCCACGATGTTCACCCCGATGTCGAGGTCGGTAGCCATCTGTCGCACGATGGCCAACTGCTGTGCGTCCTTCTGCCCGAACACCGCAACATCGGGAGTGACCGCCCCGAACAGTTTGGCCACCACGGTGGTGACCCCGCGGAAGTGCCCCGGCCGGTGGGCACCTTCCCAGTGCTCGCCCAGGGCGCCGGGCTCCACCGAACTCTGGAACCCGGGCGGGTACATGGCGGCGGCCGTGGGTGCGTACACCGCATCGACCCCGGCTGCTGCACACTGAGCCAGGTCGTCGTCGATGGGGCGCGGGTAGAGGTCGAAGTCGGCGCGCACGTCGAACTGCAGCGGGTTCACGAAGATCGACACCACCACCACGTCGGCGTGTTCACGTGCGCATGCCACCAAGGCCAGGTGGCCGTCGTGCAATGCGCCCATGGTGGGCACGAAACCAACGCGGCGGCCGGCGCGGTGTTGCTGCACCGACCACGCCTGCATCTCGGCGGGCGTCACAAGTACGTGCATCGAGCGGCGTTCCGTCAGTGGTACGAGTGGGCGTCGTCGGGCCACTCGCCACCGCGGACCTCGGCGGCGTACGCGCCCACGGCATCGATGGCGGCAGTGCGCAGGTCGGCATAGCGCTTGGCGAAGGTGAAGCAGCGTTCCGAGAGGCCGAGCAGATCGTGCAACACGAGCACCTGCCCATCGCAATGCATACCGGCACCGATACCGATGGTGGGGATCGACAACTTCTCGGTGATCTCGGCGGCGAGTTCGAGCGGAATACCTTCGAGCACCACGGCGCAGGCCCCGGCCTGTTCCACGGCGTGGGCATCGTCGAGTAGGCGCTCGCGCCCGCCGGCTTCGTAGCCGTTGTTGCGGCCCTGCACCTTGTGCCCGCCCATGCGGTAGTAACTCTGCGGGGTGAGGCCGATATGGCCCATCACCGGCACATCCACCCGGGTGATGGCAGCGATCTGGTCGGCCACGGTGAGGCCACCTTCGAGCTTCACGCACTCGGCGCCCTGCTTCACGAGGCGGATGGAGCTTTCGAGCGCCTGTTGCGGGCTCACCTGATAGCTCCCGAAGGGAAGGTCGCCCACGATGAGCGCCTTCGGCTTCGCCCGCGCCACCATGCGCACGTGGTACGCCATTTCGTCGAGTTCGACCGGGATGGTGTTGGCGACGCCCTGGACCACTGTGCCCACACTGTCGCCCACGAGGATGATGTCGGCGCCACCTTCATCGACGAGGGTTGCGAACGTTGCGTCGTATGCAGTGACCATGACGAGTTTGGTGCCCGTGGCCTTGGCCCGCGCCAAATCGGGCACGGTGATTTTCTTGCGCGGAGTAGCGGTAGGCGATTGGGTGTTCATCGAGTGGGGTACCTCCTCGGTTCCGGCCGGGGGTGACCGGAGTGAAACCCAGAGCAAAGACTCTGACGCAGAGAGCGAACCTAGCGAACCTTCGGCTTGTTCCGAAAGTCGCAGATCAGATTTGTTACGTCGGTCACGTTGCCGTTGCCCACGCCGAGGGGCACAGATCGCGGTAACTCGGTGGGCCGCCCGGCCACGATGTGGCGAAGATGACGGCACGGGTACAGGCGATGGCGAAGCACCGGGCACCGGCTTCGAAGACGGCACTGGTGGCCGCGGCTCGAGCGCGGCTGCCCACCGGGGTGTCGGTACTCGGCCCGGTGCCGGTGGCGAGTGCGAACACGGTGTCGCCGTCGAACAGGGTGTGCGCCGGGCGAATGGCTCGAGCCATGCCGTCGTGGGCCACAGCAGCGAATTTGGAGCACTCGGCCTTGGCGAGCGAAGCAGTGGTCGCCACCACACCGATGGTGGTGTTCAGGGGCTGCGCAGGCGGTGCGAGGTGTTCACCGAGTGCCTGCCGATCGGAGCGCGACGGGCGCCGCAGGTCGCATCCGGTGTGTTCCCACGGCAGCGCGGTGGCGGGGTCGATCACCTTCCCCACGGAATTCACCACGGCCAGTGCGCTCACCACGGTGCCATCAGCCAGGGTGATGCTGGCCATACCCACGCCACCCTGGAGGCCACCCGCGAGCGCCCCCGTGCCTGCGCCGACGCTGCCGCTCCGAACACGTGCGCGGCTGGCTGAGCGAGCAGCTCGTTCGCCGAAGGCCGCATCGGGCCGATTGGTGAACATGCCACCCCGGCCGAGGTCGTAGATGACCGCGGCGGGAACGATGGGCACTACACCGCTCCCATCGAGGCCCACTGGGTAGCCGATGTGCCGGCGTTCGAGTTCGGCCATCACGCCCGACGCCGCTGCCAAGCCGTACGCACTTCCGCCGGTGAGGCAGATGGCGTTCACGTGATGCACCAGGTTCTCAGGGCGCAGTAGGTCTGTTTCGTGGGTGCCCGGCCCGCCACCGCGCACATCGACCCCGCCCACGGTGCCTTCAGGGCAGAGCACCACGGTGGTGCCGGTGCGCCAGCCGCGGCCGGTGCGTTGAAAGTGGCCGACGCGGATGCCCGCAACGTCGGTGAGCGACGAACCGATCAGGCTCGGTGGTTCCACCGCGACCCACTGAAGGTGCGCCAGATGCCGATGGCCACCGTGTAGGCCGGGCAGGCGAGCAGGATGACGGCCTCGATGGTAGGAACGTTCGGTGCGTCGGTGATGCCGAGCCGCGGTAAGTACGCAGTGGCGTACACCATGGTGCCCAGCCACAGCACGGTCACGCTGAGGGTGACCGGCCGCCAGTGCTTCACCTGCACCGGGTGCACGTACTTGAAGTTGGTGAGTTGGGTGGCGCCGAGCAGGACGCAGGCGAGCAGAACGACGGTGTGATTGGCCTGCACCAGGTAGAGGGTGGGGACGACCAGGTTCCATTCACCAGGGAAGCCGTTGAACCAGTTGTCGTCGGTCATCTGGTCGGTGCGCGACATCCACAGTGCGCCCACGAGCATGATGAATGCGCCTACGAACAGCGACATGCCTCGCGGGAGCATGTGGAATTCGTGGATGAACAGCACCGGGATGACGATGCAGGTGACGAAGTCGACGATGAGGTCGAGTGCATAACCGTCGACCCTGGGCACATGCTCGCGGACTGCCCAGGCCCGAGCCACAGGGCCGTCGAGTCCGTCGAGCACCAGTGCCACGGCCAACCAGATGATCGCGTCTTTCGGTTTCGCATCGGCTACGGCGATGATGCCGAACATGCCGCAGATGGCGCCACTAGCGGTGACGCAGTGCACCAGCCAGGCCTTCGCCACGGGATGGCGAAGCGGCGAGGTGGTGTCGGAAGCGACGGACATGGGAAACCGACACTACAGGTTGATCCGTCACGTGTGAGGTCGGAGCGATATGGTTTCCGCGTCAGGGGAAGAGCGGTGCCCGGAAGTGCCGGCCCGCACGAGCAAGGGGTAGAGCATGAAGGTCGGAATCACCATTGGTGGCCAGCATCCGTTCGGTGGCGTCGAGATGCTGTTGCAACTGGCAGAAGCCATGGACGCCGAGTCGGTGTGGTTCGCCGACCACATCTTGGGCGTGTTCCACCCCGACCTGTGGTCCGACATGGCGTTCTCGGCCATGGCTGTCGACCCCGACGCGTTCTACGACCCGTTCGTCATCTCGGCGCTTGTGGGCAAGCTCACCAACAAGGCCGTCGGCATCAGCGTCACCGATACCGCCCGCCGTAAGGCGGCCGACCTGGCCCGAACGGCGCTCACCCTGCAGCACCTCGTGCCCGGCGGTTTCGTCTTGGGCGTCGGCTCGGGCGAAGCCGAGAGCCTGGTCACGTTCGGCTACGACTTCTCCACCCCGGTGGCCGAGTGCGAGAAGGTGCTGCACGAACTGCGCAGCCTGCTCGACACCGGCAAGATGCCGCCCGAAATGAACCTGTCGGGCCGTATGGGCCTGCCGCTCGAGAGCGATCAGGGCAAGCCCAAGGTGTGGGTGGCCGGCCACGGCCCGCGCATGCTGCGCCTCACCGGCCAATACGGTGACGGCTGGATCCCGGCTTGGCCGATGAGCCCCGAGGAATACGGCGCGAAGCGCGCCACCATCTTCGACTGGGCTGCCAAGGCCGGTCGGCCCGACCCCATCTGCAGCATGCTGCCGTTCGTGATGCTCGGCGAGAGCAAGGAATACATCGCCGACCTCATGGAGAAAGATCCGCTCGGCAAGCTGTTCGCCCTGTTCTGCCCCGCCGATGTGTGGGCCAAGCGTGGTTTCAAGCATCCCTTCGGCGACGACTGCAAGGGCTTCATCGACCTCATCGTGCACGACCTCGACCCACGCGAACTGCGTGCGCTCGCACCGGAGATGCCCTTCGAGTTGGTGGAAGACGTCATCTTCCTCGGCAACGCCGAAGATGTGGCCGGTCGCCTCGGTGGCTACGCCCAGCACGGCATGAACCACGTGGTGCTGTGCAACCTCACCGGTGTGGTGGGCGGCATCACCGAAATCGAATCGAACATGCCGCAGTTCTTCCAGCTGCGGGCGATGCTCGACGCGATGTGACACGTCGACACGACATCGTCGGCGAGTGGATTCGCCGCGGATGGGAAACCATCGGTCGTTGGGGTGCAATCGGGCCGGAGAGCCGAACCGGGAAGCGGTTCGGCCGCTTCGGCGCGGGCAGCATCATCTGTTTCCCCACCAACACGGTGTTCAACGAGCGCTACATCCACATCGGTGAAGGCACCATGATCGGGCCGAACATCACCCTGTCGGCCGGCATGATGCCGGGGCAGCAGTGCGTCACCGACCCGGTGGTACGCATCGGCGATCGGTGCCTCATCGGTAAGGGCAGCGGCATCGTAGGGCACTTCTCCATCGACATCGGCAACGATGTGTGGACCGGGCACCACGTGTACATCACCGATCAGAACCATGGCTACACCGACGTCACCCGGCCGATCTCGCAGCAGTCGATGCCCGAGCGGGCGGTGAGTATCGGTGACGGTTCGTGGCTCGGGTACGGCACCGTGGTGTTGCCGGGGGCCCAGATCGGTAAGCACGTCACCGTTGGCGCCAATGCCGTGGTCACAGGAGTGATCCCCGATTTCAGTGTGGCTGTGGGCAACCCAGCCCGGGTGATCAGGCGATACGTGGAAGGTGAGGGCTGGGTGTCGGCGTGACGTCGGTGCCTGGCCCGCGGGTCACTTTGCGTCGCCGCCGAGTTCGCCTGGAGGGGTGCATTTGTTGATCTGGTTCACCGTGGTGAAGTCGATGAGCAGGTTGGAGACCGGCCCACCGCCTTCGAGGGTCTCGGTGTACGGCTGCACTTCGAAACGGCGCAGCTGAGCGATGTAGTCGCGGCGATCGCGCAGCATGGTGCGGTAGTAACCCTCGTACTTGGCGAGCAACTCACGGTCGCGGTCGCTCGCTGGCTGAACGGCCACCAACTCGTTCAACTCGGCTTCGAGGATGTCGGTGGCCTTGGTGACCACATCGGCACGTTGGGTGATCTGCTCGGGCGTGGGCTTGGCGATGTACCCGCCCGCCGTGTCGACGAGTGCCAGTCGCTGGGTTTCGTACTTCGTGCACACTTCGGTGGCGCGGGCCCGCCAGGCGGCATCGTCGATTCGATAGGCGGCCTTCGTCGACGCGAAGAAGAAGTAGTAGATCCACATCGCCGCCAAGGCGAGACACACGATGGTGAGGCCGATCTTGGTGAGCAGTGAGCGGCGTCGCGACGTCGGTGGGCCGGGTTGCTGGCCCGACAGATCTCCGGGGAGCGGTTCGGCGACGTAGCCGGTGGTGCCGGTCATGACGCCGCCCGATCGGGGCGGTAGCAGCCGCCGAGTTGGGCGACAGCCGCCCCTGCACCCAACAGCCCGGCGATGAGCGCACGGTTCCACGACACCGAGTCGAACCATCCCCACGAATGATCGAGGGAGTAGCGGCCCGGCCCGATGGTGGCGATGACCCATGCGGTCACGGCGATCGACGCGCAGTACTCCCACCCTTGGTTGGGCTTGAAGATGAAGAAACCCACCTTCCAGTGGGCCACCACGATGGCCACCAGCATGACGCCGATGATGCCTGCTGCAGCAAACGGAGTGAGCAGGCCGGCAGCGAGCAGCAGTCCGGCGCCGATTTCGGTGCACGCAGCAAGCCTCGCCTGGAGCGCAGGCCAGCGCATGCCGATGCTGGTGAACCAGCCCACCGTGCCACTGATACCGCCGGGCCCTGCAAGCTTGTTGTACCCGTGATAGGCGAAGAACAGGCCGAACACGAGGCGCAGCACCAGCACGCCGACATTGAACTGGGTCATGTCACCACGCTATTGCATCGGTGGCCTGCGTCCACGTCGTCATGCCGGTTCCCCGACAGAACACGAAACTCGCTGGGTATGACCGACGTGCCGTGGTAAACAAGTCGATCGTGTCGTCTGTAGCCGCAACCCCTGTTGACGCGCCTGGGAACAGGTTCGTGCAAGCGGCACGGCTGCTGCGCACGCTGTTGCGTCATCACAAGCGGCTGTTCGCCACCGCCGTACTCGGCGCCGCCGTCTTCGCAGCATGCACGGTGCTGTCGTCGGTGGTGGTGGGCAAGATCAGCGACGAAGTGTTGAAGCCGCGGTTCCAACTCGGTTCGGTAGGTGCGGGCACCGTGGCGCGGGTACTGGGCGCGCTCATCCTTGTCGGTCTGGTGCGCGCCGTTGGTGTGGTGGTGCGCCGTACCTGGGCAGGAAAGACCAACTGGCGTGTGAACGAATCGTTGACTGCGCAGGTGATCGATCGTCTCGTGGAGCAGCCGGCGCCGTGGCATCGTCGGCAGAACACCGGCGATCTCATCACGCGCGCAGGTGTCGACGGTGAGGCGGCAACGGCCATCATCGGGCCACTGCCCATGGCATCGGGTGTGGTGGTGTTGCTGGTGCTGTCGTCGGTATGGCTGCTCATCACCGACCTGCTGCTCGGTTCGGTGGCGGTGGCGGTGTTCCCGCTGCTCATTGCCATCAACATCGGGTACCAGCGGCGCGTCGACCGATACTTCGATCGCGCCCAAGAGGAGATCGGCAAGCTCAGTTCGGCGGTGCACGAAAGTTTCGACGGTGTGCACGTGGTGAAGGCATTCGGTGCCGAACAACGCGAAACCGAGCGGCTCGCGGAGATTGCTGCCCGCTTGCGCGAGGCCCGCATCGTCACGGTGCGGTTGCGCAGCGGGTTCGAATCACTCATCGACGGCCTGCCCACGGTGGTGAACATCGGGTTGGTGCTCGGTGGAGCCTTCCGGGTGCGCAGTGGGGCGATGACGGTGGGCGATCTGCTCAGCTTCGTCTACCTGTTCACTCTCATGGTGTTCCCGCTGCGGCTCATCGGCTGGGCCCTCAGCGAACTGCCGCGCTCGCAGGCCGGCTACGCACGAATCCGCGCGCTGCTCGACGACCCGGTGGAGGTCGACCCTGCTGCGTTGCTCCGCCGTGGTTCCACCACCGATGTCGAATTGCGCAATGTGTCGGCGAGTTTCGATGGTGAGGTGCAGGTGCTCGACCACGTCGATGCCCATGTACCGGGCGGCCGCACCGTGGCGGTGGTGGGCCCCACGGGTTCGGGCAAGACCACGCTCATCGGGGTCATCGGCGGGCTCACGCCTACCACGTCGGGTGAGATCACCATTCCGCAAGGGGTTGCCGCCGTGGTGTTCCAGGAGCCGTTCCTGGTGGCGGGCTCGGTGCGCGAGAACATCACGCTCGGGCAGGCAGTGAGCGATACCGAGTTACATGCCGCCATTCGCGCTGCAGAGGCCCAGTTCACGTTCGACCTTCCCGATGGTCTCGACACCGTCATCGGCGAACGTGGTGTGGGCTTGTCGGGTGGGCAACGCCAGCGCGTTGCCTTGGCCCGGGCACTGGTGCGCAGGCCGACCCTGCTGTTGCTCGACGACACCACCTCGGCGCTCGACCCGTCCACCGAAGCCCGCGTGCTGGCCAACCTGCGCGACACCCTGGCCGATACCACGGTCATCGCTGTGGCCTCGCGACCATCCACCATCGCGCTCGCCGACGACGTGCTGTATCTCGTCGCCGGCAAGGTGGTCGCGCACGGCACACACGACGAATTGCTGGCGGGCAACGAGCAGTACCGCGAACTGATGCAGGCCTTCGAGCACGACCGAGAGCAACTCGACGCCCGGAGTGTCGAATCATGATCGGCGGTGCGCCATGACCGAACCGATGGGGCGTTTCACGGCCGTCGAAACCATCGGTCGCGGGGTGCGTGCTGCACCCGCACTGCGCACCGGCTTCGGTGTGACGCTGCTGTTGGCCATGGTGGGGGCCGGTGGACGTATCGCTGTGCCGATCTTGGTGCAGCAGGCGATCGATCACGGGTTCCGCAACGGCCAGGTACGTGTGGGCCTCATCGCCGTGATGGCCGGTATCGCGCTGGTGGCGGTGCTCGTCGCCGTGAACGCGCAGCGCATCGCAGTGCGTCGACTCGGTATCCGCAGCGAGGAGGCTCTCTACGGCCTGCGGGTGCGCCTGTTCGAGCACATCCACCGGCTCAGCATCGCCCACCACAACGACGAACGAAAGGGTGCGCTGGTGGCCCGCGTCACCAGCGATGTCGAGACGCTGGCGATGTTCTTCTCGTGGGGAGCCATTGCGTGGATGATCGATGGTGCCTTGATGGTCATCGTGGCCGGTGTGATGCTGGCCTACGACTGGGTGCTCGCCATCGTGGCCTTCGTGGTGGCTGCGCCGCTGGGGTTCGTGTTGCAGCGTGTGCAACGGCACCTCGTCGAGGCCTACGACAGCGCGCGTGTGGAGAATGCCGCCGTCATGACTGCCGTGAGTGAATTGGTGTCGGGTGCCGAAACGTTGCGGGCCTATGACGCTGGCGAACGGTACGCCGAGGTCACCAAACAGGCCAGCCATCGCCGCGCCAACGAGTTCATCAAGGCAGGCACCATCGGCGCCTTCTTGTTCCCCTCAGGTGAGGTGTTCAGCGTGTTGGCCGTCGCTGCCGTCGTTGTCACGGGTGTGCTGCGCGGTCCTGCGAGTGGGCTCACGCTCGGTTCGATGGTGGGCTTCGTGTTCCTCACCTATCGCTTTCTCGAACCCATCGCCGAGATCACCGAGGTGATCGATCAGACACAAACCGCGGTGGCCGGTCTCCGC
>JBAXQV010000064.1:0-15361 GCA_037131575.1 Actinomycetota bacterium
GGCGGGCCGCCAGTGTTCGAAGATGTGTCGTTCGACCTGGGGCGTGGCGAGCGGTTGCTGGTGCTCGGCCTGAACGGTGCGGGCAAGACCAGCCTGTTGCGCATCCTTGCGGGCGAGACCACTGCCAACCTGGGCCAGTTCGAGTTCGGCCATCAGGTGCATGTGGGCTACTACGCGCAAGAGCACGACAACCTGCTGCGCCACGAATCGCTGCTGGCCAACATCCGCTCGGCAATCCCGCCCGGGGTGATGCTCAGCGAGACGCAGTTGCGCGGGCTGCTGGGCATGATGGGCCTGTCGGGCGACAAAGTGCACCAAGAGAGCGGCACCCTGTCGGGCGGCGAGAAGACGAAGCTCGCGTTGGCGATGCTCATGGTGGGTCGCAACAACCTGCTGTTGCTCGACGAACCCACCAACAACCTCGACCCGCCCAGCCGTCAGTCGGTGGCCGATGCGCTCACCGGCTGGAAGGGCAGCATCATCTTCGTCAGCCACGACACCGAATTCGTCGAACAATTGCAGCCCACCAAGGTGCTACTCATGCCCGATGGCCAGGTCGATTACTTCAGTGGCGACTGGCTCGAACTCGTCGACCTGGCCTAGTCGTTCGCAGGTAAGGGCCACAGACTCGCTGGGATCTTGCCTTCGGCTACCCATTCATTCAGGATCGATGATTCCACCTCGTCGCGGACAGGTACGTACTGATCTACGAGGCAATTGATGTCGTCCGATGCAGTGACAATCTCCTCGGCCTTGAGACGCGCCAACGCCGTGGAGTCGAGAGGAGGTCTGGTCCGGGCGCGGGCCGCAAATGAAGTCGCGATGGTCCACGGAGAGTCGTAGCTGTACCCGAGTTCGCGCATGCACGACTTCCAGCGGGTGATCCCATCGAGCAGCCTTCCGTCAGAGCGAACCTGTTGCTCAAATTCGCTATACAAGCCTTGATACTGCAATTGATTTTCGGGTAGGGAACTGTAGACACTTCGCTCGGCATCGCCGAGGCAACCCTTGCCGCCCGAGTCGCCCAAGGTCGCCCACCATTGCGCATCTGTTGCCGGCGGTGTCGGCTGTAGCTCACGCAAGTTTAGGTTGCGGGTGACACCATACCCATCCTCCTTGCGAGCCTTCCTGAGCTCTTTGATCGATACAGTCCAATCCTCGGTCGTCATGACATCGCTCACCGGCCTCGGCGAGTATTCGAAGCCGTGATCTGCCATGCACTGCGAGACGAACGCCTCGGTCATTGCGAAAAGCTCCGTGTCCGACTTCCCGGCATTCAGAACGATGTTGATCCAGGAACCGAGTGGTTCCCCATCCGTCGTTGCGGAGTCCGCCGAAATGGAGCCAGTGGGCGCAGACTCGGCAGTCGTGGGGGCCATCGCGACGGGATCGCTGTGTCGCACGGATCGCGCCGCCGCGTCAACGTTCGTTGGTGTGGCACCAATTCGTGCCCCGCAGGCACCGAGCAGTATCGCCGCAACGAATAGAACGATGTTCCGTCTATACCGCACTGGTGGATCCCTCTCCGATGAATGTGCCCGACTGAAAGATCTGTCCCAAGCCGTAAGCGGAACATGTGCCCATTGACGCGGCCGCACAATTGTTGAAAACGACAGGTGTGGTGCGAAACGCTACGTATCCCGTGCACTCACTGTTGGAGTAGAGCAGGGAATAGTTCGAGTAATCCTGAGTTCCAGGCGGATCTTGAGAGGCGAAGTATCGATTGATGAGTGCGTAAGACGGTTCGTACCACAGCTTGGCGCAGTTGCGGGTCCAGTTCACCCCGTAGTAGCACGACGAGCCGCGCAGCTGCACCTGCCCAGCAATGATCGCCGAGCCGCTCCTTGTGTCATAGATGGTAGCTGTCTTCCGTGTAGTCCCCGTGCAGGAAAAAGGACTGTTGCCGTCGGGCCCCCAGGCAGCTTGCGCCGGTGTAGAGATGGCAACCGCCAACACAAGTCCAAGAAACAACCGAAATGAGAAACGATTGCCAGCAAGGAATTGGCAACTCCAAAGTTCTCGAATTTGGACGCGGTTCATTTGGCGATTCTGTCTACATTTCAGGTCTCTGTCAAGAGGGCTTCAAGTCAAGTATGTGCCGAGAAGACGTGACTCTCTACGGATGTCGAGGCGGACAAGGTGTTGCAGCTTCCGGCCGACGGCTCACACCGTTCCATACGTCCTGCGGCAACCGAAGCGATTAGTGTGAGGCGATGCGCATCGGAGTCATGGGAAACGCCATCAACGACGGAACGATCGATCAGGTCATCGACGAAGCTCGGCAGGCTGCAGCCGATGGGTTGCACAGCTTCTGGGTACCGCAGATCTTCGGGCACGATGCGCTCACGGTGCTGGCCGTCGTGGGCCGTGAGGTAGACGGTATCGAGTTGGGTACGGCCGTGGTGCCCACCTACCCGCGTCACCCGATGATGCTGGCCCAGCAGGCACTCACCACCCAGGCCGCCACCGCACGCAATGGCCAGCCCGGCCGGTTGGCGTTGGGCATCGGCCTGTCGCACCAAGTGGTGGTGGAGATGATGTGGGGCCTGTCGTTCGACAAGCCGGTGCGGCACCTTCGCGAGTACCTCTCGGTGCTCATGCCGTTGCTCGAGGGCAAGCCTGCCGGGTTCGTGGGTGAGACCTACCGCGTGCACGGTGGCGTGAACGTGGGGGGCGGCTCGCGGCCGTCGGTGTTGGTGGCGGCGCTCGGCGCGCAGATGCTGCGCGTCACCGGCACGCTCACCGATGGCACCTCCACCTGGTGCGTGGGCGTGAACACGCTGCGCGACTTCACCGTTCCCACGCTGCGCCAGGCTGCCGCCGATGCCGGCCGGCCCGACCCGCGCATCGTGGCTGCACTGCCGGTGTGTGTGACCGACGATGTCGATGCAGCACGCGCCCGCGCCGAGCAGGTGTTCGCCGTGTATAACACCCTGCCCAGCTACCGGGCCATGATGGACCGTGAAGGTGTCGACGGCCCGAAAGACTTGGCCATCGTGGGTACCGAGGCCGAGGTGCTCGACCAGTTGCGTGAGGTGGCTGCCGCAGGGGTCACCGACCTCAACGCCGGTGTGTTCGCCGGTAACCCCGACGAATCAGACCGCACTCGTGCGGTGCTCCGCTCGCTCGTCTGAACCAGCCGGAACTCGGCTACGAGTTCGCCTGAGGGGCCTGTCTAGGCTCGGCGCATGCCTACGCCTTCCATCCCCGCCAACCCAGCAAGTGTCACCGCCGACTGGATGACCGATGTGCTGCGCCATGCCGCAGTGCTCCCCGACTCGATCAGCGTGACCGAGGTGTCGATCGAGCCATTGGGCGCCGGTGTGGGCGTGATGGGCGAACTGGCCCGTGTGCGCATCAGCTACAGCGAGCAGGCACCGCTTGCGGCCCCGGCCAGTGTGATCGTGAAGTCGCCCTCACCGTTCGAAGAGAACCGTGCCCAGGGTGTTGGCCTCGGTATGTACGAAGCCGAGATCCGCTTCATGAAGGAAGTCGATGCCGCCACGGCAGTGCGCACGCCGAAGGTGTTCTTCTGCGACATCGTCACCGGCACTGCCGAGTTCGTGGTGGTCATGGAAGACCTCGGGCACCTCACCATGGGCGATCAGGTGGCGGGCGTCACCGTCGAGCAGGCCCGCGATGCGGTGGTCACCATGGCCGACATGCACGCCGGCTGGTGGGGCAAGGTACAGACCCCCGAGATGGACTGGATCCCCAGCGTGGTGCACCCTCGTATCGAGGCGCTCGCGCAGATGTGGCCCACCCTGTGGGCAGGGTTCACCGCCAAGTTCGCCTACGCGCTGCCCGAGGGTGGCCTCGAAGCCGGTGAAGTGATCTCGCAGCACTACTGGGGTGCCATGAACCGCTTGGCCGACTGGCCGTGGACGCTGCTGCACCAGGACTACCGCGTCGACAACCTGTTCTTCGACGGCGAGAACCGCGAGCAGCCGGTGGTGGTCATCGACTGGCAGGGCATCGGCCGTGGCTCCGCCGTGTACGACTTGTGCTACTTCATCGGTGGGTCGCTCACCGTGGAAGACCGTCGTGCCGCCGAGCGTTCGCTGGTCGAGGCGTATCACGAGCGACTCGTCGAGCGCGGCGTCACCGACTACCCGCTCGACACGCTGTGGCACGACTACCGCTTCGGGCACCTCACCAGCTGCTCCACCGCCGTGCTGGTGGGCGCCACCTTCGACCTCGCCAACGAGCGCGGCAAGGCACTGGTGGAAACCCTCGCCAGCCGGCACTTCCAGGCCGTGGTCGACCTCGGGTCGACCGAGATGGTGAACGAGCTCTGAGCCCCTACTTCAGCGACACCGGCGTGGTGCTGCCACCTGCAGCCCCGCCGGCGTTGTAGGGCTTGTTCACGAGGTCGAAGAAGTCGTTGCCCTTGTCGTCGACCACGATGAAGGCCGGGAAGTCTTCCACCTCGATCTTCCACACCGCCTCCATGCCCAATTCGGCGTACTCGAGCACCTCGACCTTGGTGATGCAGTCTTGGGCGAGGCGCGCCGCCGGGCCGCCGATGGAACCGAGGTAGAACCCACCGTGGGCCTTGCACGCATCGGTGACCTGCTTCGAGCGGTTGCCCTTGGCGAGCATCACGAAGCTGCCACCGGCGGCCTGGAACTCGGCGACGTAGCTGTCCATGCGCCCGGCGGTGGTGGGGCCGAACGAACCACTGGCCATACCCTCGGGGGTCTTGGCCGGCCCGGCGTAGTAGACGCAGTAGTCCTTCATGTACTGCGGCAGGCCGTCGCCGGCGTCGAGGCGCTCTTTGATCTTGGCGTGGGCGATGTCGCGGGCAACCACCATGGGGCCGGTGAGCATGACGCGGGTCTTCACCGGGTACTGGCTGAGCGTCTCGCGGATCTCGGCCATGGGACGGGTGAGGTCGATGTGCACCACGGGGCCATCTTCGGCGAGGTGCTGCACCTCGATGTCGGGCATGAAGCGCGCCGGGTCGGTTTCGAGTTGTTCGAGGAACACGCCCTCGCTGGTGATCTTGCCCAATGCCTGGCGGTCGGCGCTGCAGCTCACGGCCATGGCCACTGGGCAGCTTGCACCGTGGCGAGGCAGGCGGATAACGCGCACATCGTGGCAGAAGTACTTGCCGCCGAACTGAGCGCCGATGCCGGTCTGCTGGCTGAGCGTGAGCACCTTCGCTTCGAGTTCGATGTCGCGGAAGGCGTGGCCGAGCATCGACCCTTCGGTGGGCAGCGAGTCGAGGTAGCGGGCGCTGGCGAGCTTGGCGGTTTCCACTGCGGCCTCGGCCGAGGTGCCACCGATGACCACGGCGAGGTGATACGGCGGGCAGGCGGCGGTGCCGAGCGTCTTCATCTTCTCGAACAGCCACGGCAGCAACGTCTTTTCGTTGAGCAGTGCCTTGGTCTCCTGAAACAGGTAGCTCTTGTTGGCGCTGCCGCCGCCTTTAGCCATGAACAAGAACTTGTAGGCGCTGCCGTCGATGGCGGCGATCTTGATTTCGGCAGGCAGGTTGTTGCCGGTGTTCACCTCGTCGTACATCGTGAGCGGGGCCATCTGGCTGTAGCGCAGGTTCGATGTGAGGTAGGTGTTGTACACACCGCGGGCGATGGCCGCTTCGTCGCCACCCACACCCGATGGGCCGGCCGTGAGCACGAACTGGCCCTTCTTCGCCTTCACGATGGCCGTACCCGTGTCTTGGCACATGGGCAGCACGCCACCGGCAGCGATGTTGGCGTTCTTCAGCAGGTCGAGCGCCACGAAGCGGTCGTTGTCGCTGGCTTCGGGGTCGTCGAGCACGTTGCGCAGTTGCTGCAGGTGGCCGGGGCGCAGCAGGTGGGCGATATCGCGCATCGCATGCTCGGTGAGCAAGGTGATGGCAGCCGGGTCGACCTGCAGGAACGTGCCCGCAGGTGTGTCGATGGTGGACACGCCATCGGTGCTGAGCAGGCGGTAAGGGGTGGTGTCGGGGCCGAGGGGGAGAAGCTCGGTGAAGGCGAACTCGGGCATGCACCTACCTTACGGCGCAGGTGCCGACACCGCAGGTTTGGGGTCGAGACCCAGCGCAATGCGCACCCGCGAGATTTCCTCCGGTGTGGTGGGGGTGCGCGGCGTGATGGCGCCCTCGCGGGCGAGATAGCCAACCCAGCCCACATTCACATCGGGGTTGAAATCGTCGACGATGTGGTCGGGGCGCACCTGCGACGTGAGTTCGTAGCCAGCTATCAGCGAGAACAGATCTTTTGCCGCGGCAGCGCGGTTGGCCCACTCGGTACCTGATGTCTGCAACCAGCCCAGGTTCACCACCACGGCGAACGTCACCACCACCTGCGCGGCGCGGTGTGCCGCCGGTGACCACCGGGCGATGGCGTCGATGGCCAACCCGAACGAGGGCACGAGCAGCATCGCCGCCATGTACTGATATCGCGAGGCCCCCGCAGTGGCCACGCCGAGGCCCACCCGATGCAGGCCGATGCCGAAGAACATCACCATCGTGGTCGCCCACATCGCCACTAACCCAGCGCGCACTCGCAGTGGGTTCGATCGACGCAGAGCCACGGCGAGTGAGCCGACGATGGCCAGACCGGCCAAACCGTTCAGCACGGTGAGGCTCTCGAAGGTGGCGGTGATGCCGCGCAGCGCGAATGCGGGGATGTTCGATTTCGCGCCAGGGGTCTTGTCGTTGGCAAGGTCGCTCTCCCAGGCGAGGTACCACCATCCGTACAGCAGTACCTGGGGCACCACCGCCACCGCCATCGCCGCCCACCTGCGACGCATGCCCAACAGCACCACCAAGCCGACGATGAAGAACGGCCCGAAGCCCGACGACATCACGCCGATGGCACCGACGCCGGCACCGATGTAGTCGCGGCGATCGACCGGGCCGTCGTGCTCGCTCAACACCACCTGGGCGAGGAAACCCACCAAGGACAGGTTGTAGGTGATCTGCACGGCGAACACGATGTTCTCCCAGCCAGCGCCGAACACCAGCAGCACCGAGCACACCAGGGTGGTGGTCCACGCCGACACGCCCCACCGCTTGCAGCAGATTCGCACCAGCAGCACGGCGGTGAGGTGTAGCGCCAGGTTCACGGCCAGGTACGGCCAGTACGAGCGGAACCCCACCAGGTTCTGCAGGCCGCGGTAGATGAGCAACGGTGGCGTCATCCAGTGCCCGTCTTGCGCTGTGAACAGCCAGGCAGACACCCCCCTGGTGGCGCGCAGCGTTTGCCGGCTCAGCATGAACGCCCAGTCGTCGCGGATGAACCACTGGTGCCTGCCCACCACGAACCAGGCGCACACCGAGCACGCCACGGCCGCCCAGAATGCGGTGTTGGCAGCCTTGTCGGTGCGCAGTCGTTGCTCCCACTTCATCGCCGCACCACCATCGTCCACCACAGGCCGAGCAACTGCTTCGCGCTACGCGCGATGGCGGGAACACGGAAGAACTGCGAACGGCCCGAGGGTCGGTGGTAGTGGTGCACCGGGGTCTCCACGAAGCGGGCGCCGCGCTCGGTGAAGCTGCGCATCATCTCCACGCAGATCACGCCACTCGTCGACTCGAGTGGTCGATCGACGATGAGTTGGCGGCGGAACAGCCGAAAGTCGCAGTCGGTGTCGCGCACCGGTAGGCGGAACAGCACCTTCACCGTGTGGTGGTAACAGCGGCCGATCACCTTGCGGTACCACGGGTCGCCGCGCCCGATCTTGTAACCCTGCACGATGTCGACGTCGGGGGTGGCCAATGGCACGAGGAGGGCCGCTTCGGCAGCGTCGTATTGCGCGTCGCCGTCGGTGTAGAAGATCCAGTCGTGGCGCGCCGCGGTGAACCCGCTGATGAGTGCGCCGCCGTAGCCGCGGTTGCGTTCGTGATGGATGGGTCGAAACCACGGCCGGTCGGCCACGAGCCCGTCGAGCACCTCGCGTGAGTTGTCGGCCGAGCCGTCGTTCACCACGATCACTTCGAGTTCGCTCACCAGTGGGGCCAGCGCGGCGTACACCGAGTCGACCAGCCCGGCGATGGAGGGAGCGTCGTTGTAACACGGGAACATCGCCGACACCGAGATACGCGGTGTGGTCACGATGCCGCCCGAGCAAGGTAGAGCGGATGCTCGCGGTAGAAGTCGAGCGTGCTGCGCAGCCCATCGGCGAGATCGATGTTGGTCCACCAACCCAATTCACGGCGCGCGGCGCTCGAGTCGGATTCGAACGAGCCGATGTCGATGCGCGCATGGTCGTCGGGCCACGGGGTGAGCCGCACCTGGGTGCCGGGTGCGCCGAGTTGGCTGAGGGTGGCGGCGATATCGGCCAGTGAGTGGCTGCGCTGATGGCCGATGTTGTACACGGCGCCGATGCCAGCAGCGTTGGTGGCCAGCACGAATGCATCGACCACATCGTCGACGTGCAAACAGTCGCGGCGTTGGCTGCCATCGCCGAACAACTCGATGGTGCCGCCGCGTAACGCGGTGCGGATGAACACGGGGAGGAAGCCGAGCACATTGCTGTCGAGGCGCTGCCGTGGCCCATACACATTGCCCAGCCGTAGCGACGTGATGGGCATGCCGTGGGCGTGGGCGTACACGAGGTGAAGTTGTTCGCCCGCCAACTTGGCCACACCGTTCACATCGAGTGGTCGGGTGCGATGTTGTTCGTCAACCGGGGTGCGCAGCGCCCGGCCATACACCTGCCGTGTGGAGGCGTGCACCACCCGCGCGCCGGGGTTCTCGCGTCGCAATGTTTCGAGGAATTGGCAGTGGGTGAGCGCATTGAAACGGAGGTCGCCCTCGGGGTCGAGCATCGAGTCGAGGTGGCTCACCTGGCCGGCGAGGTTGAACACGTGCGTGGCGTCGCCCACCCATTTCGCCACCCGGTCGTCGCCGATATCGCTCTCGAGTACGTCGACGGTGCCCGCCACGCCGTCGAGGTTGTGCGGGTTGCCGCCATGGGCCGGTACCAGGGCGTCGATCACCCGAACCGTTGCGCCGAATCTGGTGAGCCGATGCACCAGATTCGACCCGATGAACCCCAACCCACCGGTGACCACGCAGACGGCGCGTGTGAGCGACTCGTCGATATGGCCCCCCTGATGCGACACAGATTCGATGCTAGGCGAGTATTCGGTACGCGGACACGCAGGGTGGCAGGATGCGTCGAATGGAGGCCGACGAATGTCGCCGTATGGCTGCTGCCGGAACCCGACATTGGTGGTACCGCTCCACCAGGCGGTTGCTGGCTCAGTTGATGGGGCCGTATCTCAGCGCGTCGAGCACCCGGCCGCTGGTGCTCGACGCCGGTGGCGGAACCGGATCAACCGGGAGTTGGCTCACGGCGTACGCCGATGTGGTGCTGGCCGATGTGGAGCCGATGGCGCTGCAGATCGCCCACGCCGACCACCCGCGCCTCACGCCCGCCGCTGCCGACTTGAACCGACTTCCGTTCGCCGACGGCGCATTCGATGCCGTGCTGTGCGTGACCGCCCTCTACCACCGCCTCAACCCCGACCCGGGTGCCATCGTGCGCGACTTCGCCCGCATCGTGCGCCCCGGTGGGGTGGTGTGCCTCATGGAGCCAGGCGGCCGCCGACTTCATCGTGGGCACGACGAGGTCACCCACACCGCCCGTCGGTTCGCCCGTGCCGACTTAGGTTCGATGTTGGCTGCGGCGGGCCTCGAGGTGCAGCGCTGCTCGGGTGCATACACCTTCCTCGTACCGCCCGCGTTCGTGTTGGGCCTGCTCGAGCGTCGATCCACCGATGCTGGCGAGGCGCGCAGCGATGTCGACCGCAACGAATCGGGTCTTGGTGGTGTGTTCCCTGCCCTGGCGTCGTTCGAGCGCAAGTTGCTCCGCCATGTCGACCTCCCCGGTGGGTTGTCGGTGGTCGCCGTGGCCCGCAAGCCGGCCTAGCGGTCTTTCATCCGCTTCGGCGCAGCAGTGGCCGGGTCGGTGGGCCACTGATGTTTCGGGTAGCGGCCAGCCATGTCTTTGCGCACATCGGCCCACGAGCCTGCCCAGAACGAGGGAAGGTCGGCCGTGATCTGGATCGGGCGATCGGCGGGCGAGAGCAGTTCCAATGTGATGGACGCCCGACCGTTGGCGATGGTGGGGTGTGTCGTGACACCGAAGAGGTCTTGTACCCGCACACTCGCCCGTGGCTGATCGCCGGTGTAGTCGATGCTCACCTGGCGGCCAGACGGTGTGGTGAACGCGACGGGGGCCAGGTCGGCGAGTTGCATCTGACGGTCCCAGTCGAGTTGGTTCGCCAGCAGCATCGACACGTCGAGCCGCTCGAGGTCGGCCCGGCCGGTGGCGTGCTGCAGGTACGGGGCGAGCCAGTCGTCGAGGGTCGCCACCAGCACCCCATCGCTCCAGTCAGGCCAGCCGTCATCGGGGAACAGGCGGCGCAGGAAAGCCACCCGGGTGCGCACCGTTGCAGCCCCACCCACCGGCAGCGCAGCGAGGCGGGTGACACGGATGCGATCGATAAGCGCCGCCACGGTGAGGGGACCCACATCGGGCGTGCGCGTGCGGTCGCTGAGCGTCATGTTGCCGAGGCGCACCTCTTCACGCAGCACCAGATCGTTGCGCTGCTTGTCCCACAGCAGGTTGGCGCGGTGCTCCACCTCGTTGCGGAGCGCGTGGGCCAAGGTGTCGGCATCGAGGCCGGCCCCGAGGCGAACCCGGGCATTGGTGCGGTTGCCGTCGAGGTCGACCGCTACCACGAACGGTTCGTGGGCGAGTGGGTCGTCCTTGGCCACCCATGCGCCGCCGCCGGTGCGCATCTGGAACTGGCCCGGTTGGCTGCGCCGCACCGCTACTCGGTCGGGGAATGCCAGGGCGAGCGCTGCCCCGCAGTGCGTGGGGTCGACGCGATCGAAGTCGAGAGCCACCCGGGCACGGCGGGCGAGGTCGGCACATCGTTCGCGCAACTGGGCCACGGCCCGGCGATCGGCGCGTTCGTCGGAGGTGTCGCCGCACACCAGCCGCACGCGGAGTTCCACATCGGCCGGCAGGGTGTCGGGCCGGCCGCGCAGCACATCGCGTTCGTCCACCAGCGCGGCCAGCACACAGGCCAGCGCCTGGTCGTCGGCATCGACGATCATGCGTGCCAGTCGCGGGTGCACGGGCAGGTCGAGCATCGCCCGGCCGGTGGGGGTGAGGGCGCCTTCGGTGTCGAGTGCGCCGAGCTCCACCAGCAACGCTCTGGCGGTATTCATCGCCTTGGCAGGTGGCGGGTCGATGAACGCGAGTGAGGCCACCGATGCCTGCCAGGCGGCGAGTTCGAGCGTGAGACCGGCGAGGTCGACCTGAGTGATCTCAGCGGGCAGGTGCGCCAGCCGGGTGGATTGTTCGAGCTTGCTCCACAGTCGGTAGCACACGCCCGGTTCGGTACGCCCCGCTCGGCCGGCGCGCTGGTCGGCCGAGGCGCGGCTGGTGGCCACCGTGGTGAGCCGGGTCATGCCGGTACGTGGGTCGAAGCGCGGCACCCGCGCGAGGCCGGCGTCCACCACCACTCGTATACCTGCCACGGTGAGCGACGACTCGGCGATATCGGTACTCAGCACCACCCTGCGTCGCCCCGCCGGCGATGGCGCCAGCGCCTGGTCTTGGTCGGCCTGGGCCAGCGCTCCGGCGAGCGCGTAGATGTCGACATCGGTCCGTACGCGGTCGCGCAGCGCCGTCTCCACGCGGCGGATTTCGCCGATACCGGGCAGGAACACCAGTACATCGCCCAGTTCATCGCGCAGCGCAGTGAGCACCGCCTCGGCCACGGCCTGTTCGATGCGCGGCCCCTTCGGTGTGCTGGTGAACGGCAGCGACCTGATCTCCACCGGGTACTCGCGGCCTTCGCTGGCCACGATCGGCGCAGGGCCGTCGCTGGCTTCATCGCCCATTGCCAGTACCTCGGCGAGGCGTACAGCATCGGGGGTGGCCGACATCGCCACGAGGCGCAGGTCGGGGCGCAGGTGCGTGCGAGCGTCGAGAGCGAGGGCGAGCCCTACATCGGTGGGCAGGTTGCGCTCGTGCACTTCGTCGAAGATCACCACGGCCACACCCGGCAGGTCGGGGTCGTGCTGCAAGCGGCGGGTGAGCACCCCTTCAGTGAGCACCTCGATACGCGTATCGGGCCCGATGCGGCGTTCGTCGCGGGTCTGGTAGCCCACCGTCTGGCCCACGCTCTCACCCAGCAGCGCGGCCATGCGGCGGGCCGCGGCGCGAGTGGCGAGACGGCGTGGTTCGAGCATCACGATGCGCCGGCCGGCCACCCAAGGCTGGTCGAGCAACCACAGCGGCACCACGGTGGTCTTGCCAGCACCGGGGGAGGCCACCAACACCGCCGAGGTGCGCGTGTTCAGTGCCTCGCCAAGCGCGCCGAGCACGCTCACCACCGGGAGGTCGGCGACAGCGGCAGGTATCGGCATCGGGTGTGGTGATGCCGAGCGGAGTTCAGCTCGCCAGTGCCGGGGTGCCCTGGAACGGACCCGGGTCGCCTGCCGCCGGCATGTTGGGGCGGGTCCATGCACAGGTGGCAGCGATGGTGTCGGCAACGGCACGCCATTCGGTGGCGTTCCAGCCTTCGGCCGAGGCAATGAGGGTGCCATCGGTTTGCACGAACACGAATGCCGGCAGGGTGGCGAGGTTGAGCGATTTCACGAATGTCCGGTCGGGGTCGGCGAACACGAGGAACTCGCTGGCGAGCGGGCCCAGGAAGGTGTTGGCCTCGGCGCGGCTGGCCGTGACCACGAAGTTCACCCGGGCGTCGGAGCCGCTGAAGGCAGCCAGGATGCGAGCGGCGGTCTTCAGGATCCACGCACTCTCGTTGGTGTACGGGTCGACCACCACGCTGGCCAGATGGAACGTGGTGAGCCACTCGTGGAGTGGACGCGCGTCGCCATCGAGCGAAGTGAGGACGATGTCGGGCGAAGGATTGGTGGCCACGGAGGAAACGGTAGCAAGAGTTCAGGTCTGTGCCCTAAGCAAGTAGGTTCGCACTGTGCATCCGATGGAGCGACTCAGGTACGTGGCACGGGCCTCTACCGGCGACCAACGCATGCTCGTGCGCGAAACCGCCGGCGGCCTGCGTGGCCTGCACATGGAGCCGGCGGGGTTGGTCATCGCCTGCCGTCGCATCGTCGAGCGTCACCCGACATCGGGGCCGCTGTGGTGGTTCTGCGCGTCGCTGCTGGCGTCGGCCGACCCGTTCCGCATCGCCTACGACCTCGCGGCCGATGTGGAGAACGACCCCACGCCCGACCATCTCTTCGAACTCCTGGCCGACGATGCCACGGTGTGCGTCGTCGGTTGGCCCGATCTCATCGGCGATGCCGTGATGCGCCGTGGCGATGTGACCGTGCTGGCCGTCGACGCCGACGACGAGGGCTCGGCCTTCGTGCGCCGCTTGCAGCGTGCTGACATTGCGGCCGAAGTGGTGCCGGCCGCGGGTATCGCCGCCGCCGTGCTCGCCGCCGACGTGGTGCTCGTGGAAGCCATGGCCGCCGGAGGCAGCGAGGTGCTGGCCACGCCGGGCTCTCGGGCCGCGGCCTCGGTGGCCTACTGCAGCGAGGTGCCGGCCTGGTTGGTGGCCGGACACGGTCGCCGGTTGCCCGAGCAGATGTTCGCCACCATGGCCGAACGGGTCGAGGCCGTGCGTGCACCGTGGGATGCCGCCGCCGAACGAGTGGCGCTCGCCCTGTTCGCCAGCGTGGTCGGCCCCACCGGCCTTCTGGCCGCCGACACACCCAGCGTCCTCGCCGCCGAGTGCCCCTTCACCCCCGAACTCCTCAAGCCCAGCCCCATCTGACCCCACCTGCGCGGCCTTGACGAAACCTTATGCAACAGAACGCCTTGTTCGTGCGTGGAAATGGTTGATCTCGATCAGCGAGGTCGATTGACCAAAGGGATGAACATGAACAAGAACAAGACAACGATTCGTCGGCGAGTTCAGATGACGGTGATGGTTGGTGCTGCCGCGGCCTCGCTCGGCATCTCGGCACTGCCCGCATCCGCGGCGGCCGCGCCGGCTCAGCAGCCCGGTCGCACCTGGGCACAATGGTGCTACAACATCGGCCAGGGAGCTGCCGCTGGCTGCGTTACCGGTGCCGTCGTGGGCGGAACGTATGGCGGTGTCGCCGGCACTGGCGCGGGCCCTGTCGGGTCGGTTGCGGGTGCAGGCGTGGGCGCGGCGGGAGGTGCTGCTGTTGGCGCAGTGTTCGGCGCAGTGGGTGGAGCACTGTCGCCGTACTGATTCCTCGCTGACCTTCCCCCATCCGAGTACTTCGGCGCCCCCAGGGTGCACGAAACGAC
Organism: Actinomycetota bacterium; assembly: GCA_037131575.1. Classification (GTDB taxonomy): domain Bacteria; phylum Actinomycetota; class Acidimicrobiia; order Acidimicrobiales; family Ilumatobacteraceae; genus VFMC01. The sequence continues at coordinate 14,287 of JBAXQV010000064.1, forward strand.
TCGGGTGCCTCGACACGACTCGGATGGGGGCAGGCGACTCGGATGGGGGCAGGCGACTCGGGTCAGCGTTGGCCGGAGCGGGCGGGCTGGAGGGCGGCGGCGTCGGCGAGTTGTGTGGCAAGTCGCTGCGCGTCGTCGCCCACGAGGCCCACGGTGACGCGCAGGTGCGGTCGATCGGGGCGCACGAGGAACGGTTCGCCGGGCGCGGCGCCGATGCCTTGCGCGGCGAGCGTGAGCAGGGCCGAACGCTCGTCGCTCACCTCCATCCAGAGGTTGATGCCATCGGTGCCGGTGACCGGCACATCGCGCTCGCCGAGTGCATCGACGAACACCGACCGCCGCCGGGCGTACTCGTCGCGGGCTACAGCCACTGCGGCGATGGTGGGCTGATGGTCGAGCATCTCCAGCAACACCGCCTGCAGGATGCGGCTGCTCCAGCCCGGCCCCAGCAGGCGGCGGTTGGCCACGGCCTGTACCACCTCACCGCTGCCGCCCACTGCGGCAAGGCGTAGGTCGGGCCCGTGGCTCTTCGAATACGACCGGATGTGCACGGTGCGGGCAGGCAGGAACCGCCCGAAGCTCACCAGGGCTCCGCTGGCGATATCGCCCGAGTGGTCGTCTTCCACGATGGTTGCGCGTGAGTCGGCGAGCACCGCCGCGAGCGCCTTCGCGCGCCGCGCCGTCATGGTGACCCCGCTTGGGTTGTGCGCGCGTGGTTGCACGAACACGGCCACGGGGTCGGCCGCCACTGCCACATGCAATTGCTCGATCACCATGCCCTCGGCATCGACGTCGACACCGATGACCTCGGCACCGAGTTGCTCGAGTAGGTCGAGGAGTGGCGGGAACGTGGGATGCTCCACCACCACGCGGTCGCCGAGCCGCACCACCACGCGGGCGATGCGGTCGAGCGCGTCCATGGCGCCATCGACCACGGTGAGGTCGTCGGGAACGAACGGCCACGACTCGCGCAGCCGTTCGTCGAGGCGGGGAAGCACCGGCTGATCGAGATAACTCGAGGTGAGCGACTGGCGGCTCACCTGCGCGACAACCGGCCCGAGTTCGGGCAACAGCG
>JBAXQV010000065.1:0-15201 GCA_037131575.1 Actinomycetota bacterium
TGGCATCGTTGATGAAAGAGCGCAGCGCCGAGATCGCCGCCGTCATCACCGAACTGTCGAACCAAGGTGAAGACGCTGCCGAAGCAGTGATCGTCGACTACGACGTGCTGCCCGCTCTGGTCGACATGGAAGAGGCAATGGCCTCATCGACGCTCATCTACGAAGGCGCCGGCAGCAACGTGGTGTTCGACACCATGGTGCTCGGCATGCCCGACAACACCGGCGAGAGCTTCTTCGACGGTGTGGAAGTAGTGGTGAAGGGCCGCTTCATCAACCAGCGCGTCGCCCCCTGCCCGCTCGAAGTGCGCGGTTCAGCCGTGGCGTGGGCCGATGGTCGCCTCCACCAGTGGCTCAGCACCCAGGCTGCGCAAGGCGCGAAGACCACCATCGCCGGCGCCAACGGTGTGGAGGCCGATCAGGTGTTGGTCATCGCCCCCGACGTGGGCGGCGGTTTCGGCGCCAAGATCAGCTGCTACGCCGAAGAAGCGCTGCTCGGCGTGCTGTCCACCAAGGTCAGCCGCCCGCTGCGCTGGCGTGAAACCCGCAGCGAAAGCATGATGTCGCTCGGCCACGGCCGCGCCCAGGTGCAGTACGTCACCATCGGCGGCACCCGCGACGGCAAGGTCACCCACTACCAGCTGCACGCATTGCAAGACTGCGGCTCGTTCGCCGAGATGGGCACCATCCTCGCACCGTTCATGACGCGCCCCATGTCGAGCGCCGTGTACGACATCCCCAACATCGAATGCCGCACCACCAGCGTGGTCACCAACACTGCGCTCACCACCGCCTACCGCGGTGCCGGCCGCCCCGAGGCCACCGCTGCCGCCGAGCGCGCCATGGACCTGTTCGCCCTCGAAATCGGCATGGACCCCGCCGAACTGCGCCGCAAGAACCTCATCGGCAAGTTCGACCAGCCGCACACCACCGCCGTGGGCCAGGCCTACGACGTGGGTAACTACGAAGAGGCACTCGACCGCGCCCTCGCCGCCGCCGACTACACGGCACTGCGTGCCGAGCAGGCCAAGCGCCGCGCCTCCGGCGATGCCAAGCAACTCGGCATCGGCGTGAGCGTGTACGTGGAGATCACCGGCGGTGTGGGCAGTGGCGAGCACGCCAAGATCGAAGTGCTCGACAACGGCCGCGCCATCGTCTACACCGGCACCTCGCCCCACGGGCAAGGCCATGTGACCGCGTGGAGCATGCTCGCCCACGAGCAGACCGGTATCCCGATGGACCAGATCGACGTGGTGTGGGGCAACACCGACCTCGTCCCGCTGGGCGATGGCACCATGGGCTCGCGTTCGTTGCAGCAAGGTGGCAACGCCGTGTTCCTCGCCGCCGCCGACCTCGTCGACAAGGCTCGCAAGGTGGCCGCCCGCATGCTCGAAGCCGATGAGGCCGACGTGGTGCTCGACAAGGACTCGGCCAGCTTCCACGTGTCGGGTGCACCCGCCATCGCCAAGGGCTGGGGCGAAATCGCCGTGGCCGCTCATGGCGACCCCGAACTGCCCGAGGGCCTCGCCCACGCCGCCTACTACGCCGTCAGCGGCGCCACCTTCCCCTTCGGCGCCCACGTGGCCGTGGTGGAAGTCGACACCGAGACCGGCCAGGTGAAGCACCTCAAGCAGGTGGCCTGCGACGACGCCGGCCGCGTGCTGAACCCGATGCTGCTCGAAGGCCAGATCCACGGTGGTGTGGCCCAGGGCACGGCGCAGGCGCTGCTCGAAGAGGTGCGCTACGACAGCGATGGCAACCCCATCACGTCGAACCTCGCCGACTACGCCTTCATCTCGGCCGCCGAACTTGGCGACATCCAAGTGGTGCACATGGAGACCCCCACGTTCATCAACGCACTGGGCGCCAAGGGCATCGGCGAAAGCGGCACCATCGGCTCCACCCCTGCTGTGCAGTCGGCCGTCATCGACGCCGTGAGCCACCTCGGCGTGAGCCACATCGACATGCCCACCACCGCCGAGCGCGTGTGGCGGGCCATTGCCTCCGCCAAGGGCTGATTCTCCGCCTGACGGTGCACCCGGCAACGGGTGGGTGCTTGTAGCGTGCAACCTGTGACACGTTCCGACTCCCCCATCGTCGCGTCTGGCCTGGTGCGCCATTTCGGCGCGCAGAACAACGTGGTCCGCGCCGTCGACGGCGTCGACCTCGAGGTACGCCAAGGCGAAATCTTCGGCCTACTCGGCCCCAACGGCTCGGGCAAGAGCACCACCGTGCGCATGCTCACCACCTTGTTGAAGCCCACCGCCGGCACCGCGAGCGTGGCTGGCTTCGACGTGGTGCGCCAGGCCGACAGCGTTCGCCGCAGTATCGGCGTAGCCCTCCAAGACGCCGCCATCGACCCGTTGATGACCGGCAACGAGCTGCTCGAATTGCAGGCGGTGCTCTACGGCATTCCGCCGAACGCAGTGCGCCAACGCGGCAACGAACTGCTCGAACGAGTGGGCCTCACCGCGGCGGCCGATCGCCGTGTGGGCACCTACTCGGGCGGCATGCGCCGCCGCCTCGACCTCGCACTCAGCCTCATCCACCAACCCACCGTCCTGTTCCTCGACGAGCCCACCACCGGCCTCGACCCGATGAGCCGCATCACCCTGTGGGAAGAGGTGCGCCGCCTCAACCGTGAGGGCACCACCGTGCTGCTCACCACCCAATACCTCGAAGAGGCCGACCAACTCGCCGACCGTGTGGCCATCATCGACCGCGGCAAGATCGTGAAGTTGGGTACGCCCACCGACTTGAAGGCCGAGGTGGGCGCACCCACCCTGCAGATCACCGTCACCGATACCGAGCAGGGCCCGGCCAAGGCGGTGCTCGCCCGGTTCGGTGAACTGCGCCCCACAGCCGAAGGCACGCTCGGTGTAGGCCTCGATGGCGGCGCTACACAGGTGACCGACGTGGTGCGTGCACTCGACGAAGCCGGTGTGAAGATCCACCACCTCGAACTGAACGAACCGAGCCTCGACGACGTGTTCGCCGACGCAACGGGCCACCGCCTCGAAGGCGCCGATACCGCAGCGGCCCCGGCTGCGACCGACGGCACCGATGCCGAGGCCGTCGCTGCAGGCGGCAAGCGTAAGCGAGGCAAGCGATGACCGCCACCGTGGCAGCCAGCCCCACCACCTCCACCGAGCGGCTCGCGAACCCCTGGTTCCGCCAGACGATGGCGATGTCGAAACGGTCGGTCATGGCCATCGCCCGGCAGCCAGCACTGGTCATTCCGTCGCTCATCTTCCCGCTGTTCTTCGCCGCTCTCGGAACGTCATCGTTCGGGAAGGCAACCGCACTGCCCGGCTTTCCGAAAGTCGACTCGTTCCTCGACTTCTCATTGGCCGGCAGCATCGTGCAGGGCGTGCTCTTCGGTTCGGTCACGGGCGCATCAGCCCTCGCCACCGATATCGAGGAGGGGTTCTTCGACCGCCTCCTGGCCTCACCCACTTCACGGGTGAGCATCCTCGTGGGGCGTCTCGCCGGTGGCGCAGTGTTCGGCGCCTTCCAGGCGCTGTTCTTCATCGTCGTGCTCATCCCCTTCGGTGTGAGCATCAAGTCGGGTGTGCCCGGTGTAGTGATCATGCTGATCTCGGGCGCACTGGCCGGAATGGCCATCGGCGGTTTCATCGCTGCATTGGCGCTGAAGACCGGGTCGGCCGAAGCGGTGCAAAGTTGCTTCCCGCTGCTGTTCATCGCCCTGTTCTTCTCGAGCGCCTTCTTCCCTCGCGAAACGATGAAGGGCGTCTACCGCACCATCGCCAATGTGAACCCGATCTCGTATCTGGTGGAAGGGCTCCGAGGGCTCACCATCGAACCCATCAACGCCGCCAACGTGGCCAAGGCCGTGCTCATCCCCATCGCCATCGGCGCGGTGTCGATCACACTGGCGCTGCGGGCGCTCGCAACTCGATTGGCAGCACGATGACCGCAACCGCCGTTCCCCCCACCACGCCCTCATACGACCGCCAGTTGGCGCCCGGTGGCACCTTGATGCGCTCGTCGATGCTCATCGCGCTTCGTGGCCTGCGGGCCATCCGCCGGGTTCCGGCGACGTTCATCCCGGCTGTGATGATGCCCATCTTCCAGGCCATCGCCTTCAGCGGCACGTTCTACGCCATCACCAAGATCCCCGGCTTTCCCACCGACCGATCGATCAACTGGTATCTGCCGCTCGCCTGCTGCATGGGCGCCAGTTTCTCTGGTGTCGGCCTCGGCTTCGCCACGGTGCGCGACCTCGAAACCGGCTTCTTCGACCGGCTGCGCATGGCCCCCACACCGAAGGGCGCGCACATCCTCGGGCCACTGGTGTTGTCGTGGGCCCGGGTCGTCATCGTGCTCGGCACCGTGCTCGTGGTGGGCGTCATCTTGGGTGCTCGCCCGGTCGATTGGGTGCTCGGCATTCTCTGCCTGCTCGTGGCCGGCCTCGGTTTGGCCAGTATCGCCGCCGGCTGGGGCCTCGGCCTGGCGTTCGTGTTCAAAGACATGCGCGCCGCAGCGTTGATGCAACTCACGATCTTCAATGCGCTGTTCCTCACCGATGCCCAGTCGCCGTTGACGGTGATGACCGGGTGGTTGCACACCGTTGCCGTGTACAACCCGTTCACCTACATCCTCCGGCTTGCCCGACAGGGCTTTCTCGCAGGGGTCACCTGGCACGACACCTGGCCAGGGCTGCTGTCGATCGTCGTGCTCAGCAGCCTGGCGATGTGGTTCGCGTATGCCAAGTTCTCCTCCCTCGACGACTGAGACCGCTCTAGGATGACCTTCATGACCACCGCTGTCGAAGCCGTTCCCGCCGTCGAGTACACATCGGCCGATCGGTTCATGCGCAAGTTGCTGCGGGTCGACCAGGCGGCCCCTGCCACCGCAGCCGACGCCCGCAAGGCGTTGCAGACCTCGGTGATGGTGTCGGCAGTGCGCTGCATCCTCACCTACATCGTGCTGCCGTTCATCCTGCCCATCCTCGGCCTTGCCGCCGGCGTGGGGCCACTCATCGGTGCAGCCATCGGCATCATCGCCGCGGTGTGCATCGTGTCGAGCATGCGTCGCTTCTGGCGGGCCAACCACTCGGCTCGCTGGGGCTACACAGCCTTCGGCACCTGCATGCTGATGTTCCTCATCGCCATGAGCATTCGCGACATCATCCGCGTCTTCTGAGCCACACACCGGCTCGAGGCGCGCTCAAATCGCCTCAGCCGCGGTGTCGATGGAGCGATTCCCTGCCGCAACACAGACGGCACATCGCCCCACCAGGTCGAGACGATGGTGCTGCAGCTCGAAGTCGGCATCGTTGGCAGCGGCGTGTAATGCCTCGTCGAGCGATGCTTCGGCGGCCTCCGAGAGGGTGATGTCGCCCACTCGGCCACAGCCCACACACACCAGGTGATGGTGATGGTGCTGGGTGAGGTCTTCGGCGAGCTCGTAATGAGCATGGTCGTCGCCCATGGAGATTTTGCTCACCAGCCCTGAGTGTTCGAGCACCACGAGGTTGCGATACACCGAACTCTGCGCCAAACGCGGCTGGTGTTGGAGCAGGGTCGGGATGGTGATGGGGCCATCGGCCTCGGCAAGCGCCTTCAAGATGAGGCGGCGGCCCGTGGTGAAGCGCTGGCCGTCGTCACGCAAGCGGCGTGTGGCGATCTCGTCGATCTCAGACACTGCTGGCAGCGTATCGGTGCAGGCCGCAGCCGTCCTTCCTCGCTCGAGGTGCAATCGACCCTGAAAATGGTGCATGATGGAGGTTGCCAACTTGGGGGCCATCGTTCACCCACGACAGAGGGGAATCTTTCGTCATGCAGATCCGCGTCACCGTCAACGGCACGGTTCACGACAGCGATGTCGAACCGCGCACGTTGCTCGTTCACTACGTTCGTGAAGCGCTCGGCCTCACCGGCACCAACATCGGCTGCGACACGTCGTCGTGCGGCGCGTGCAGCCTGCACATGAACGGCGAAGCCGTGAAGAGCTGCACCGTGCTGGCCGTTCAGGCCGACGGCGCCGACATCACCACCATCGAAGGTCTCGCCGATGCCGATGGCACGATGCATCCGATGCAGCAGGCGTTCATGCAGAACCACGCCCTGCAGTGCGGCTACTGCACGCCCGGCATGGTCATGGCGGCAACCAGCTTGTTGAAGGAAAACCCGCACCCCACCGAAGCCGAAGTGCGCGTGGGCCTCGAGGGCAACCTGTGCCGGTGCACCGGCTACCACAACATCGTCCAAGCTGTGCTCGCCTGCGCAGGCGAGTGACCTCGGCCTACGAGCACCCATGTCGTCGCAAGCCACTCAGTCAGTAAGTACGTCAGCCCAGCAAGGAGCCACCAAGTGATCCCCGCAGCATTCGATTACGTCCGTGCCGGTTCGGCCGAAGAGGCCATCAGCCTCCTCGGTCAGTACGGCGACGATGCCAAGCTCCTCGCCGGTGGCCACAGCCTGCTGCCGATGATGAAGCTGCGCATCGCCCAGCCCAGTGTGTTGGTCGACATCGGTCGTATCACCGACCTGTCGTACATCCGCGACGCCGGCGATCACATCGCCATCGGTGCCCTCACCCGGCACATGGATGTGGAGAACAGCCCGCTGCTGGCCGAGCATGTGCCGCTGCTGGCCAACGCCGCTAGCCACGTGGGCGACCCACAGGTGCGTCACCGCGGCACCATCGGTGGCTCCATCGCCCACAGCGACTCGGCCAGCGACCTGCCCGCCACCACGTTGGCACTCGGTGCCACCTATGTGGCACAGGGCCCCAATGGCACCCGCGAAATCGCCGCAGGCGACTTCTTCCAGGGCTTCTTCCAGACCGCCCTCGAAGCCGACGAACTGCTCACCGAGATCCGCGTGCCCAAGCTCACCGGTGCCGGCTGGAGCTTCCAGAAGTTCAACCGTCGTGCCCAAGACTGGGCCATCGTGGGTGTGGCCGCATGGCGTCAGAATGGCTCCAGCGGTGTGGCATTGGTGAACATGGGCTCCACGCCCGTCTTGGCCACCAGCGTCAGCGCAGCGCTGGCCAGCGGCGCCTCCATCGCCGACGCCGCCGAGCAGGCCGTGGCCGAAGCCGACCCGCAGGGCGACCTCAACGCCACCCCCGAGTACCGCGTGCACCTCGCCAAGGTGTTGGTGCGCCGCGCACTCGAAGAGGCCAGCAAGTAACACCCCCGTTGTACGCAACAATGAGGCCGTGGGCGATTGTCGCCTACGGCCTCTTTGCGTTGTGGTGGGTACGCGTTCAGGGGTTGATCACCGATCGCATCACTGCGTTGCTCGCCGTGGCCGGGTTCATGGTGTGTGCATTGCTCGGCAAACCGCTGCGCCTGTGGTGGCAGGCCGCACGAGACCTCGCCGTGTACGCGGCGATGTGGTTGCTGTACGACACCACACGCGGTGCCGCCGATGGGTTGGGAATGCCCGTACAGGCCACGCTCGGGCGCACGCTCGACCGCATCGTGTTCCTCGGCCACGACCCCACTGTGTGGCTGCAACACCGCTTCTACGACCCAGCCCGGGTGCGCTGGTACGACCAGGTGGGCTCGCTCATCTACTACAGCCACTTCGTGGTGCCGGTGGTGGCCGTGGCCGTGCTGTGGGCCACCGACCGGACCCAGTGGGTACGCCTCATGCGGCGCATGGCCACCGTGCTGGTGCTGGCGTGCATCACGTTCGTGGTGTTACCAACCGAACCTCCGTGGATGGCCTCGGCTCAGGGTGTGGTTGCCCCGTTGCAACGGCACACCGCAAGGGGTTTGCTGTCGCTCGGTTTCCACGGGTTCGTGCACCACTGGCAGAGCGCGCTCGACTGGACCAATCAGGTGGCGGCCATCCCTTCATTGCATGCCGCGTTCGCCTTGCTGGTGCCGGTGTTCTTCCTTCCCCGGGTGCAGCGGCGTTGGGCACGGGTGCTCATGCTCGCCTATCCGGTGGCGATGCTCACTGCGCTGGTGTACTTCGCCGAGCACTGGGTGAGCGATGGCCTCATCGCCTTCGCCATGGTGGGTGGTACCTGCGCCGTATGGCACCGCATCGAAACCCGTGGGTTACTGCAGCCCCGCGTAGCCGCCACCGTCGACATGGAACTGCAAGCCGGTGACGAACTTGGCCTGCTCGCTGCACAGGAAGGTGACGATGGACCCGAAGTCGGCCGGGTCGCCGATGGTGCCGGCGGGAATACCTGAGGCTGCCGCGCTCGCATCGGCCCCGTAGAGCGATGTGACCCGGTCGGTGGCGTGCAGGCCGGGTTGCACGGTGTTCACGGTCACTCCGTCGCGGGCAACCTCGAGGGCCACGGTCTTCAAGAACCCGGTGGCCCCGGCGCGAGCAGTGTTCGACAGGATGATGGTGGGGATGGGCTGACGCACCGACACCGAGGTGATGGCCACGAACCGGCCCCACTTCTGTGCCTGCATGGCCGGGATGGCGGCCTTGGCCATACCCACCACGCTCATCAGGCTCAGATCGAGCGCTGCGTCGTACCACTCGACCGGGGTGCTGGCGAACGTGCCAGGGGGCGGGCCACCGGCGTTGGCCACCACAATGTCGAGCCCGCCGAGCGCTTCAGTGGCAGCGGCCACGAACCCCGCACCCCCGGCCGCGTCGCGCACATCGTGCACCAGCGCGATGCAGCCGTGGCCGATGCGCGCCGCAGCATCGTCGATACGGGCACGGTCGCGGCCACAGATCACCACCTGTGCACCTTCGTTGGCGAGGGCCGCTGCGGAGGCGAAGCCGAGGCCCGCCGATGATGCGGCCACTGCCGCGCGTCGTCCGGTCAATCCGAGGTCCATGCGGGTCACGGTATCCTGTGGGCGGACGGTGATACCTATGGTGATCGACGAAGACGGAGACGGCATCAAAGAGTTCCATCTCGATGCCATTGCCGACGCCGACCCGTACCCGTACTGGTACGAAGACGCCGACGAACCCTTCAGCAACCCCACGCTGGTGCGCACCGAAACGTGCGACCTGTGCATCGTGGGTGGTGGCTACACCGGGTTGTGGACGGCCATCATCGCCAAAGAGCGCGACCCATCGCGCGACATCGTGCTCATCGACGCCCACGAAATCGGCTCGGCCGCCAGTGGCCGCAACGGCGGCTTCATGGAATCGAGCCTCACCCACGGTGTGGCCAACGGGCAGGAGCGTTTTCCCGACGAAATCGACCGACTCGAAGAACTCGGCCTGAAGAACCTGAACGACATCGAAGCAGCCATCAAGCGGTACAACATCGACTGCGACTACGAGCGCACCGGTGTGATCGACGTGGCCACCACCAACCATTCGCCGTCGTATCTCGACGAACTCCGCGACGACTATCAGCAGTTGCGCTCGATGGGCCAGAAGGTCGAGTGGCTCGATGCTGCGGCGATGCGTGCCCAGGTGAACTCGCCCACCTACACCGGCGGGCTGTGGCGCAAAGACCGTGCCGCCATCGTCGATCCGGCGCGTCTGGTGTGGGGCCTGAAGGCCGCCGCCATGTCGCTCGGCGTGCGCATCTACGAAGACACCAAGGCCACCGCCATCGAGAAAGACGGCGTGGGCGTGCTCATCGAAACGCCGCTCGGTCGCATTCGTGCCGGCAAAGTGGCGCTGGCCACCAACGCGTTCAAACCACTGTTGAAGCGAGTGGGCCAGTACATCGCCCCGGTGTACGACTACTGCATGGTCACCGAACCGTTGTCGCGTGCTCAACTCGACGAACTGGGCTGGACCAACCGCCAGGGGCTCAGCGATATTGCCAATCAGTTCCACTACTACCGGCTCACCGAAGACAACCGCATCCTGTGGGGCGGCTACGACGCGGTGTACTACTGGCGCGGCAAGGTGAACACCGAACTCGAGAGCCGACCCGAGACGTGGGCGAAGCTCAGCAAGCATTTCTTCGACACCTTCCCGCAGCTCGAGGGCCTGAAGTTCACCCACCTGTGGGGCGGGGCCATCGATACCTGCAGTCGCTTCTGCGTGTTCTGGGGGCAGGCGTGGCAGGGGCGGGTGGCCTACGCGCTTGGCTACACCGGCCTCGGTGTGGCGTCGGCTCGCTTCGGTGGTGAAGTGATGCTCGACCTGCTCGACGGCAAACGGTCCATCGCCACCCAAACGAAGTTCGTGCAGGAAAAGCCGCTGCCCTTCCCGCCCGAACCATTCCGGTTCATCGGCATCCAGACCACGCGCTGGTCGCTCGACCGTGAAGACCAGACGGGGAAACGCAACCTCTGGCTCCGGTCACTCGACCGGTTCGGGCTGGGCTTCGACTCGTGACCGTCGCCGAGCTCATCGGCGCCAAACGAATGGCCAGCGCGGCCGACATCGTGCACCGCATTGCGCCGGGCACCGAACTGGTGGTGCCCATCGCCAATGGCGAGCCGGTCACCTTGCTCGACGCACTCGAAGCCGGTGCCGAGCAGTTGCACGATGTGACGGTGCTGCAGATGCATGCCCTGCGCGATCGACCGATGTTGCACGGCGCATTCGGAAACCACTTGCGGCACATCTCGTACTTCTTGTCGCACATCACCCGCGAACCGTTCCGCAATGGCACGGTCGACCTGGTGCCGAACCATTTCTCCGAGGTGTACGCGTTGATGCGCCATCGGGCCCAACGCCCCATGGTGCTCGCCGCAGTGTCGCCACCCGATCAACACGGCTACATGTCGCTCGGGGTGTGCGCCGACTACGCCGCCAGCTTCATCGGACGCGCTCCGTTCTTCGTGGAAGTGAACCGGCAGATGCCACGCACGGCCGGCCGCAACCAGATCCACATCTCGCAGATCGACGGCTGGGCCGAAGCCGACTACCCGCTCATGGAAGTACCACCCGCAATGCCCGGCGAGATCGACGCGCGCATCGGCGCGTTCGTGGCCGAGCGCATTCCGAACGGTGCCACCATTCAGGCTGGTATCGGGGCCATCCCCAATGCAGTGCTCGCCCAACTGCATTCGCATCGCGACCTCGGGGTGCACACCGAACTCATCGCCGACGGGCTCATCGACCTCATCGAGAGCGGTGTGGTGAACGGTGCGCGCAAGACCAGTAACCGGCTGAAGGTGATCGGCACGTTCGCGTTGGGCACACAGCGGCTTTACGACTTCATCGCCGACAACCCCACGGTGGAGATGTGGCCGGCGCGGTATGTGAACAACCCGCGCGAGATCGCTCGCAACAGTGGCTTCGTCGCGGTGAACGCCAGCCTCGCCGTCGACTTCCTGGGGCAGTGCGCAAGTGAGACCATCGGCGGTCGCTATTACTCATCGTCGGGCGGGCAGGCCGACTTCGCCCGTGGTGCCGCCTACAGCGAGGGCGGCAAGAGTTTCATCGTGCTGCATTCCACGGCCGTCGACGGTTCGGTGAGTCGCATCGTGCCGCAACTCGCCGCCGGCGAAGTGGTCACCACCCCCAAGAACACCGTCGACCACGTGGTCACCGAGTTCGGGGTGGCCGACCTTCGCGGTCGCACAATCCGCGAGCGCACCCAGGCACTCATCGCCATCGCGCACCCCACTATGCGACCCGGCCTCGAACGCGCCGCCCGCGAGCTGCACTACATCTGAACCTGCCCGATCGGCTCAGCGCAGGAACCTGCCCACCGCACCCGCATCGTACGGGTCGAGGCAGGTGAGGATGAGGCGATCGACCCCGAGTGCCTCCCATTCGCGCCGCCGTGGGTGTTCGGGGTCGCGCAACGCTTCGTCGAACGGCGTCCACACCGAGCACTCGAACGGCCTACCCGCCAGCGGCGATTGCTCGCGTGCACGCTGGGCTGCGGTGAACAGTTCGCCCACCTGTTCGTGGCTGGCGCGCACGTTGAGGCCGTCGCAGCGGCGCCCCGCCAACTCGGCCAGGCGAACACTGTTCACGCCCACGATCACCGGCGGACGCGGTGAGGGCTGGGCGAACGTGTCGAACTCGGCGTCGCGATCGGCAGCCCACATGCGGTCCATCAGGTCGAGGGCGTGTTCGAGCCGGGCATGGCGGGCCACCATGCGCTCGGGCAGGTCGATACCGAACAGGCGATGTTCCGCCGACCACTGTGTGCCGGGTGCGGCGCCTGCGCCAACGCCGAGCCGAAGCCTCCCACTGCTGACGGTTTGCACCGAGGCCGCCGCCGAGATCATCACACCGGGCGGGCGGTTGGCCACGTTCACCACGAGCGAGCCGAGGCCGATGCGCGTGGTGAGCGCTGCGTAGGTGCCGAGCAGGGTGAAGCACTCGATCATGGTGGTGCCGCGCAGCAAGTTGCCGGCGAAGTGATCGAACACCCAGATGGTGTTGTATCCCGCTTCATCGGCCAACTGCACGCCATCGCGCAGAGAACCCCAACTCTCGGTGGCTGGGTTGAGTTGCAGGTCGAAGATCATGACAGGAAGGTCTCTCTGGTGAGCACGGTGATCGACCGCGGCGGCACCGAGACGCTACTGCCCGCCACCACCGACGCATCAGCCGCTATGCCGCCTGCCCCCGTGAGGGCCACGAACCACGGCCCGGGTTCGCACACGGTGAACTCGAGCGGCTCCCACCACATGTTGGCCATCACGTACAACTCGTCGGTGGCCCAAGCCAGCGAGCGCGACTCGAACGATTCATCGGGTTGGTCGGACACGCCGTAGCCGCGCACCGCGCCGGCAGCGAGGCCCGCACCGGCGCGGCGGCGCAACGTAAGCAGTGCCCTCACGTAGTCGAACAGCCACCGCCATTCGTCGAGGCGGTTCCAGTCGACCCAGGTGAGCGGCGAGTCGATGTTGTACGGGTTGTCGTGGCCGTGTTGGGTGCGTGCGAACTCGTCGCCCATCACGAACATCGGCGTGCCGGCGCTGAGCAACAGCAGGCAGAAGGCGTTGGCCAACATCTGCGGTCGTAAGGCATCGCCACAGTCCCACGAATGGTGTCGATCGCTGGTGACGGTGGTGAGATCGAACAGGGTGAGGCCGTCGTGGGCGGTGATGAAGTTGACGCTGCGCGCCGGGTTGTCGGGGAACAGGTCGGGGCTGCCGGCCACGCGGTGCAGCATGGCGGGCACCTTGCCCGGTTCGGCGCGCAGGAACCCGCGCACGTCGTCGCGGAAGCGATCGTTCCACTGGGCCCAGCGTCGATCGGGAAAGCCGACACCCACTTGATAGGCGGCAAGATCCCATGCCTCGGCCACCAACACCACCCCGCGGCGTTGCGCCCAATCTCCGATGAGATGCACCAGGTGGCCACCATCGCGGGTGAGGATGGAGGCCAGGTCGAAGCGGAAACCGTCGATACCCAGATCGGCGTAGCGATCGAGCGCTTCGAACACGAGGCGGCGCACCTCGGGGTCGCTCGGGTCGATGGTGTTGCCGCAACCCGTGTCGTCGTTGTACGAACCATCGGCCTGGTGCAGGTAGGCACCGGCGTTGTCGAGCCCGCGCAAGCTCCAGGTGGGCATGCTCGCGTCACCCTCGCCGGTGTGGTTGAACACCACGTCGAGCCACACCTCGAGCGAACGTTCGTGGGCAGCCGCCACCAGTGCCGCCAGTTCGCCCGCCCCATCGGCACCCACCGCATAGCCACGGTGCACGGCGCCCCACACCACCGGCATGTAGCCCCAGTAGTTGGCCGAATCGTCGAAGGGGTGCACCGGCATCAGTTCGATCACGTTCACACCGAGGTGCACCAGGTGGTCGAGCCGGTCGGCAACACCGCCATAGGTGCGCCCGAACCCGCGCACATGGGTTTCGTACACCACGGGCTGCTGGTGGTGCATGCCCAGCGGCGGCTGCTGCGGCCATTCGCCACGGAACACCGACCGAGGGCCATCGGCGATGAACACCACATCGGCCGCCGACGGATCGACCAGCGGCCCCACGCCGTCGGCGAAGAGCGCATATACGTCGCCGTCGGCAGCCTCCACCGTTGCGGTCCAACGGCCTTCCACCAGTTCCATCGCAACGGTGTGCACCGACCCATCGCTGTGGTCGGTCACCTGCAGTTCAACGGCGGCTGCACGCGGGGCATGCACGCTGACCGTGCGGCTGCGACGAACCGGTAGGGCTTCCATGGGGTACCAGCATGGCATCACCTCTAACCTGGGCAGTGATGTCGATCTCTTTCGCGATGCCCACCGAGGTGTCCAACGCCCTCAGCGCGCACGGTTACCTGCCCGACGAAGGTCTGGCCACAGCCATCTTCCTCGCACTCACCCTGCGCCGGCCGCTGCTGCTCGAGGGTGAAGCCGGCGTGGGAAAGACCGAGGTGGCCAAGGTGCTGAGCCGCTGGACCGGCGGCAAGCTCATCAGGTTGCAGTGCTACGAAGGCATCGACGCGTCGCAAGCCGTCTACGACTGGGACTACTCGCGTCAGTTGCTCCACCTGCGTGCCGCTGAAGCATCGGGCGAAGCGCGCCAGAGCGACACCGAGGAACTCGAGAACCAGCTCTACCAAGAGCGCTTCTTGTTGAAGCGTGCGCTGCTGCAAGCCATCGACCATCGCAGCGACACCCCGCCGATCTTGCTCATCGACGAAGTCGACCGTGCCGACGACGAGTTCGAGGCCTACCTACTCGAAGTGCTCAGCGACTACCAGATCACCATTCCAGAACTCGGTGTGTTCAGTGCCGCCAAGCCACCCATCGTCATCCTCACCTCCAACCGCACCCGCGATGTTCACGACGCCCTGAAGCGCCGTTGCCTGTACCACTGGGTCGAACATCCGAGCTTCGAGCGTGAAGTGAAGATCGTGCGTATGCGTGTGCCCCAGGTGGCCGAGCCGTTGGCCCGCCAAGTGGCCGGTGCTGTGGAAGCGATGCGCGGTCTCAACCTGTACAAGCCGCCGGGTGTTGCCGAAACCATCGACTGGGCAACGGCGCTGTCGGCACTGGGTGTGGCCGATCTCGACGAGCGTGTGGTGGAAGCAACGCTGGGTGCGGTGCTGAAGTACCGCGAAGACGCCGACAAGGCGCGTCAGAACAACGGCCTCGCCGACATCGTGAAACAAGCCTTCGAGCGCGGCGCCTTCCACGGCTGATGACACCATCGACGGCCACCTCGGCACCGGCCGCTGAGCCGGTGCAGGGCGAGCGCATTGCCATCACCTTCGCGCGGGTGCTGCGCGGCTTGGGCCTGGCCGTGCCCATCGGGGCCGTCTTGAGCTTTGCCGAGGCGCTGGCCGCAGTGGGCGTCGATCAGCGCGACAACGTGTACTGGGCCGGCCGGGCCACGTTGGTGCAACGCCCTGAAGACATCGG
>JBAXQV010000066.1:0-15013 GCA_037131575.1 Actinomycetota bacterium
GGCGTATACGTTGCGGTACTCCTGGCCGGTGAGATCGCGGATCTCGAACATCAACTCATCGGTGATGTCGCGCAGTACCCGATGTGGCTCGCCGCGGTTGGCGTAGTGCTCGACCTGGACCGGGGCACCGATGCGGATGATGCAGTCGCGACGGATCTTGGGCAGCTTCGCGTCGGGGGGTTGAATCTCGCGCGTCCCGATGATTCCCACCGGATAGATGGGGCAGCCCACCTTCAAAGCCAGGCGGGCCGTGCCGGTGCGCCCCTTGTAGAGGTTGCCATCGCGGCTGCGGGTGCCTTCGGGGAAGATGCCGAACAGTTCGCCACGGCGCAACACGCGCTCGGCGGTGTCGAGCGCAGCTTGGCTCTTGTCGCCCCCTCCCCGATCGATGGGAATCATGCCCATCATCGGAAACAGGAACTTGGTCTTCCACGAGTCCATGTACTCGGCTTTGCCCACGAAGCTGATGTTGCGGTTCACCAAGATCATCAAAAACGCGCTGTCGAGGAAGCTCACATGGTTGGGGCACAGAATGGCCGGCCCCGATTCGGGCAACTGGTCGAAGCCTTCGAGATGGAACCGCCAGAGTCGGGTGGCGATGGGTCGCATCAGTCGGCGGGCTCGTCGTTGTGCCTTGCCCGCGCCCTGCTGCTTCACCGCCGCCTCCCCTCGTGCTCATCGTCGTTCGTCGTCTCTCGTCTGAGGCGAGAGGTTAGGCGACAATGGCGCGGCGTGCGTACCGGACATTGGTCACAAATTCAAGAAAAAAGTATCAGCGATCGAGATCGACACCCAGTAGCGCTGCCGCAGCACGAACCCCGTGTTTGCCAGCGGCGGCCGCATCGATGAGGGCCAACGCGGCAGGTGTGTCGAGATCGTCGTCGAGTGCCTCACGCACCGCGGCGAGCACGCCCGGATCGTCGGCAGCAGCACGGCTCGCGCTCGCCCACGCTTCGAGGCGGCCAGCATTGCGCGGCATCAACGTGTCGTCCCACTCCCACTCGCGGCGGTAGTGGTGCTCGATGATGGCCAGGCGAATCGATCGCGGGTCCCACTCGGTACGCAACTTGTCGACGAACACCAGGTTGCCGAGGCTCTTCGACATCTTGTGCCCGTCCATGTACACCATGGCCACATGCATCCAGTGCTTCACGAACAATTCTCCCGTGGCTGCTTCACTCTGAGCGCGCTCACATTCGTGATGCGGGAAGATGAGGTCGGAGCCGCCGCCGTGCAGATCGATGGTGGTGCCCAGCTCACGCAGAGCCAGGGCCGAACATTCGATGTGCCAACCGGGGCGACCCGGCCCCCACATGGTGTCCCAACTCGGCTCGTCGGACGCCGACGGATGCCACAGCACGAAGTCGAGTGGTGACCGCTTGTTGGGGTCGTCGACATTGCCACCGCGCTCGCGAGCCAGTGCGATCATGGTTTCGGTGCTGTAGTGGCTCACCGAGCCGAACGACGGGAACTTCGAGACGTCGAAGTACACGCTGCCACCCGACTCGTAGGCGAACCCGCGCTCGAGCACCATGCCGATGAATCCGCGGATGTCGGGAATGGCCGACGACGCACGCGGGGTGCTGAACACCGGCAGCGCATTCAGCGCCTCCATATCGCGGTTGAACCGTGCTTCTTCGCCAGCAGCGAGGTCGAGGTAGTGCACTCCGAGCTGACGGGCTTTGGCGAACAGCGGGTCGTCGACATCGGTGACGTTGCGGACGCACTTCACCGAATGACCCATGTCGATGAGCCGCCGTTGCAGCACGTCGTAGGCGATGAAGGTGGCGGCATGTCCGAGGTGGGTGGCGTCGTAGGGCGTGATGCCACAGGTGTACATGAGCACCTGTTCGGCGGGTTCGAAAGGGACGACAGCGCTGCGCGCCGTGTCGTACAGACGCATCGTCATGATTCGGCGACAACCTTTTCAGTGTCGCTGGTCGACGTGGCGGCACCCGGCGCGGACGCCTTCTTCGCGGCGCGGGGGTCGCTGCGGATACCGGTGAGCTTTGGGGCCACTCGGGTCTTGTAGCGCACGTTCAGTTGCAGCAGCACCGCTGTGAAGGCCTCGATGGCCGTGGCGTTCGACAGTTCGCCGGCATCGAGCGGGCGGCAGCCGGGAATCTTCGACACGATCTCGCTGATGAGCAGCACGGCGTCGACATCGTCGCCGCAGATGAGCACATCGGAGTCGATGGGCTCGCCGATGTGGCCCAGTTCGGTAGCGGGCAGGTGGTGGAATGCGGCCACTACCCGGCAGCTCGGCACGGCAGCCTGTACATGCGCGGCCACACTGCCGCGGGGCGGAACGAGCGGCTGGAACTCGTGACCCACGCGTACCAGTGCGTTGGCCATGCTCACCACCACTTTGCCGCGCAGTGCATCCACGTTCTCCTGAGCAGTGGTGGCAGCAGAGTCCCACGGCGTGGCGATGACCACTACTTCGCAATCGGCAGCAGCGGCATTGTCGCCATAGAGGAGCTTCCCGTCGAGCTGAGGCCACTTGTTCACCATGCCATCGCGGGCTTCCATTGCTCGATACTTCGAGCGTGAGCCGATGACCGCGGTGTAGCCAACCGACGCCAGCCGGGCCGCTAGTGCTGTACCGGCCGGGCCGGTTCCTCCGAGAATGCCAATTCGCATCGCATCAGCCTCGCACATCTGCTCACCGCGAGGGAAAGGGCAGCCGAACCTGGTCGGCTAGGTTGGCCGCATGGGTTTGCTCGCAGGGAAGAACATCGTCATCACCGGGGTGCTCACCGACGCGTCACTGGCGTTCGGCGTGGCCACATTGGCGCAGAATGAGGGCGCCAATGTAATGCTCACCGGAGCCGGACGGGCCCTCAGCCTCACCCAGCGCACGGCTCGTAAGCTGCCCTCCCCTGCCCCGGTGTTCGAGTTCGACGTCACAGTGGCCGAGCATGTCGAACGGGTGCGCAACGATGCGGCCGAGCACTTCGGCGGCCATGTCGACGGGGTGCTCCATTCCATCGGTTTCGCCCCCGAAGTGTGTCTCGGCGACGACTTCATGGCCGCTCAATGGGCCGATGTGGCCGTGGCCATGCAGATCTCGGCGTATTCGCTGAAGACCCTCGCCGACGCCTTCGTGCCGCTCATGGGCGCGGGCGGCGCGTTCGTGGGGCTCGACTTCGACAACACGGTGGCCTGGCCCGCCTACAACTGGATGGGCGTTGCCAAATCGGCACTCGAGAGCGTGAACCGCTACCTCGCCAAAGAACTCGGCCCCAAGGGCATCCGCTCGAACCTCGTGGCTGCCGGCCCCATCAAGACCATGGCCGCCAAGAGCATCCCCGGGTTCAAGAAGTTCGAAGACGTGTGGGACGACCGCTCACCCCTGGGGTGGGACGTCACCGACTCCACTGCCGTGGCCAAGGCCTGTGTGGCATTGCTCAGCGATTGGTTCCCGGCCACCACGGGGTCGATGATCCACGTCGATGGCGGCTATCACGCGGTGGGCGCCTGAACCCTGGCTCATAGCCTGAGGGCATGAACCGCCTCGCCGCCGAGACGTCGCCCTACCTCCGCCAGCACCGCGACAATCCGGTCGACTGGTACGCGTGGGGCCCCGAGGCCTTCGAGCAGGCTCGGCGCATCGACCGACCGATCCTGCTGAGCATCGGCTATTCGGCCTGCCACTGGTGCCATGTGATGGCGCACGAATGCTTCGAAGACCCCGAGGTGGCTGCTGCCATGAACGAGGGTTTCGTGAATGTGAAGGTCGACCGCGAGGAACGACCCGACGTCGATGCCGTGTACATGGATGCCGTGCAGGCCATGACCGGTCGCGGCGGTTGGCCGATGACGGTGTTCCTCACCCCTGCCGGTGAACCGTTCTACGGCGGCACCTATTTCCCCAAACCGCAGTTCCTCCAACTGCTCGCGGCCATCGACGACGTGTGGGTGAACCAACCAGCCGATGTGGCCCAGAACGTGACGGGGCTGCTCGATGCCATCACCCGCAGCGCCCGCCTGCTGCCCTCAGCCGAGCCGGCTGGCATCGATGCGCTACACCGCCTGTTCCAACAACTCGGCGAAACCTACGACACCGAGTGGGGTGGGTTCGGCACCGCCCCGAAGTTCCCGATGACCATGGCGCTCGATCTGATTCTGCGCAATCACCTCGACACCGGCAACCCCGATGCCGGCCTGGCGGTGGCCAACACCCTGGTCGCCATGGCCTCGGGCGGCATCTACGACCACCTCGGCGGCGGGTTCGCCCGCTATTCGGTCGACGAGAAGTGGCTCGTGCCCCATTTCGAGAAGATGCTCTACGACCAGGCGATGTTGGCCCGCGTGTACACCCACGCAGCGCGCACGTTCACCGACCCGCATCTGCGCGCCGTGTTCGAACAGGTGGCGACCGAAACCATCACCTACGTGCTCACCGTGCTGGGGCAGCCCGGTGGTGGTTTCTCATCGGCCGAAGATGCCGACTCGCTCACTGCTCGTGGACACGCCGAGGAAGGTGCGTTCTACACATGGACCATTGCGGAGATGACCGCCGCGCTCGATGGCACCGACCTTGCCGTCGTTCACGAGGTGCTCGAGTACTACGAACTCACCCATCCGGCCAATGTCGAGGGAAACTTCGAGGGTCGCACCATTCCGGCGCGGCTCTATCACCGCGCCGACCTGCTTCGCCCGCCGGCCATCGAAGCGGCCCGGGCCCTGTTGTTTGCGGCCCGGTCGCAGCGCCAGCGGCCCGGTCTCGACGACAAGGTGCTCACCGAGTGGAACGCGTTGATGTTGGCCACCCTGGCCGAGGCCGCCTCACTGTTCGGGCGAGCCGATTGGCTCGCTGCAGCCGAGACCAATGGCGAATTCCTGTGGACCGAACTGCGCACCCCCGATGGGCGCTGGCGACGCAGTTGGCAGGTCGATGGCGAACCGCAGGCCCGGCATAGCGCGTTGGCTGCCGATCATGCCGCGCTGGTCGACGCCTTCACCCGGCTCGCCGAGGCCACTGGCGAGGCACGTTGGATATACCGCGCCTGCGACGTGGCCGACGCCATGCTCGATCACTTCTGGGACACCGACAACGGCGGATTGTTCACCACCGCCGACGATGCCGAGCAGTTGGTGGTGCGCCAGAAAGATCTGCTCGACAATGCCACCCCATCGGCCAACTCGATGGCCATCGTGGCGCTCGACCGGCTCGCTGAGCTCACCGGCGAAATGCGCTACCGCAATCTTGCCGAGCAGATTCTCCTGCTCATCGGCGGCCTCATGGACAACACTCCATCGGGGTTCACCCACGCATTCTGGGCGGTGCAGTCGCGCCTCCATGGCAGCACCGAGGTGGCGGTGGTGGGCGATCGTCCCGACCTCGTGGCCGCAGTGTTCGAGCAGTGGCGGCCCGGCGCGGTGCTGGCGTGGGGCGAACCATATTCCTCTCCTCTGTGGGAGGGCCGCCGCGACGGCTTCGCCTACGTGTGTCGCGACTTCACCTGCCAACAACCGGCAGCAACGGCCGACGAACTCCGCGCCCAACTCGAACTCACCGAACCGAATGCGCCTACGGGCTGACGCTCGCGGCGGGCTACCAGCGACCGCGATGAATGATGTCGCTCGCCGAGCGACGTTGGCGCCCGGCGCTGCGGCCCTGCTCGCGTTCGGTGGTAGGCCAGCCCAGTGCCAATGCCCCGAGCAACTGCAAACGGTCGGGCACCCCGAGTTCGTCACGCACCGCTTGTTCACCGTTGAACACCGCGAACAGCAGGGCGCCCAACCCGGCATCTTCGGCGGCCAACAACAGGGTCATGACCGCCATCGACGCATCGATGGTCCAGTACGGCGTCGGCCACGCCTCGGGAGCCACACCCAACCCGGTCGACGCCTTGTCGGGCTCGGCGTAGCGGCGCACATAGGCATCGGCGTCGGCGAAGGGCAACACGATCACCGGCGCGGTGAATAACCCCGGCCAGCGAAAGCCGTTGCGTCGCTCCACCGGAAAGGCATGTCGCCAGAACGCGTCGGTGTCGGCACCCTCGAGCACCACGAGGTGCAATCCTTGGCTCTTGCCCGCGCTCGGCGCACGCGAGGCAAGCTCGACCAGTTCGTCGAGTAGTGCAGGATCCACCGGGTCGGGCCGGAACGAGCGGCACATCCGTCGGCGCCGCACTACGGCACCGAACTCACTCACACCAGTTGCCGAGCCCCGAGCTTGACGAGATCTTCGGCCATCGTCCAACCGTGCACGATGAGCGAACCACCCTTGGTGGGCTTCACGTTGGCGAACATGGCAGCCACCTCGGCCGTGATCTTGTCGGCCTTCAACGACTCGTGATCGACGAAACCGCTCTGCCCGTTGGAACTGACCACGAACGATTGCTCGTCGTAGTGCGCATCGACGCCGAACCGGCGCGCGAGACGGCGACCCCACGCACGCTCTTCACCGACGGCACGGTGACCGGGGCGGGGAATGACGTCGTCGAGCTGCTTGAACGCATCGAGGGCATCGGGCCGCACCATGCGGGCGCCAACCACGAC
The DNA here is from genome assembly GCA_037131575.1 of Actinomycetota bacterium. Lineage (GTDB taxonomy): Bacteria > Actinomycetota > Acidimicrobiia > Acidimicrobiales > Ilumatobacteraceae > VFMC01. The sequence continues at coordinate 6,511 of JBAXQV010000066.1, forward strand.
ATCTTCATCGGGGAAGGCCATGAGTGCACGGTGGTAGGCCTCGTGCATCAATTCCTTCAACACCGAATCGCGCTTGGCCATACGGCGCACGCTCATGAGACCCACGAGCACGCACGGGGTGCCACCGATGCGCTCGAGCGTGGAGAACGTGAAACCCGACAACTTGTCGTCGAGTTTGGCCGTGGTGCACAACACCCAGTCTTCTTTGGCCTTCGAGAGCACACCGATGTCGAACGACCCGCCCATCGACGCCATGTCATCGAGGTCGGCGTCGGTGAGCGCTGCGCAGTCCCTGGTTTCCACCTGGATTGCCATTGCCCTGAACTCCTGTCGGATCGATACGGAAGGTGCGCGAGGCGCACGACAACAGTTCTCTATTCTGCCACCCACCGCGGCGGTATCCACAAGCAGCCAGAGATTTGCCGAAAACAGCGTGCTCAGAGGTCGACGGCGTCGTGACCGAGAAGAATGCGCAAATCGGGCACAGCACGGTCGATATCGACACAGAACTCATCGGAGAGCCGGAGAATCTTGCCCTGGCCGATGTGCAGATACACCGGTGAATCGCCGGGGTGGTCGCGCAGGATGCCGCGCAACCGGTCGATCTTGGCCTCACTGAGTGACGTTGCCGGAACACGCAGGTGCAGCGGTGTGTTTGCCCCCACGTCGAGACCTTCGAGCACGGTGACGTCTTGGGCCATGAAGCCCACCCGGGTTTCGTCGCGCTTGTCGATGCGCCCCTTCACGGTGACGATGGCATCGTCGACGAGTTTGTGGCCCTGCTCCATGAGTACCCGTGGGAACACCGTCACTTCGATGGTGGCGTCGAGGTCTTCGAGCGTGAACACCGCCATCTGGTCGCCCTTCTTGGTGTACTTGCGCGCCAACCCGGTGATGAGCCCACCGAGCACCACCATGGAACCGTCGTCGCGTTCGGACGCTTCGGCAACCGAGCAGTCGACCTTGCGGCGCAGCGCGGCTTCCACACCCAACAACGGGTGGTCGCTCACATACAGCCCGAGCATCTCTTTTTCGAACTTCAACCGTTCACCCTTGTCGAACTCGACATCAGGAATATTGATCCGCTCGGTGAACCCGGTGTCGCCCGAATCGTCGATATCGCCGAACAGGCTCATCACGCCCTGGTCGCGCTCGCGCCGACGCACCACCGTGGTGTCGATGATCTGCTCGAACACCATGAGCAAGCCCTTGCGCGGGTGGTTGAGCGTGTCGAATGCCCCTGCTTTGATGAGCGACTCGATGGTGCGCTTGTTGAGCACCGGCTCGGGCACACGCTCGGCAAAGTCGTGGAACGACTCGTAGGGGCCGCCAGCATCGCGGTCGACCAGCATCTGGGCCACCAGGCCCTCGCCCACGTTGCGGATGGCCGACAGTCCGAAGGTGATGGCACCGGGACTGCCGAGCGGCAACGACACACCATCGGGCACTTCATCGGGTTCGAGCGCGGAAAAGTTGGTGACCGAGCGATTGATGTCGGGGGTGAGCACCTTCACGCTCATGGCCCGAGCATCGCTGAGATACACCGCGGCCTTGTCGAGGTTGCTCTTCACGCTGGTGAGCAAACATGCCAGGTACTCGACGGGGTAATGCGACTTCAGATATGCCGTTTGGTAGGTGACCAGGCCGTAGCCGTAGCTGTGGCTCTTGTTGAAGGCGTAGTCGGCGAACTTGGCGATGACGTCGAACAGTTGCTCGCCGAGTTCGCGGCCGTAGTTGTTGCGTTCGCAGCCGGCCTCGAAGTTGCTGCGCTCTTTGGCCATGACCTCGCGCGACTTCTTGCCCATCGCCTTGCGCAAGCTGTCGGCTTCGGCGAGTGAGTACCCGGCGAACTTCTGTGCCACACGCATGACGCTCTCCTGATAAATCATCAGGCCGTAGGTGTCGGCGAGCAACAGTTCAGCGTCGGGGTGGAAGTACTGCACTTCCTGGCGGTTGTTCTTCCGGTCGGCGTAGTCGTAGTGCATGTTCGCACTCATCGGGCCGGGCCGGTACAGGGCGATGAGTGCGCCCACGTCGTCGAAGGTGGTGGGCGCCATGCTCTTCAGCAACGCTCGCATGGGCGGTGACTCGAGTTGGAACACACCCATCGTGTCGCCGCGACCCAACAGGGCGAACACGACTGGATCGTCGAGGGGCACCGAGTCGATGTCGAACCCGGGGTTCTTCGTGGCGCGCACCATGGCCACGGTGTCGGTGATGACGTCGAGGTTGCGCAGACCGAGGAAGTCCATCTTCAACAGGCCGAGTTCTTCCACCCCGTGCATTTCGTACTGGGTGACGATGGGTGCCTCGGCAGGGTCGACCCCGGCCTCGGGCTTGCGCTGCACCGGCAGATACTCGGTGATGGGTTCTTTGGTGATGACCACCGCCGCGGCGTGGATACCGTCGCTGCGCTTCAAGCCCTCGAGGCCCTTGGCCACATCAACCACGCGCTGCACGTCGGGGTCGGTTTCGTACATCGCGCGCAGTTCGCTCGCCGCCTTGAAGCCGTCGATGTACTTGGGGTTTTCCTCGAAGCAGTACCGCAGCGGTGTATCGCGCCCCATGATGAGCGGGGGCATCGCCTTGGCCACCTTGTCGCCCACGCCGTAGGGGTAGCCGAGCACGCGCGCTGCATCGCGCACGGCGTTGCGAGCCTTGATGGTGCCGAAGGTGATGATTTGAGCCACGTGATCGCGCCCGTAGGTTTCAGCGGCGTAGCGGATCATTTCGTCGCGGAATCGCGAGTCGAAGTCCATGTCGATATCGGGCATCGAGATACGACTCGGGTTGAGGAACCGCTCGAACAGCAGGTCGTACCTGATGGGGTCGAGATCGGTGATGCGTAGGCAATACGCCACGGCGCAACCGGCAGCAGAGCCACGACCCGGACCCACCCTGATACCCCTTCCCTTGGCATAGGCGATGAGGTCGCCGACGATGAGGAAGTAGCTGGCAAAACCCATGTTCTTGATGGTCTGCAGCTCATACGCCACACGTTCGACCACGACATTGGGAAGTTCATCGCCCCACCGCTGCTTGGCACCTTCCCACGTGAGATGGTCGAGATACGCCGCATCGTCGGCGAACTCGAGCGGTCGTTTGGGGAAGTTGGGCAGCTGCGGTTTGCCGAAGTCGATGGTGACTTCAGCCCGTTCGGCGATCCAGAGTGAGTTGTCGCACGCCTCGGGCAGGTCGCGGAACAGGTAGCGCATCTCCGCAGCGGTCTTCAGATAGTGCTCGGTGCCTTCGAACTTGAAGCGCTTGGGGTCGCTGAGCAACGCACCGGTTTGCACACACAGCAGCGCATCGTGCGATTCATGGTCGGCGCGATGGGTGTAGTGCGAATCGTTGGTGGCCAGCAAGGGTGCCCCGATACGACGGGCGATGTCGACCAACAGCGGGTTCGTATCTCGCTGGGCCTGCAGCCCATGGTCTTGGAGTTCGACGAAGAGATTGTCTTTGCCGAAGATCTCTTGCAGCCGACCGGCCTTCTGGAACGCACCCTTTTCGTCGCCGTTGAGCAACGACTGCAGCACATGCCCGCCCAGGCACCCGGTGGTGGCGATGAGCCCGTGGTGGTACTTCTCGATGAGCTCCCAGTCGATACGCGGTTTGTAGTAGTAGCCCTCGAGATAGGCGAGGCTCGACAGTTGGATGAGGTTGCGGTAGCCCTGGTCGCTCTCGGCGAGCAGGGTGAGGTGGTAGTAGAGCTTCTTGCCGCCGTCGGCATCGCCACCCGAATCGTCGACACGCCCGCGGCGCACCGGTCGCTCGCGCCGTGTATCGAAGGCCATGTAGGCCTCGGTGCCGATGATGGGCTTCACACCCTGGTTACGGCACTCCTTATAGAAGTCGAGCACCCCGTACATGTTGCCGTGGTCGGTGATACCGATGGCTGGCTGGCCATCGCCAGCAGCCTTCGCCACCAGTTCGTCGAGCCGCGCCGCGCCATCGAGCATCGAGTACTCGGTGTGCACGTGGAGGTGGGTGAACGAGTCGCCCACTGCGGCTCCTTTCGGCTGTCGGCCGATCGTGCGGACACGGTCGGGTTACACGGATGTGATTCGTTCGACCCTAGCGGCTCGCCGCGGCGCGCGCACCGGGCGAGCCCTCAGAGGTACGTTCCCGGGCGTTCGGGAATCGATTGACCAGACATTCCCGGGTCGTTCATCATGCCCGGAGGGAGCTGGCGCATCTGTTCGAGTTGCTGACGCGCAGCGAGTTGCTGGGCGAACAGGGTGGCCTGGATGCCGTGGAACAGGCCCTCGAGCCAGCCCACGAGCTGCGCTTTGGCGATACGAAGTTCGGCCTCGGTGGGTATCTCGCCGTCGCGGAACGGCAGCGCCAGGTTGCGCAGTTCGTCTTGGAGGTCGGGTGAGAATGCCGCCGTGAGCTCCACGATCGACCGCTCGTAGATCTCGGCCAACCGTTCGCGGCTCGGCTCGTCGAGTTGCGTGTTGCGCACTTCTTCGAGCAGCTGCTTCACCATCGAACCGATCCGCATCACCTTGGCCGGTTCCGACACGGTTTCCGTGGGTTCGCTCTCGGCAGGCACCGCCGCAACCACCTCCACCCGCTCCACTGAACTCGGCGTCGGCGAACTCGGCGTCGGCGAACTCGGCGTCGGCGAGCGGGTGTCGGTACGGGCTGGTTCGGGTTCGGTGGGCATGCTCATGGTCATCGCTTCTCGTTCGGGCCGTTCAGGGAACAGCCACCAGCAGGGGAACATACACCTCGGCGGAGGTGAGCGAACCGTGCCGACAGACCAGGGAGAACGGGCCGGTATCGCTGGGGTCGTCGAAGCTCACATCGGCACGCGCCACGAGGGCCACATCGCCGAGGCGGGCTTGTACCGGCGGGCTCACCACGGCACCGAACCAGGCTTCGTCGAGCATCTGCTCGCGGGTGACCACCCAGGCCACATCGCTGTGCGCAGCCGTAGCCGCTGCGGTGAGGTCGGCCGCCGCGCCAGCCTTGGCATGCAGCCAACGGAAGCGCCCCTCCCCCGACGTGTGGTGCACCAGGCGGGCCACCTCGGCGGCCACGGCAACCGTGTTGTCGCCTACATGCACCTGGCCGTGATCGGCGGTGACCACCAGCGCCGCTCCCGTGGGCAACTGCGCCATCACATCGGCCACCAGTTGGTCGGCTGCCCGCAATTCGGCGTCGTAGTAGGCGCCGAAGCCCCGCTCGTGCGCGATCTTGTCGACACCGTCGTAGTAGGCGTACACGAACCGCTCGCCACTGCGCAGCAGTTCACCCACGGTGACCGGCAGGCTCGACGCGGCCCGCCATCCCATCGGGCGGCAACCACGGAGATGGGCCTGGGTGAATGCTGACTTCTCGAGATCGGCCTTACTGACCACCGGCACAATCTCGCCGAGAAACGGAGCGAACGGCTGCAGCCGCTGTGGCTCATGCGCTCGACGGCCGTCGCCATGTTGGTCGGTGTGCCACCTCAAGACATTGAGCACATCACCACCAACATCGATGCGATAGCCGATGAGGCCGTGTTCGCCCGGGGTGAGCCCAGTGGTGATGGAGGTGAGCGCCGTGGCGGTGGTGGTGGGCGCCACGGTGGTGATGGGCCCACCGGCGAGGCCCGCCAGGGTGGGCGCCACATCGCGTCGCGTTTGCAGTTGATCCCAGCCAAGACCGTCGAGAACGAGCACCACGACCTGACGCGCTGCGCCCGCTTCGGCGGGAATCCACTCAGGGAACCCGCGCCGGGTAGGAGCCATCAACGCAGGCACCAGGCCACGTACGTTGGGGCCGCTGTAACGGGGAATGATGGGCGAACTCGACACGGAATGCCTAGTCCACCATGTGCGCTACGCCGGCGCCAACCGGGACGTGCGGCCAGTCGACCGGCGCATCCGCACGGCGAAGTCACGGCACGGCCCTCGATGCACCTACGATGTGGATGTGCGAGTGTCGAGCAAGGGTGACTATGCGTGTCGAGCGTTGTTATCGCTCACCCTCCACGCCGACGAACCAGGGCCTACCAGTGTGCGCGACATCGCCGAACGCACAGCAATTCCGCAGCCGTATCTCGAACAGATCCTGCTCGCCCTGAAGGGTGCCGGTTTGGTGCGTTCGAAGCGCGGCGTTGGCGGCGGCTATGTGCTTGCTCGGCCACCCGCCGAGATCCATCTCAGCGAAATCCTCTCCGCAGTCGACGGCCCCATTTCGCTCGGCGACTTCGGCGAACCGCATCAGGATGGATCGTGCGACCACGAAGGCCAATGTGTGCTCTATGCCGTGTGGAAACTCGCCGGTGAGCAGATGCGCAGCTTGCTCGAGGGATACACACTCGCCTCGGTGGCCTCGGTTGCCAAGGGCCGGTCGCCCTGGCCCGAGCGCAGTCAGTTGATCTCGTAGGCCTCGGGTTCGCCCAGCGAGGCGATCACTGCCGCCATGTCGGCAGGGATGGGGCTCGTGAACTGCAGCGCCTCACCGGTCACCGGGTGCTCGAACGCCAGCGATTCGGCGTGCAGCATCGGCCGGGGCAGCGTGCCCAGCGCCGCCCGCGCCCCGCCGTAGGTGCCATCGCCCAACACCGGATGCCCGATGGCGGCCAGGTGCACCCTGATCTGGTGGGTGCGGCCCGTTTCGAGTTTGCAGCTGAGTTCGGCCACCTCGGCGACATCGCGATACGTGCGCTCGACCCGATACCGGGTGCGCGCCACCTTGCCGTCGGCCACCACCGCCATGCGCATCGGGTCGCGGTGGTCGCGCCCGATGGGAGCATCGATGACACCCACCGTATTGGCGGGCCAGCCCCACACCAGGGTGCGGTAGCCACGTTCCACTTCACGCGCGCCGAGAGCCGCCACCATGAGGTCGTAGGCACGTTCAGAACGCGCCACGATCATCAGCCCAGTTGTGCCCACATCGAGCCGGTGCACGATGCCCGGCCGAGCCGGGTCGCCCACATCGGCAATTTCGGGGAACCGCGCCAGTAGCCCGTTCACCAACGTGCGGTCGGGGTTGCCGGCTCCAGGGTGCACCACCAGCCCAGCGGGTTTGTCGATGACGATGATGTCGGCATCGGCGTGCACCACGGTGAACTCCACGGTGGGGTCGGCGGCAGGCAGTGGCACCGTGGGAAGCAGCGTGGGGTCGATGCTCACCGCTTGGCCTTCACGGAGCCGCAATTTGCCCGACACGGCCACCGCACCGTCGACCTGTGCCCCGCCGGCAGCAACCAGCACGGCAGCGTCGGCGCGGCTGGCACCCGTGACGATGGCGACCACTCGGTCGAGACGCTCACCATCGAGCGCCGCAGGGATCACTTCCTCGATCATCTCGATGCGCCCTGGCGAGGGGGCTGGAACAATGCCGAAAGCGCGAACACCACGGCACCCACGGTGACGGCAATATCGGCCACGTTGAAGATGGGCCACCACTGCAGGTCGATGAAATCGACCACCGACCCGCGCAGCCAACCCTGCCCACGGAACAGTCGGTCGAGCAGGTTGCCGAGCGCACCGCCGATGAGCAGTCCTGCAGCGACTTCGGCCACGCGCGAACCGAGGCGTGAACTGGTGAACGCCAGCCCCACCACCACAGCGAACGCCACGAGACCGATGAGCGGCCCGATCCCGGTAGCACGCGAAAACGCCATCCCGCTGTTGTATGCGAGATTCCACTGCAATGAGCCCACCACATGGCGCGCGGCCCCATCGGCCAACGCGTTGACAGCCCAATGTTTCGTGAGCTGGTCGAGCACCACCACCACGAATGCGATGACAAGACTCACGGGGGCGATGCGCCGCCGCCGCGGCGCGACAGGCTGCGCCGAGTCGGGCGCCGTGTGCTGTGCTGGTTCGGCCTGTTCGGGTTCGGCCTGCCCAGGTTCGGGCTGTTCGGCGTGATCCGACACGTGTTCAGCGACGGCCGAGGCCGCCGACCTTCTCCTCGACGAGCACCGTGGTCCACGGAATCGCGTCGAGGCGCTCGCGCGGAATCGGACGGCCGGACTGCGTGGAGTACCCGTAGGTACCGGCCAACAAACGTTCCATGGCGACATCTATATCGGCGATGGTCTGACGGGCCTGTGCCGACAACGCCAGATCGCGTTCACGCTCGACGACCATCGTGTCGCCCTCGCCGCCCTCTTCGTCGAACTGCACATCGCCCATCTCGGCTTCTTCGATCAGCCAGTTGGCCTCGTCCTCGAGCCGGACCGCCTGTCCGGTCAGCGACACCCGCTCTTCGATCAGGCGATCGCGCATCATCGTCAGGAACTTCGCATCGAAGTCCTTTGTGTACGAGATGCCGTCTTTCGTCTGGCCCTTGACCGCGGGGTACACGACAGCCTGCACCCCGGAGTCGTTGGTCGACTTGGCCGACTTCTTCGCAGCAGCAGGCGCCTTGGCCGGTTCGACCTTGGCAACAGCCGGGGCCGGAGTGGCCGGCGCCTTGGCTGCAGCCACTGCCTTGGTGGCGGCCGCGGACTTGGCCGCGGGAGCCTTCTTCGCAGGTGTCGCTGGAACAG